>JACQUW010000321.1 GCA_016210115.1 Deltaproteobacteria bacterium | reverse complement strand
TGCCTGCCGGCAGGCAGGTCGGATGGCGGGCTCTCCGAACGGGCAGCGGCTTTCATCTGGGCCGAGGGGCGGAAGAAAGAGGGCCGCGGACGTCCGATGAGCCCGATTCGACCCATGGTACCTGCCCATCGGCCGCGGCCCGACCCCTTGCGCCCGAGGCCTTCAACCAAGCAACGCGAGGTGCTTTCGAGGGAATCACTAAACAGGCCCGACCGTGAAACCGAGTATACGTAGCAAACAGGCCCCGGCGATGGCCTGGCGCGTCCCTGGCAGTAGATGAGATTGCGGTGAATACCTGTACGAGATTGCCGACACATGTATGATATTTTTTGGCGCGAAGTTTTCGCGTGCGGTTCGGAATTTCTCACCGGACGCCGACGAAACTGCACGGCGAAACGGGAATGAGTTGAGAAGGTCTGGTGCCGGAGGAGGGACTTGAACCCTCACGGGGGTGAACCCCACCGGATTTTGAGTTCTGGGTCTCATCCAATGGATCAGCATCTAAGACAATCTACCAGAGCGAATTCAAGGCGCTTCGCATCCCGTGTGCGCCTTTCCCTGCTCTTCCCTTTTGATGGTTTGGGCACAGAACGGGCACAGAAAATTCATGGCCGGGGTACCCCCGGGCAGCCCCCTTTTTTGTTTTCGCCACACCTACGTGGGGACCTTCACATTTTGACTTCAATTTTTTTCAGACCCTCCGGAAAGGAGACGACTATGGCAGCATTCGCATCATTGGCTGAAGCTGAGAGCAGGGCAAAGACCCTGATGGACGAGGGTTACGCCACCGTGGCCCATGCGTGTCTACTCGTGGATGGAACCCTCGCAGTCAGGCTGCTTCGTCCTATGAGCGCAACGGGATCGACTGGCGACGGCATGAACAAGGCCGGCGCCTGGGATACGGTTACTGACAACGCGGCAACATGACAATGGCTGATTTTCTCGAAGCACAGACGCGCCGGCTTGAGGCGATGGGGCTTGTGTTGCGTGGCGATGATATTTACCTGCCTTGCCGGGGACAGCCACTTCACCCGCATCCAAAACCGGGACGGAAACGGCTTTACGCATCGGCATACGAGAGACTCAAAGCGCATCGCCGAAGAAAGTCACGGATGATAACGAAATAGGCTCAGAACTATTTGATTCTACGCGAGAAAAAAAGGGCATTTTCGTCAGATGGCTACCTTACCATTAACCGGGCTCTCAAGGTGTCACAATGGCCCTTTGAAGGGAGAGAAACCGACATGACCACACCCTTGGAAACTTTACTGCAGGCGATCGAGCAGCCGGAAATCGAGGCCGGCCGCATCGCGCCCTTAGCGGAACAGGAAGCCGAGCGGGAAAGAGAAAAGCGACGGAGAAGAACCCCGCTGAAGGACGGAGATCAACGGGAGTTCAGGGCATAAGCAGGGCGCAATGGACCGGAGCAAAGCACGGAAACAGGGAACGGAATGTCTGATAGGGTAGGGAAACAGCGGCGCGGAAGGTAAAGGAATGCTGATAGTTATTCGAGCAGTATGTTGGATTTACAAAGGATTCTGAGTTGGAAACATCCGAAATCATCACAGGGACAGTGAGCGAAAAATTCGAGGCTACGGAAAAGCCGAAACCAAAACTGCGTGGTAAGCCGTGGAAGCCTGGCGAGACGGGTAATCGTGGGGGCCGCCCGCGGAGAACGAAGGCGTTGTCACTGGCGGAGAAAATTCGAGTTGCTCTTCACGGTGGGCAGGACCTTGCGGATTTTTTGATTGCCGTGGTGAACGATAAAGTTGAGGGCGAGAAATGCAGCCTTCACGATCGGATCAGGGCGGCCGAGAATCTCTTGGAGCGAGGTTGGGGGAAGGCGCCAGTGGTTCTACAGGGTGGCGAGGACGGCGGCAGCCCGTTGCAAATAAACGTCCTTTCGTTTTCGAGCCTGCCAGCATCCTACCGGGTTACTCCTCCAGATCGCGATGAGATCGACGTGACACCCGCGATCGAGGTTCAATCCTTTGAGCGGCGCCTTCCCCCCGCGGATGGTTCAAAGGGGCCGGGAGAGCCTAATTGAGCCTTCCCTACTTCTTGTTTTTGGCTTCTGCCAATTCCCTTTTTCGCTGCCGATTCTTCGTATGGTACTTTTCTGCCAAGTGGCGCTTGTTAAAGTAGGTGACCTTGCATGAATCATCGTGGAATTCCCGCTTAGTATCTTTCGCCACGAAAAACTTACTGCAGGTGTCTAACCGACACTGCCTAAGCCGTGATAGCTCGCCCTCCGTGAGCGCTGCCTCCATGATCGAAAGTAAATAGCCTCTTGCGTCCAGGACTTTGGGGAAAGACTCCAAAGCCCATTTGGTACGGTGAATTTTAAAGAACCTTCGGCCGGGGCGCATTCTTAGAGGCGTATAGTCCGTCTCAGCCGCTTGAGCCGCTTTCTTATTCGCTGGAGAAAGCTGGATGTGTTTTTCGAGTCCTACCAAAAGACCAAGCGCTTCATAGAGATCCCGATCTGGCTTGCCTTCGATCAGAGATTGCAAGAGCCGAAGCAGTTCCAATTGAACACCCGCGGCCTTCTCTTTCCCATTCGGCCCCCCGAACTCATGGGCAACCATCCCACTGATACGGTCGGCCTTCTTTAGAAAGCTACTCCAAGAGTTTGGGAACCAGTCACTCATCAAGCCCCCTCGATCTAAATCTTGATTGAGAAAGTCCGCTAGCAGGTCAAGAAACGGGATCAACCATCGGCTCGCTGTTACACGCATTTTGCACATACCCCCCCTTTGAGAGTGTAACACTAATTACATTGACTTTAGTGTATTCAAGGTGCAAAGTCAATTACAAGTCAAGGCATGGAAGGGAGCGAAAAATGTTGGTCAGTGTAAGTCAGGCTGCACGAGAATTGAATTTGTCGATCGATCATCTGCGCCGGTGGATACGGGCAGGAAAGATTCCCATCTACAAATTGGGCCCTAGATCAACCAGGGTTGATCTCGATGAGTTGAAAAGCCTTGGGCGTCTTCGCGCCGAAGCCGAACAGGACCAGGCAGGTGATCTCTTGGACGAGTCCGAGGCGCGATAGGAAACATGCCCCCGAGTCCGCAACTCGAAAACGGGTTTTTTCGCATCGCCAACGAATTGGCGGAGGCCCTGGCCCGTGTGAATCTATCCCCTTATGAGTCGCGAATTTTGTGGTTCGTAATCCGGCGGACTTACGGATTCAACAAAAAAATGGACCGCATCTCGCTAAGTCAATTTGTCGGGGGGACGGGGATCAGACAACAGAATATCGCTCGAACACTGAAAGCTCTCCTAGGTAGACAAATCCTGAACGTGAAGAGAGAAAGTCCCTCCCGGGTGTTTTACGGCTTACAAAAAGACTACGGCAAGTGGCTTCAACCCCTCTCTCTGGAGAGACACTCTCTGGAGAGACTCTCTACACAGAGAGACTCTCTGGAGATAACAGACTCTCTCTCTACAGAGACAGAAAACTCTCTCTCTGGAGAGACACACAAAAGACAAAAGACATCTACAAAAGACAACGGCGCCGCTGACGCGGCTTTTGAGACAGCTTGGAAACTCTACCCAAAGAGGGCCGGCGGTAATTCCAAAGAGAATGCGCACGCGAAGTTTAACGCCCGGCTTCGCGCTGGTATTGATCCCGCCGAACTGATCGCCGGGGTTGAAAGATACGCCAGCTATGTTCGTGCGACTGGCAAAGAAAACACGGTGTACGTCCAGCAAGCAAAAACGTTCTTCGGTCCCGGCGAGCATTGGAAAGAGCTATGGGAGATCCCGGCGCAGCGGCAGCGCGCCAACGGAGGATTCGTTGGATGATGACTCTTGCCGATTATGCAATCGAGATCCCGAGCAGCGCCAGCGGGCCGGAGGTGCAGACGACATGCCCGAAGTGCAGCCATGAACGCCGGAAGAAGAATGCCAAATGCCTCTCCGTGAATATCCAGAAGCAGACCTGGATCTGCCATCACTGCGCGTGGACCGGCGGGATAGGCCGAAATGGAGATCGTCCAAGCGAACTGCATCACTGGAACAAGCCGCAATATCGCCGACCCGATCCACGCCCACAGCTTACGATCCCGCAAAATGCTCTTGACTGGTTTCGCGCGCGCGGCATTAACGACGCCGCGCTATCGCGCAACCGGATTGACTACGGCCGGGTTTATTTTCCGCAGATTGAAGACCACGCCGAAGCACTGATCTTCCCATATTTCCGAGCCGGCGAGCTCATAAATCGAAAATATCGAACGCTCAGCGAGAAGCATTTCCGCCTGGAAGCCGGATGCGAGCTTTTGCTCTACGGGATTGATGACATCGACCCCGAGAAGCCGCTTGTGTGGGTTGAAGGTGAATGCGACAAGCTGGCGCTTGAGGTGGCTGGCTTCAGAAACTGCGTGTCAGTGCCGAATGGTGCGCCTCCACCTAACGCCAAGAATTATGATGCTCTTTTGAGCTTCCTCGAAGCCGACCGCGAGAAAATCGAGGCAGTTAAGCAACACATCATCGCTGTTGATGCAGACGGCCCAGGGCGGCGCCTCGAAGAAGAACTTTCACGGCGGCTGGGGCAAGAGAAATGCTCGCGTGTGCGCTGGCCTGAGGGCCGCAAGGACGCAAACGAAGTGCTTGTCAGAGATGGCGCTGAGGATCTGCGCTGGTTCATTGAGAATGCCGAGCGCTTCCCACTCGAAGGTGTTTTTGAGATTGCGGACTACCGGGAAGATTTACTCCGTCTCTATAAGCAGGGCTTTGAGCCGAGCTATCGCACAGGATGGCGCGAGCTGGACCGCCTGTACACTGTCCGTCCTGGCGAGTTCACGGCAGTGACCGGGATCCCGTCCAGCGGCAAATCAAATTGGCTGGATTCCTTGCTTGTGAATCTTGCCCGAGTCCACGGCTGGAGCTTCGCCCTGTTCTCACCTGAGAACTTGCCACTTGAGCAGCACATGGCCGCCATCGCCGAAAAGTTTATCGGGAAGCCATTCCACGATGGGCCGACGCAACGGATGAGCGAGAAGGAGTTCGAATCCGCTATGGAGTGGGTGAATGACCACTTCGCGTGGATCCTGCCAGGCAACGAGGATGATTGGACGATTGAAAAAATCCTTGAAGCCGCTGGTCAACTCTGTTTGCGCCGGGGAATTCGCGGTCTGGTCATTGATCCCTGGAACGAGCTGGAGGCTCTTCGCCCTGCCGGTTTGAGTGAAACAGAATACATCTCCCAGAGCCTGAAGCGCATCCGTGTTTTTGCCCGTCAGAGGAAAATCCACGTCTGGATTGTTATCCATCCCGCGAAACTTTACCGGGATGACGCCGGAAGGTATCCGGTCCCTACTCTGTACGACTGCGCCGGCTCGGCTCATTGGCGAAACAAAGCAGACAACGGCATCGTAGTCTGGCGCGACCTCTCCGAAGCCGATTCGGCCGAGGTTCAAATCCACGTTCAAAAAATCCGTTTCCGGCACGTTGGCCGCCGGGGCATGGCACGGCTTTTTTATGATCCGGTCTGTGCGACGTATCGTGATCACGAAGAAGAAAGGGGATCTCGGGAATGGCACGACGAATAAAGCGTTATCCACCCTGCGAAATCTGCGGAAAAACTCCAGCCACGTCATTCTCGTGGTTTCAAAAGTACAACGATGAAAGCGGGCTCAGCGGCGAATGGAAATTCGTCTGCGCGTGTACCAGCGGATTCGAAACCTATTATGTCGAGTTCGAGAGCTTTTTTTCGAGCCCGGCCGAAACAGCAAGCTGGCTGGCGCATCTCCGGGGAAAAAGCTGGATGGACTGGAACGACTTTGCCAACATGATGAGACGGTTCGAACACGTGAGCAAAAAGGCAGCGTAACGCGAAAGGAAGCATTTCATGGAAAAAAATGACGGAACTATACCGCAACCACCGGAATCTCACTGGGAGTTTCTACGCCAACAAGAGGCGGCCGAGAAAGCCGCGGCCGGCGGCCAGGGCGAAGGCGGGGGACAGGGCGAGCCGGGGCCCAGTGAACCGCCTGGCGAAGCGGCGCCGGAGGAGAACGCGGATTCCAAAAATCTCGACACCTACGACGTCGCACTTGAGGAAATGCAAAGCCACTGGGGATCCGAAACCGAGGCGCGGCTTTCTCGCGTGCAGAACTTCGCGCGCCAGGTCTTCAGTGGCCGCGAGGAACTTTTCGAGCGGGTCAAAGACAGCATCGGCAACGATGTGGAAGCCCTGATTCTCTTCGATGAGCTGGCCCAAAGGTTCGAAGCCAACGAGAACCGGCCTGACGGCATTGTGGACCCGGCAGCAGAGAAGGAAGCCATTGCTCTGATGCGGTCTGAAGCCTACCGAAAAAAGGAGCCCAAAACATTGGCCGAAGCCGAACGGCTCTTTAAATCTTCAACAGGAGGACGATGAGCATGGACGTGATCGAAAAACTCAACGACTTGGTACAGCAGGCAAGCCGGCAGGCGGCGCAGCGGGCAGCCGAGGCGGACCTCGCCCATCAACGAGAGGTGGCAGAACTTAAGGTTGTCCTCGCGCCAGTCAAACAAAGGCTCCAGGAAGCCATCGCAAGCCTACGGCAAGTTCGCCCGTCGGCGGAGATGATCCTAAGCCTCTTAAACAAACTTCCCGCCGACGTTCGCTACGCTCTTGTCCCTCTCGTAGAGCTCGAGCGGCTCCAACATCTGCTGAACAGCGCCGGAACCCAACTTCTCGAAGCCTTAAGGGAAGTCGAGCAGGCTGACCCCCAGGATTTTAGGCAGTACCGGCTGAGAGAAGAGCCGAGCAACTCGGACGGCCTTTACGGCCCAATCATTTCGGCGCCCGGCGCGATCGGGAGATGGGTAGATGACCTCCAGTTCCGAATTGAAGAATACCGGCGCTTGGAAGCGCATCAGTCCGGAAGGACCGGAGAGGCGGCTTAGGTGAGAGAGTGGCGCGGCGCCGCAGGATATTAAATCCCGTGGGGCATTGGAAACTGCGGATTTTCTAAGCGATTTTTAGGACTGTGCCTAGAGTGTGCCTGAAGAATGGACCCTTTAGAAGCTCTTAGCCGGATTGATAAGCTCGAAGATGCTCTCCTCACGGGCATTCAGGAGCTACGTTCGATCCGGGCCGAGATCCAAAAAAACAGCAACGGCGCAACTCTGGAACCTCTACTCAGCGCCGAAGAATTGGCGAAGATTCTGGGAGTCGATATCGGGCACATCCATGCACAGGCGAGGAGCCGCAAAATCCCCTCGGTAAGAATTGGCAAGTATCGGAAGTTTTGCCCCTCGCAGATTAAGAAGTGGCTCGATCGGAAGCACACCCCTTGACAGCGGTTTGCTGACATGCTATCAAGCAAGCATGAAAGAAACCAGGAAGGGGGTAAAGGATATGAAAGCAACCATGTTTCGCATTGATCCCGAGCTTCATAAGACGCTGCGAATAGCAGCCATCGAAGCAGGGATTTCAATGAATGAAGCTCTCAAGCAAGCCGTGGAACTCTGGCTTGAGAAGCAGAGGAAAGGGGGGAAGAGGAAATGAAACTGCGGCGAGGAATGGGAACTGTTTACCAGCGCGGAGGAGTTTTCTGGATCAAATACTACCGCAACGGGAAGCCCTACCGGGAGTCCTCTGGCTCAGGCAAGAAGCAGGCCGCCGACCTTCTAAAGCAAAGACTCGGAGAGATTTCCACGGGAAGGTTCATCGGACCGGAAGCGGATAAGGTAACCATAAAGCAGCTTTCGGAAGATTACCTGAACGATTACAAGGTGAACGGCAAGAAGTCTCAGGACAAAGCAGACCAAGTCTTAAAGCACATCTTGGCTTTCTTCGAGCATTATCGGGCGCATGATGTGGGCACGGATCTGGTAAGGAAGTACATCTCGAACCGGCTGGACGAAAAAGCCGCAAACGCAACCATCAACCGGGAATTGGCGGCTCTCAAGAGAATGTTCACCCTTGGCATTCACGCAGAGAAGATTTACCGGAAGCCTCACGTTCCGATGCTCCAGGAGAACAACGTCCGAACGGGGTTCTTTGAGCATGGAGATTTCGTCGCCCTGAGAGACGCGGCGCCCGATTCCTTCAAGC
Organism: Deltaproteobacteria bacterium; assembly: GCA_016210115.1. Lineage (GTDB taxonomy): Bacteria > Desulfobacterota > Binatia > UBA9968 > UBA9968 > JACQUW01. Next base: position 8,310 of record JACQUW010000321.1, on the reverse strand, counting down.
CGGTTCTCACGTTTGCTTATTACACGGGATGGAGAAAGCAGGAGATCCTTTCGTTGAAGTGGAACCAAGTTGACTTGAACGCGCGAACCGTCCGGCTCGATCCGGGAACCACAAAGAGCGGCGCCGGCCGGGTGATTATTCTAGACGGTGAATTACTCGAAGCCGTTCAAGGGCAATGGGAGAAGCGGAAAGTTGCAGAGATCCCCGGGCAATCGCCCACCCTGCTTTGTCCCTTTGTCTTTCACAGGAACGGAAGGCCCCTGGGCGATATCCGGGACGTTTGGGCGGCCGGCTGCAAGGCAGCAAATCTCACAGGGAAATTGTTCCACGATTTCCGGAGAACTGCGGTTAGAAACATGGTTCGTGCGGGAGTCCATGAGAGAGTGGCCATGATGGTTTCAGGGCACAAGACCCGGAGCGTGTTCGACAGGTACGACATCGTGAGTGAGGACGATTTGAAAGAGGCTGCCGCGAAGATATCGGCACACACTCAAAGCCTACATGCGGAAAGCAAAATCAAAGCGATCCGCTAGGGAACGGGCACAGAATGGGCACAATTCTAGAGAAGGGGAATGAGCGGGGAATGATAGGCGCACCGTGGAACTTGTTGATTTCTTTGGTGCCGGAGGAGGGACTTGAACCCTCACGGGGGTGAACCCCACCGGATTTTGAGTCCGGCGCGTCTGCCATTCCACCACTCCGGCTTCTTCAGGCTAACTAACTTAGCGGTTTTCCAACGTTTCGGCAACTGTACGGCGTCGTTAGGGCGGCGTGAGAACTCCACGCGTGAGCCATTCGGGCCTCACGATCAGCAGGATTCCCAGCCCTAACATGACGACCCCGCTCAGAAGTTTAAGCCAACGCCCTCCCTTTTCTTGAAACTTCCGCCGGCTAAGTGTCACCACAGCAACCGTTAGCATTAACGATGCGCCGCTCGCCGCCGCCGTTCCTAAAGACATTTAGCCCACCTCCGACGAAGAGCTAACCCCGATCCGGAAAAAGAACCGAGGTAATAGAAGGGTTTTCCCCAGAAATTTTCCGAGCTATCATGGCTCATAGAAGCACTTATAGGCAAGTAAGAAAGCACGACCGAGTTTTGGTTTTGCGGCCTTTGTCTCAGAGGGTCCCGTTAGATCTTTGGCCTCAGAAAGAATTTCGGATCGCGGGTAAACCATGACCGCATTCTTATTCGATCTCGACGGCACTCTGGTGGACAGTGTCTACCAGCACGTTCTAGCCTGGCGGGAAGCCTTGGAAAAAACCGGAATCGAGCTGGCCGTGTGGCGTATTCATCGCCGAATAGGCATGAGCGGGGGATTGCTCATCAACGCCTTACTACGGGAAACGGGACGTCGAATAACCGCTGAAGAAGCGGCTCATCTCCAGCAAATTCACGCCGAAGCCTATGCCCGTCAGGTGGCTCAAGTGAGACCATTGCCCGGGGCGCGGGAACTGTTGGCTTACCTTTCGGACAATGGTGTCCCGTGGGCGATTGCTACCAGTGGGCGGCTCCAAAGCGCCCGGCCAACGTTGGAGGTCCTTGGAGTTGGCGCCGACGCACCTGTGATTACTCGGGACCAGGTGTCTCATGCCAAACCGGATCCGGATCTATTTTTAGCAGCCGCCGTACGTCTGCAGGTGCAGATCAGCGACTCGGTCGTGGTGGGAGATAGCGTCTGGGACCTTCTCGCGGCGCGCCGGGCCCGGGCGCTTGGAGTGGGGCTGCTCTCGGGAGGGTACGGCCAGGACGAGCTCGAACAAGCGGGCGCCTATCGAGTTTACCAGGATCCCGCCGATCTATTGAAGCATTTGGATGAGGTCGGCGTGCGAACAGCAACATAGATGACAGAGAGCCGAAACGGCTCAGCGCAAATTATTGAACTGAGGTGACAATGGGTCTGGACGACCGGATCCTCTCTCTGCAGCGGGCGGTCGATCGTCTTGTCCGCCGTCTTCGCCGGGGCGGCGCTCCTGAACCCACCCACCGGCGGTTCCTGATCGTGCAGATCGACGGTCTGTCGCGCGCTGTCCTCGATCAGGGGCTGGCTTCGGGACACATGCCTTTTCTGAAGCGATTGTTGCGGCGTCACGGCTATCGCGTACAGCCGATGACGGTCGGGCTGCCGACGTCGACGCCGGCCTTCCAGATGGCGGCGATGTACGGTGTACGCCCCGACATCCCGGGCTTCCACTATTACGACCGGGAGCGGCAAACCGACATCCACTTCCCTCGGCGCGGACACGCGGCGTTGGTCGAAGCCAAGCTGGCCGCGGGCCGGCGCGGCATCCTGGAGGGCGGCAGCGCCTACGGCTGCGTGTTCACGGGAGGCGCTGAGAATAACCTCTTTACCTTTGCGAGCATCACGCGTCCGAGCGGCCGCGGCCTGCTCGCGGCGCTGTCGCCGTTTGTGGTGCTCGGCTGGGTGTGCGTGAAGAGCCTGCTGCGGACCCTCATCGAGCTGGGGAGAGCCGTGCCGCGCTTCCTCGCGAATCCGTTGCGGAGACGGCAGAGCCGGCGCTGGTTTATGATCAAGATCGGCATCTCGATTTGGATGCGCGGATTCTTTACAATGGCTGTTTGCCGCGATCTCTATGCCGGCGCTCCGGCCGTTTATGTGAACTACATCGATTACGATGAGGCTGCGCACGCTTTCGGTCCGCGCAGCCGTCCTGCGCTCGTAACCTTGCGTCGCGTGGATCGCGCGATCCGTCAGCTCTGGCGCGTGGTGCGACGCGTGCCCGAGCACCAGTACGATCTCTATATCCTCTCCGACCACGGCCAGACAGCTTGCATACCTTACCGGGAGCTCACTGGCGGCCAGCGCTTCGAGCGGTGGATTTTCGATCAGTTACTGAACCAGCCGACGGGCAGAGGGGCATCCGAAGCCCGGGCAGATTACGGGTTGGCGCGCGGGATCCGCGCCCGCCGGCAGGGAACGGCGGGGCTCTTTCAGCATTTCCTCAACTACATCGACGAGGATTTCCTGCGGCGCAGCGACCCGGAGGCGCACCAGCAGAACGGAATCAGGGTGATCTCCGCCGGTCCCAACGCGTTCTTGTACATACTGGACGTCAAAGAGCCGTTTGACGCCGACGCTCTCGAGCGACGTTTTCCCGGGCTGGCTGAGAAGCTCTCGCAGAGCCCGGGGGTGGGCCTGGTGCTGGCACGATCCAACAAGGGCCCCGTCTGCTTCTGGCACGGCAAGCGTTATCTCTTTCTCGAATCCGGCCCAGGCCCCTTTGCTGAGCGGGCCGATGCCTTGCTCGTCATCCAGGCCATCGCGGACCTGATGACAATGCCGAGCGCCGGCGACTTCGTGATCTACGGCATCGGCGCCCCGCATGGACACGTCTCGTTTATTCCCGAGATGGGCACCCACGCCGGGGCGTCGCCCGAGGAACTACACACGTTCATCGTGCATCCAGCGAAGGTGACCCTGCCGTCGTCAATCAATCATCCGGTCCAGCTCTATGACCACTTCATCCGCTACCAGGAGCCGTCGTGACGCCGTTCGTCATCTCGAGATACGCGAGCGGCGGGGCCATGAAATGAAACGGTGAGGTCTCATGGCGGATCGGGACCCGCTTGCCGGACTGCCCGCGATAGCCAAAGAAAGGCTTCGAAAGATCGCTCAACCCACCTGGGTGGCGCCCATGCTGGCGACACTCACGGAGGAGCGCTTTTCGCGAGAAGGATGGTTGTTTGAGCCGAAGTTGGACGGGGAGCGCTGCCTGGCCTTTCGCCACGGCCGCGAGTTGCTCCTTCTTTCACGGAACCAGAAACGGCTGAACGAGAAATATCCCGAGATAACAGCGGCGCTTCATCGGCAGCAGGCCGATTCCTTCATCGCCGACGGTGAAATCGTCACGTTCGAAAACGGCATTAGCAGCTTCGCGAAGCTTCAACAGCGCATGCAGGTCGAGCACGCGCCGGCCGACCTTCTCCGCCGGGTCCCCGTGTGGTTCTATCTGTTCGACTTGCTCTATCTGGGACAACACAACACGCGGCAGGTCCTGCTCCGTTACCGGAAAGAAGTGCTTCGAAAAGACCTTCGAGTTCCGGAATTCGCTGCAGTTTACGGAGCATTGTGAGACGGAGGGTGAAACTTATTATCACGAAGCGTGCCGGAGAGGATGGGAGGGTATCATCGCAAAAAATGGGGACAGCGTTTACGTTTCCGGGAGAACGCGCGACTGGCTCAAATTCAAGTGCACTAAAGGACAGGAGTTCGTCATCGGCGGTTATACGGATCCGCAAGGGAAGCGAATCGGCTTCGGAGCGCTGCTCGTGGGCTTTTACCGTCGGGGAAAGCTGGTGTACGCGGGCAAGGTCGGGACAGGGTATGACACTGACACGTTGGAGCGCCTGGGTAGAAAGCTCGCGCAACTGGAGACGGCGACCTGCCCGTTCGCCGGCGAAGGCCTGCCGCGCCATGGCGTGCATTGGGTGAACCCGAAGCTCGTCGCCCAAATCGGCTTCACCGAGTGGACCGCCGGAGATAAACTGCGCCACCCCCGATTCCTCGGCCTGCGGGAGGATAAAAGACCGGAAGAGGTCGTGCGGGAAGGTTGAGGTTGCCGTGTGCGGTCGCGTTCTTCCACATTTATTGGCAGATGAGACCTTGTAAGCGCGACCATATCGTCGGCCTTACCCTACTTAGAAGATGATGTTCCAGCACTCGGCCAGAGAACTGATGCCGGAGAGCTCCGGGGTTTTGATGTGAGTCAACTGGCGGCTGTTGCTGAGCGGCAGAATACAGCGGTCAAATCCGAGCTTTCCCGCCTCTTTGACTCTTGCTTCAGCCTGAGCAATGCCGCGGATTTCCCCTGCCAGGCCCACTTCACCGAACAGAACCGTCCGTGGCTCGATCGCTTTCTCCTCATAACTCGAGCCAACTGCCGTGACGATCCCAAGGTCCACGGCCGGCTCATCGACGTGGACGCCGCCGGCGACGTTGACGAAGATGTCCTGGTTATAAAGCTTCAGTCCCATCTTTTTTTCCAGCACCGCAACCAGGAGCGCCACCCGATTGTGGTCCACACCGATGGTCGTGCGGCGCGGGACAGCGAGAAAAGTAGAGCTCACCAGCGCCTGCAGCTCGACTAGAATCGGCCGCGTCCCCTCAATGCTGCAGATTACGGCCGAGCCGGGAGCCCGGAGCGGTCGCTCCGAAAGAAACAACTCCGAGGGATTACTCACTTCGCGCAGCCCGGCCTCTTTCATCTCAAAGACGCCGATTTCGTTTGTCGATCCGAAACGGTTCTTGACCGCCCTCAAGATGCGGAAGTTGTGTCCGCGCTCTCCCTCAAAATAGAGCACCGTGTCCACCATGTGCTCCAGCGTTCTGGGGCCCGCCAGTGAGCCATCCTTGGTCACGTGGCCGATCAAAAAAGTGCTGAGGCCGCTTTTTTTTGCCAGGACGATAATCGAACCTGAGCTTTCTCTTACCTGGCTGAGGCTTCCGGGCGCTGAGGGAAGAGAAGAGGTAAAAATGGTTTGCACCGAATCGATGACGAGAACCGAAGGCTTGATCTTTTTTACCTGCTCTAAGATCTTCTCAAGAGACGTTTCGCTCAAGACCAGCAGGTTGGGAGAGACGATGCCGAGCCGCTCGGCGCGCATCTTGATTTGCCTCTGTGATTCTTCTCCGGAAACATAGAGGCAGGTAAGGCCTTCCTGGCTCAAGGCCGCAAAGGCCTGCAAGAGAAGGGTTGATTTACCGATTCCCGGATCGCCGCCGATCAAAATCACTGATCCAGGAACCAGGCCACCACCCAGTACCCGATCAAACTCGCCGATTCCGGATAAGACCCTGCCCTTTTCCGCCGTCGTTATCGCAGAGATCGGCGCCGGAGCCTCGTTCGTACCCAGCACGAGCTCACCGCGCGGGTGCGGCGCGCGCTCGATCTTCTCCTCAACCAGCGTGTTCCACTCGCCACAATCCGGACATTTGCCCAACCACTTGGGCGACTGAAACCCGCAACTCTGGCAGGCGTAGATGATCCTTTCTTTAGCCACCGTCACTCTTTATCTTAGGGCAGGCCACACAGGCCTGCCCTACCGGAATCCGTTTATTCCTTCCAAAGATCGCGGAACTGTACGGCCACAACCTGGTCATACGGAACCGGTCCCGAGAGAAGGCCCGCGTCCTGAGCGAAACGGTTCATTTTCGTAACGACCTCCTCGGAGATCGTGGGATCATAGTAAGGAATGTCCCGTTTGATGAGATCCGCAATCAGATCCGCCTCCGTGGGAGGAAATACCCGCTTACCCACTTCTGTAGCGCGGGAAGGATCCTCGCGGAGGGCCTTTTGCGCATTCAAGACTGCTCGTATCGCTGCCGCGGCGCTTTCAGGCTCCTGTTCGACCCGCCGCTCGGTAGTCACTAAAGCCGGAAAGGTAAAATACCATGCAGCAGGCGGTCCATCCCCGCGCCGGACATCCAGGACTACGGTGCCAACGCCGCGCCGGACGGCAATCTCCGCGCCCATGGCATTGGCCCAAAACCCGTCTATCGTTCGCTCTTCGAGAGCCTTAGCCGCTGTAAGACCAAATGAGACGGCCGCTCCGGCTGCGCCGGGAACAGGCCCGAACTCAAATCCTTCCTTCTGGACATCGATTCCGGCCTCGGCGAGCAAGCGTTTAAGGCCGAAATCCACTCCCGGAGCCGCGCCGATTCTAAGTCCCTTGAGCGCGCTCAGATCGCCGCGTTTGAGGCGCAGATCCGAGCGCAGGACCAGAAGCCAGTACATTCGTTGCGCGAGCGCCATCAAAAGCTTCGCTCCCTGCCAATCCGGGAAGGCCATCAGGGTCGCATGGGCCGAGCCGGCAATGAAGTCTAATTCGCCATTGCGCAGCGCCTCCATGGCCTTGGGAATAGGAAACATCAGCTCGACCTTTTCCACATCGAGGCCTTCAGCCCGAAAGAAGCCTAGCTCCACAGCCGCGATCGCCGGAAAATAGGAATTCGATATAAGATCAGGAACTGCTATGCGCATGGGATTATCTCCTTGAAATCGTTTTCGCTCGCGCGGTTAGATTAGAGAAGAATCCTCTTATACCAGGAACGGCTCAAAAAGGGCAGAGAGCCTGCCGTTGATAACGTGAGGTCGTTATATTAAGCAAAAGAAGCCATGTCACTCGATTTCGCACGGCTCGAGCTGGAGCGCCTCAAGGAGGCTGGCCTTTACAGAAAGCTCCGGCTTGTGGAGGGAGATCAGGGTCCGACGCTTACACTGAACGGGCGGGAGGTGCTGAACTTTTGCTCCAACAACTATCTCGGACTTGCGAACCATCCAGCTTTGCGGGAGGCGGCGAAGGCCGCGATCGACCGCTATGGCTGTGGGACCGGATCCTCTCGCCTCATCTCGGGAAACATGACGCTGCACGAAGAGTTGGAGGAGAAGATCGCTCAGCTCAAAGGCACCGAGGCCGCCCTTATTTTCAACTCGGGCTATCACGCCAACATAGGGATTCTTCCGACGCTGGCCGGTGAGGGAAGTGTTATCTTTAGCGACGCGCTAAACCATGCCAGCATCATCGACGGCTGCCGCCTTTCACGTGCAGAAGTTGTCATTTATCCCCACTGCGATCTCGACCGGCTGGAAAGCGAATTAAAGAAAGCCGCTGGAAAAACCCAAAAGCTCATCGTCACCGAAACGCTCTTCAGCATGGATGGAGATGAGGCTCCGCTGCCGGAAATCGTCGGGCTGGCGGAGCGCTATGGCGCTACGCTTATTGTCGATGAAGCCCACGCAACCGGAGCTTTCGGCCCTACTGGAGCCGGCATCGTGGCCAAGTTGGGATTGGGAAAGCGTGTCCCGATCCAGATGGGAACTCTCGGTAAGGCCCTCGGCGGTTTCGGCGCTTACGTGGCTGGCAGCCGGGATCTGCGTGACCTCCTCATCAACCGGTGCCGGAGCGTCATCTACACCACCGGCCTTCCCCCGGCTGTAATGGCGATGGGAATCGCGTCTATTGATCTCTTATACAGAGAGCCGCAAAGACGGCTTGCTCTCTGGCACAACATTCGGGCCTTGCGAGAGGGGCTCCGCAGCCTCGGGTTTTCGCTGGCGGACAGCCAAAGCCAAATCCAGCCGCTCATTGTAGGTGTGGCTTCGAAATGCATGGCTTTCTCTGAGCGCCTGCTGCAAAAGGATGTATTCGTCCAGGGAATACGCCCTCCCACCGTGCCGGAAGGCACGTCGCGCCTGAGGATCACACTCATGGCAACCCATTCTCATCACCATCTGGAACGAGCGCTTAGGGCGTTCGAAGAGGTACGGAGTCAGTTTTGAGTTCTTAGTTTT
>JACQUW010000315.1 GCA_016210115.1 Deltaproteobacteria bacterium | reverse complement strand
GTCCTGCTGCGACCACCACTGCTAACTTCTCGATCTACAAAAACATTCTTTCCGTCAAGACCTCGTACATAAGTCGGATTAAAAACCGGGACCCGTCCCGGCTTTTATCAATTTGGGAAGGCCGACCTACCTCAAAAGTGGGTGTTCGAAGCCTCGGCTACATTGCTAGGTAGCGGTACCATTTACGTTTTGCGCTGGACGTATAAGTGACGAATGTCTTGGAGTACTGAGACCTCTTGCCCGAAGACGCAAAGGCTCGCCCATTCACTGAGCGTCAAGAGCTAGAAAACTACCGTTCTCCTTCGAGTTGAGGCAGAATCCTTTTTCGGATTGGAATCTTCTCCGTGGGCTTTCCTGATAAGTAACCGCACATTTGAAGTGATGGCGTTCGGGTTGGGGTAGCAGGCCCGGGCAGTAGTATAACGTGGTCACCACGTTTGTCCGGGCCGAAGGCTTCATGATGCGCCGGTGTCCTGGCTGTGGGCGGGAAAAGAGCAGTCCACAAGACGGTGAGCAGATGCGACGCTTGCGTACCATTAGCCCATTAACTGGCGCAGCTGGCGTAGCACCTCCTCTTTAGTTTCTTCAGTAAAATCTTTTGTGATAAACATGCCGCGCCACGAATGCAGGAACCGCCTATCCTCTAAGGCCGGCGCGATGATATTCCGAAGATCTTTCTTCACGACCTCCGGAGAAAGACGAAGCTTGGCCGCCCGCGTTTCAAGGTCCGTGGGAATTCCGTTTTTCCAGACCAGCGTGGCGATATCGCGAACATCGCTTGCCCTGGCTGAGACAATCTTGAGTAGGAGATAGTCCGTATAGGTCGGCACATAAACCTGTACGCTTGCGGCGCCAATTGGAATGGCAGCTTGAGCGCTCGCGTCCAGAAATTGCTGGTTGATGAGTACTTCCTGATTGGTGGTTCTGCTGATTACCTTGCTCTCCATGAAGTCCAGTGAAATCTTCGCTTCCAGCCGTCCTACCCGAAAGATCTTGAGGCAGCGCAAGAAAGCGTAATCGCCCCGCTTCTCTTCGCTCGAGATGCTCATCCCACGAGGAAGCAGGCGCTTGATGGTATCTATATGCCAAGGCTCGCCTTTTTCTAAGACGAAGTCGCAGTCCCTCGTGGCACGCGAGAAGGGGATATAGGCACGCAGCGCGTAGCCGCCGATCAAGACCAGCTTCGGGTCTTCGAAGCCGTTGGTCTTGTTGCCCAGCCATTCCACGAGCTTCCTTACTTCTTCTTCCCTGGCTGTGAGCAGTTCGAGTTGGCTAGGCAATTTCAACGACCTTCTCTACGCCTTCTTCGATCTCCCTGCGGATGAAGTCGTCTTCCAACCTGGGCTTGACGGCTTTGAAAATGTTTTGGCCAGATAATTCGTTGAATAAGGAGCCGGCGTATTCCAAGACCTGCCGGGTCCGAACCCTGGTGCCCGACACACGCTTCCAATAGGACTCCCGCAACAATTCATCCCAGTCAATGCGGCGCCTGTTCGCATACAAGGCGGCAAAGGCGTCAGCGAAGGCCCAGTCCTGGATGCAGTCCACAATGCTTTGGTTGATGGTCTCCACCAACAAACGCCCCACCCTGACGCACTTCGTATGCCTGTCCAAGGGCTCGCTCACGATGTCCCAGCCTCGGACTCGGCCAAAGGCTTCCAAGGCCTTGCCATAGGACTCGTCTCGAACCTTGATGCGGTAAACGTTTCGGTGGATGAAGTCATGGTTCCAGAAGCCGGCCGCGGTCTGAACAGCGATGACCTTGCAGTTCCGGTCCTTTGCCAAGAAGTCCCACACGTCCTTGACCGGCGCGGGGACCCAGTACCAGCCCCAGGTCACACGCTCAATTAAACCCTCCTTGGCCAACTTGCCTAAATACTCCTTAGCATGCGGGCGTTTTACCTGCTCAACCTTTACCAAGCTCCCTGCCCGGTCCCTTTTCAAAGTCTTATAGAAATCTTCCAAGTACCTCATGAGTTCACCTTTTAATACAGTTTGGCAAGCGCGTCAAATAGAATGTTAACTTTGGACGTTTGACGGGAACATGCTTCAGTTTTTCCACTACACAGAAATTCAGTTCGGACTGAGCCCACGCCAGTACCTGAATGGGGTACGAGGTTTGCACGCTAGGGGAAGTCCGTGATGCGGAGCCGTTTCCTTTACGGGACCCCGTTCCCATCTCCTCATTCCTTCGAGAGTCATTGCCGGTAGTGTAGAGTTCACAGCCAGCGAACGTTTAGGCAGCATGACAATTCGACTTCAGCAAGGCTCTAAGAGATGATCTGGGAGAATATAGGGCATCCGAGTGCTTACCCCGCACGCTTTCGTAGAGGTTCTGGAAGGGCAACCTAAGGGCTGAGAATTCTTCTCTTCGGAAGACTGCGACTCGTTCGCCTTTTTTCTCGTTGTGGCACACGGGCTCTATGAGCCTGGCCTAACGAAGCCGATCGGACGATCTCCGGTATGGAATGCCGCTTTGGATAGGATCTTTGTTTGAGCGTCTTCAGGAAGGAACCTGAGCAGTTTATAAGTCTTCTGACGTTTCGCGAACATCTTTCTCAGAACCGGCACCTGGGTATCGACGTAGTCATACACGATTACACTATTCTTACCTTGGTGACTCCTCAGGGCTCGGCCGACATATTGGGTTAGTTTCCCCCTAAGGCGGCCTTCGGCCGCAACCAAAAGATGCACGCTTTTGCGTAGCATCTCACGACGGAACAATCTAAACGAGAGAGGGAAGGCGAGAAAAAGCGTGTCCACCTGAGGACAGTCAAAGCCCTCGCCCAAGTACTGCCCGGTAGCAATGATAAGCAGTTCCTTGTCGGTAGATATGTCCTTAATCGATCCTAGGATGGCAGAGCGTCTTTTCTTGCCCAGAGTTCCGGTCAAAACGGAAGGAGTCTTGCCGCTCCGGGTCAGCATGTTCGCAAGCAGCTCACAGTGCTCTTTCCAGTGGCTCAATATTAAACATCGTCTTCTCTCGGCGAGCGCCGCGATACGTCGCTCAGGATCAACTCATTTCGTGGATTGTCTTTGACCAAGCCACGGAAGATCTCCTGAATCGACGGATCTCCTTCGCGTAGATAACTAAAGGCCGTTTCACGCATGACGAGAGTTCGAGAGAAGCTGTCCTCGCTTGGCTCCATCCTGTAGCGGAACGGTCCGCACTGGAGAGCGATAATGTCTTGCAGGCCATCACGGCGGTAAGGAGTTGCAGTAAGCCCCAAAATATAGCGGGCGGGCGCTCTTTTGACGCAGGCCTCAAAGGTAAAGGCTGGTACGTGGTGGCATTCATCTGCGACGATAAAGCCATACTTCGAAAAAAAGCTTTCCAGGTTGTCAATACGCTTCAGACTCTGGATCATGCCCAAGTCGAGCATTCCGCTTTGCCGATTCCTTCCACCTCCCACCTGACCGATAAGTTGTGAGGAAAGATTTAACAGCGCGGCAAGCTGGACCCGCCATTGGTCCAGGATCGGTTTCCGGTGAGCCAGAATCAATGTGGGCACGTTCCGTTTTGCGATCGCATAGCAGCCCATCACGGTTTTACCGGTTCCGGGTGGAGCGATTAAGACCCCCGTGTCATGGCAGAGCACGGCTTGGACAGGGTGTGGGTCGCACATCGGTGAGAGAAAGCTGGCTGCCCGCGGCCTTCGCTATTTCCCTCAGGTTTTCCAACGTCCCTCGTGGGAGGTGAATATGGCTGGCGTCCTCTTCATAACACTTAATGAAACTTGGAATTCGCCACGTGGAAAGACGCAGCTTCTGCCGTTCATAGAACTGAGGATTGTGGAGCAAAGCAGGCTGCTTGACTTGAAAGAGCAACCATGAAGGAATCCCAGATTTTTCTATGCTCAACGTAGCTCCAAGAGTGCAGCGGATCTCCTTGGGGGCAGGATGCCTTCGGCGGATGGCCGGGGATGTAAGTCCTGTGCTACCCGGCCCGACGGTCACTGGCGGGATTATTTGAAGCGAAGCTTCCAACTGAGCCGGCGTGAGCCGTCGGATTTGGCTTAAAAATGCCCACTGGTCTGGGTACGGATGAAGTTCCGCCCCCGCTGGATTTAAAAACTCGGTATTTCCTAAGAGTCGACATTTTTTCTGCAGCGGCAAGGCGATGAGATTGCCGAAACCGCCCCTGGGAAGGAACTCCTGATTCGGAAAAAACCGGTCGTAGCTGGTGAGATCGATCTCCGCCCGAACAACCATGGTTTCCTTAAGAAGCCTCACTCCCAATTGTCTGGCAGAAGTGGCAGGCACAGGAGCGGAAAAGAAGATCCAAACATGAGCGCCATTTCCAGACCGTGATCGTTCCAGATAGGCAGGCACCCCATGTTCCTTGCAGATATTCACAAAAGCCAGAGCATCGAGACCCCAGCCTGCCTTGTCAAAATCGCAGGCCAAGAACCAGCACGTGTCGTCTCTCAGTAGTGGGTAGACACCGATGGTCTTTTCTCCGCTCAGGTGGCTATGGATGACTTCGTCGGTCAACGGGAGATATTTTTTGGGTTTGCCTTTCCTGAGGCTCCAAGGATCCTCACAAGCTGGCATGTATTCCCTCTTGCCGGTCCGCTCATTGAACCAGAACACCGCGTAGACATCCTCCCTCCCTCTGAAGAGCATGCGGAATAACTCGATCTTTTCTTGAGCGGAAGAGTTGGAGTCAACGCAGGAAAGCGGTGCTGTGGAAGCCACCAGTTCGTTTCCTCCGTGACTTCTGATTTTATTTTCATCGCCGCTTGTATCGACCCTTGCGGGAGTTTTTTCGACTTGACTGTAATCTGCCTTCGGTTCAGAGACCTGCATGCCCACCTTTTTCCGTAGCTCGGCATTCTCCCGACGCAGACTTTGTATTTCTCGACGGGCTTTCTCTAGCTCGTGGATAATTCTTCCCCGCTCGTCCATTCTATGCTCAGAGCGCGGATCTCGTCCGCAGACCACTTTCTGCGGATATCCACCGGATTAGCTTAATCGACTTTCGATGAGCCATACCGCAAGATTTCTCCCGGCCAAATCCTATTTCGTCACGGGAGTCGATGCAACCGGGAGACGTTCTGTGCGATGGTCTGACGAGACCGGGACCCGTCCCGGTTTTTGACGGAAAAGAGGGAAAGAGGGGGGAATCAGGGAAAAACGCCGAGCAGTGAAAAATTGGCTAACTTCGCTAAGTAAAAGGAATTCTTAGGACTTGGGTTCATCGTCAGAATCGGTGATTTGGTCCCTCACATGCAAGAGGTCGCAGGTTCGAGTCCTGCTGC
>JACQUW010000318.1 GCA_016210115.1 Deltaproteobacteria bacterium | reverse complement strand
GTTGTGGGTTACATTCCAAATGAGTCAACGATACCCCCTTGGGTTACATTTTAGATGAGTTGATACGGGGGGTTGAATCTAATCCTGGCATGATTGATGCTGGCTAAAGGCGAAGCCACGGTTCATTGCATGGCCATTTGAACCGCCTTGCTTCAGGACACCGGAAGGTAGAGAAGCCTTCTCTCAGGTATTGTTTCTCGTTGGAATCTGCTGATTGAGCGGAAGGGACGCTTGGAATAAATCGCGAGGTCCGTAGTGAAAGACCTTGAGCTGAGCCTTATGGTGGCGGACTACGATAGGACTCACGCCCTCTTTTCGGGTGAGGTGAATCCTAAAGGGATCAGCTTGAGGGTGTTCCCGCCGCCGGTTCAGGGTGATGCATGTTACAAGCCCGTGTATGAGCTGTTTGACGTCGCGGAAATGTCGCTCTCCTGGTATGTCATGGCGCGATGCCGGGGCGAGCCGCTGATCGCTCTTCCCATTTTTCCGCTTCGGATGTTCATCCAGCCGTATCTATTCTGCGCGGCTCGTTCGGATATTCGCAGGCCCGAGGATCTAAAGGGGAAAAGGGTCGGCATTCAACAGTACCGGCTAACTCTCGCATTATGGACCAGAGGGATATTGAGCGAACATCACGGAGTCCATGCTTCCGACATTCAATGGGTCACGTCGGAGGCGGAGGGCGCAGGATATCGGGTCCCCGATGGTATATCGATTTCGCTGCAGGAAACCGACATTGAAACACTGCTGCTTGAAGGAAAACTCGACGCGGCGATCTTTCCGAATGTTCCAGCATCGTTTCGAGCGGGCGATGCCCGAGTTCGCAGGGTGTTTGAGGAGTGTGGAGAATCGATCCAAACGTATTTTCAAAAGACGGGGATTTTTCCGATCACGCACACCGTCGTCACGCGCGAGCGGCTTGTCGCCTCACAGCCCTGGATCGTCAAGGAGCTGGTTTCCGCGTTTACCCGTGCCGACCATCATTGCCGAAAGCGTTACGAATATCCCAAGCGTTTTTCCATTCCGACCGCTGTTCTTGTTCTGGAAGAGCAAGAGCGGCTATTCGGCAAAAATCCCTGGGAGCATGGATTAGACTCGAATCAAATTGTGCTTGAGAAATTCGTGGAATACGCCAAAAGCCAGTCCTATATATCGTTCGAACCGGCGCTAAACGATCTGTTCGCCGCCGGCGAAGCCTGACCGACTATTGGCGTTTTACCAGCGCCAACGGTGCTGGGGCATGGCTGAACACTAGGGCGGCAATAATCTTCCGGAGAGGTCAGGACCTGTTGGTTGCGGGACGGATAACCTGCTATGAGACAGTTTAAAACGCGTAGGCGGCCCCAGGGCTCATGCCTTGCGGAAGTGATTCAACTGAAAGGCGTAATCGGATGATGACCTGGGAACATTTTTCTAAGAAATCGGCTTGTGCTCTGGTAATTATGACGCTTTGGTCTTTTGCCGATGCGGGCGCGGCGGAGAAAGTCAGGATATCTGTCACAAATTACAACATGAGTTACTTGGCTGCCGGCGTCGCAGCCAAAAAAGGCTTTTTCAGAGAAGAGGGCTTGGAGGCAGAGATCATACGGATGAACGCCAACGTCGCCATGTCGGCTTTGATTGCGGGCGAAGTCGATTACACGATGATCTTCGGTTCGGTCGTTCGGGCGGCCATGAGAGGAGCGCCTGTCAGAGTGGTTGCCGTTCTGATCGAGAGTCCGCCATACGCGCTCATCGCCAAACCGGGAGTAACGTCGATCAAGGCGCTCAAAGGCAAAACTATTGGAATCGGCGTGTACGGCAGCACGAACGACGTGGTGGCGCGGATGATCCTGGAACAGTCCGGGATCGACCCGAACAAGGAAGTCAAGGTGGTGGCCTTTGGATCCGATAGCGCCCGGTTTGGCGCTCTGAAAGCGGATTTGGTGGATGCGGCCATCATTGCGCCTCCTGCGGACGCTCAGGCGCGCAAGGCGGGATTCAATATTCTGGCCAGAGCCAATGATTTCTTGAAATTTCCGCACATCGGGCTCGGAACCTCGAATCGGGTCATCGCGGAAAGACCGCAAGAGCTGAAGAAGGTCATCAAGGGGTTTCTCAAAGCGAACCGGTTTATTCGCGACAACCGGGATGAGTCGATCAGGATTCTGGCTGAGTGGGGGCGAACGGAGAAGCAGGATGCCGCCGACGCCTACGATTCAACCCGGCAGGTCTTCAGCCCGGATGGCAGCCTGGTGGAGGAGGGAATGCGGTTGGTGATCGATGACGCGAAGAAGGCTTTGAAAGTCACACGGCCCGTGGCGCTCACCGAGGTCTCCGACACGGGCGCATTGCGCGAGGCGCAGCGGGAGTTGGGACTGAAGTCGCGTTAAGACGCCGATCACCAATCAGCTTAAGGGGCTATCCGATGGCAAAGATATTTCTGCTTTTACTGCTGGTTTTTTTTGGCTTGCGTGAAACTGGCGAGGCCGCCGATAAGATAAAGATCGGCGTTTCCAACTACAATCTCTCAAATTTATCGGTCGGCGTGGCTCATAAAAGGGGTTTGTTTAAAGAAGAAGGGATCGAGGCTGAAATTATTGCTATGAGGCCTAGCATTGTCACGGCCGCATTGGTGAGCGGAGACCTTGCCTATTCAACCCTGATTGGATCGGTCGTGGGAGCTGCTGTAAAAGGCAGCCCCGTGAGGTTGATCGCCGTCTCGTTGGACCGGCCGCCCCTTGCTCTCGTCGCGCAAAAGAAAATCGGATCGGTCAATCAGCTTAAGGGAGCCACGGTCGGGGTCGGCTCATATGGATCGACCCCGGACCTCGTCGCGCGAAGAATAGTCAAGCACTTCGGATTTGATCCTGAAAGGGATATTCGAGTTCTTGCTTTCGGTTCGGCTGCCGCCCGTCTTTCGGCTTTGCAGAAGGGCATCGTGGATATTATCGTTGTGGCTCCGCCGGAGGACTTCGAAGCTCAAAAACTGGGCTTCAATGTGCTGGTCAGGGCAGACGAGCTGCTCACTTTTCCTTATAACGGAATGGGAACCAGTCTGAGCCGGATCGAGCAACACGCCGACGAAGTCAAACGACTCATCAAGGTTCTCATCAAGGCGAACCGGTTTATACGCAAGAACCGGGAAGGCACGATTCAGGTTTTGGTGGATTGGGCCAAAACCGAGCGGGCCCACGCGGCAGCGGCTTATGATGTGGCTTATCGAGCATTCAGCGAGGATGGAAGCGCCCGTGAGGACGACATTCGTTTAATGATAGAAAACGCGAAGAAAAGCTTAAATGTCACTCGTTCAATTCTCCCCTCCGACGTTGCGGATCTGAGCTCATTGCGTCAGGCGCAAAGAGAACTCGGGCTAAAAGTACGTTAAGAAGAGACGATTTCCAAGCCGGCTTATTCTTTTTATATTCCAAAGGCTGCCCGAAGCGATACGACAGAGGAGCGAACGCCGTGGCTGACGTATCCGACGGAAGAGATCGGTTGATTTCAGCGAAAGGATACGTAATAAAAGGAACACCATGAAGTCGGAAGGATATATCGGCAAGCCGCATCCTGGACTGAAGAACACGAGATTGGTTTCGGGCAAAGGGAGATACGTGGACGACGTCAGGTTGGCCCCTATGACCTATATGGCGGTCCACCGATCCCCGCATGCCCACGCCCGGATCCTCTCCATTGACGATAGCGAAGCCCGCCGGCTGCCGGGCGTACTGGATGTCGTGACCGGCGAAGAAATCAAGAGGCAGACAAATCCCCTTCCTACGATGTTGGATACCAGAGCGGAGGGGGATAAACAGGCTTTAAAGCTCCATGCGCTCAGCGCCGACAGGGTGCGATTCGTGGGAGAAGCCATCGCGGCGGTGGTTGCGGAAGATCGGTATACCGCGCGCCTGGCAGCCGATCGCATCAGCGTAAGATACGAGCCCTTGCCCGCCGTGACCGATCCCGAGCAAGGCATGCAGCCGGATGCGCCGCTGGTGGAACCTGCGTGGAAGGATAACGTCTTGATCCGTCGCCATCACCAGCACGGGGATGTGGCCAAGGCGTTCGAAGAGGCTGCCGGTATTGCGGAGGGGCGTGTGAGGTTGAGCCGCATCACAAGCAGTCCCATCGAGCCGCGTGGCTATGTTGCAGCGTATGATCCCTACAATGAGCTCCTGACATTCTGGGCATCGACGCAAGATCCGCACCCGCTGCGCAATTTTCTGGCGGATACAATTCATTTACCGGAAAATCAGATTCGGGTGATACAGGGTGATGTCGGCGGCGCTTTTGGGATAAAAATTCCGCTTTTCCCTGAAGAGGTCCTCATCGCCTATCTGAGCAAGAAATTAAAGCGAGCCGTGAAGTGGATTGAAGATCGAACGGAACACTTTCAGGCTTGTGGTCATGCGCGCGATGTCAGTTTTCGGTACAGGGCTGCGTTTCGTGAAGACGGCGGCGTGACCGGTTTAGAAATAAGAATCATGGCGGACATCGGGGCCGCTTCCGCATTGCTGGGCTGGGCCAGCGCGTTTGCAACCTGGCTGTGCCTTCCCGGGAATTACAAGATTCCAGATATTAAAACCGAACTCTACGCTGTGGTCACCAATAAGTGTCCATGGAACGCGGTTCGGGGCTTTGGCAAGGATGCGGCGTCCTATGTCATGGAACGGATCATGGACGACGTGGCGCGGCGATTGGGAAAGGATCGCGCGGAAATTCGTTTTCGCAATTTTCTCCAACCGCACGAGTTCCCCTACCGGTCGCCGACGGGAGCAATGCTGGACAGCGGCAATTATCCTGAAGTCTTGCGCAGGCTGCTCGCGCTGGTGGACTATGAAAAATTTAGGGACTATCAGCAGGAAGAAAGGAAAAATGGGCGCTGCATCGGTCTGGGAATAGGGATGGAACTGATGCCGGAGGGTGTGGCCCAACCGGGAGCGCGTGTCACGGCAGGGTTTGACGGAGCCACGGTCCGTGTCAGCCCGTCGGGCGACGTCACGGTGTTGACGGGAGTCACCTCGCCCGGTAGCGGCAACGAGACGGCCATAGCCCAGATCGTGGCTGATACCCTGGGCTGCGACCTCAAGCGGGTGAAGGTTGTGCAGGGAGATACGGAGATTTGCCCCTGGGGTTTGGGAAATCACAGCGCTCGCAGCGTGATGTATGGCGGCGGAGCGGCCAAGATGGCAGCCGAGGAAATCCGGGAGAAGATGAAGAATTTCGCCGCTCGAATGATGGAAGTGGCCCCGGAGGATCTGGAGGTTCAGCACGGTCGGATCTTTGTCAAAGGTGTGCGGCATCGATCTGTTACCTTTGAGGAAGTGGCTTTACAGGCTTATCGTTACGCATACAGACCGGATGCGGTGGCTTTAGAGCCCGCCCTGGAGACGACTCGGTACTTTCGCATGGGAAATGTGGTCCACCAACCGAAAGGCGACGAGGGGTTCAACGCCTATCCCGTCTGGGCAAACGGCGGCGCGGCTTGTATCGTGGAAGTGGATCCCGAGACAGGCCTGCTGAAAATCTTGCGCTTTTGCTTTGTGCATGACGGGGGGACGCTCATCAATCCTTTGCTGGCGGAGGCGAATTTGCATGGGGGGCTCACCCAGGGCGTGGGCAATGCTCTTTATGAACAGATTGTTTACGACGAGGCGGGTCAGTTGTTGACCGGGACGTTCATGGATTACACAATTCCCACGTGCGTGGAAGCTCCGGTATACGAAATAGGCCACTGTGAAACCCCCTCGCCATTTGCGCCATTCGGCGCCAAAGGGATTGGAGAGTCCGGGATCGGCGCTACGCTGAATGCCTTGACTGGTGCCGTGGAAGACGCCTTTCCCGAGCTGAGTTTACGGATCGATTCCCTGCCACTGACGCCGCATCGAGTCTGGAAGGCGATTCAGGACGCTAAAGGGGGAAGGTGAATTCCAGTGTTGGTGAGCGAATTACAGTTCCATCGGCCGGCCACGCTGAAAGAGGCCCTCGAGATTTTAGACAAGCAGGACGCGACGATCCTGGCCGGCGGAATGAGTCTCGTTCCTGCCATCAATCTCGGCCTGGCACGACCTGAAACCATACTCTCATTGAATGGCATCGGCGAGTTGAGAAACTTTGAATGGAAGCCCGACAGGCTCTGCATCGGTTCGATGGTCCGCCATGGCGAAATTGAACAGAGTCGGGATATAGCAAACAATTTTCGCGTGCTGAGTGAGGCCGCGGGCCACATTGGCGATGTTCAGGTTCGCAACCGCGGCACCATTGGCGGAAGCATCGCCCACGCAGATCCAGGCGCGGATTACTTGCCGGTGATGCTGGCTTTGGACGCAAGCTTTCGACTCGTAAGCGCCCGCGGCGAAAGGGTTGTGAGGGCACAGGAATTTTTTATCGATCTGATGTTGACGGCGCGCGATTCCACGGAAATCGTAGCGGCCATTGAATTGCCGCGCCGGGAGTCCTGGGGTTCGGGATATATACGGCTTGCCCGGGTGGAGGGGGCCTTCCCTATCGCCAATGCTGCAGTGGATATCGGTCCGCAGGGTGCCTGGGTCGCCGTAGGCGGCATTGGTTCTCGGCCCGTGGTCGTGGAAGTTCCGGTCGATGTCGACGCCAAAGACAGCCAAGAAGCCGTAGCGGCTGTGGAACGGGGCGTCTTGGCGGCAATCGCTGAGATCGACATCATTGAGGATGTGACCAGCGACCGCGAATACAGGCGCAGCATGGCAGTGGTTTGCGCACGGCGAGCCTTCCTATCAGCCCTGCGCCGTGCTCAACAAAGTCGTTCGGGAGGGGAGCAGTGAAAGTCTCCATCCAGGTTGTTGTTAATAAAGAGCAGGTCTCTCTCAAAGTGGATTCCAGGATGTCCCTTGTGGATATGTTGCGGGAGGAATTGGGGCTGACTGGTACCCATATCGGGTGCCGGACCGGAAACTGCGGAGCGTGTACCGTGCTTCTAGCTGAAAAACCCGTTAAGGCGTGCTGTATTTTGGCTGCCGACGTCGATGGCGAGGGAATTACCACGATTGAAGGCTTGAGTTCTGATCCCAACGCGCTTCATCCAATGCAAGATGCATTTGTCAAGCATCAGGGCCTCCAGTGCGGCTTCTGTACGCCAGGGGTTATCCTTTCGGCCGTTGCCATGGCCAGGAACAACCCTGCGCCGACAGAACAAGAGGTGCGCCGGGCGTTGGCGGGCAATCTATGTCGCTGCACGGGGTATCAATTTATCATCAAGTCAGTTCTGGCCGGTGCCAGAGAAATGGCCCAGGCGAGCGGGTAAGCCTGGGTGACTCACGGGTGAAGCGACCGAGGAGCGAGCCTCTCCGGTCGCGGGCAATGGGCCTATCTTACGGGCGTTCAACTCGTTCAAAGCGTTCCAATGGTTCAAAACGTTTTGAACGGCTTGAACAGTTTGAACCTGTTGAACTCTGTCGGTTTCGCAGGCTCGCCCTCAAATTGCACTGTGTCATAGTTTTTGTAGGTCCGTGAATAATCCGGGTTAGTGAAACGTGAAGATTAAGGGGTAACTGGAATGACGCAAGATTTTCGTACGTTCCTGGAAAAATTGGAGGCTGCGGGCGAGCTGCGGGTCGTCACGGCAGAAGTCGATCCGAAATGGGAGGCCGGCGCGATTTCCCGGCGCGGCTTTGATCTCCGGAGCCCGGCGATGCTTTTTGAGAATTTAAAAGGATACGCGCGAGGCATGCGCCTGGCGGCCAATTTCATGGGTCCGACCCGGCCTGTGCCGCAGGGCCGTCTTGCGATAGCTCTCGGTTTACCGAAAGATACTCCGATCGTTGAACTGATTGAAGAGACGCGTAAGAGGCTCAGGCGGCGCATCGAACCCACGCGAATCGATAAAAGGGACGCGCTGTGTAAACAGGTGATTCGCACCGGCGATCAGGTTAATCTCCTGGAATTCCCTGCACCCGTCATTCATGGGACCGATGGAGGTCCCTACATAGGGACGTGGCATGTCAATGTCACCCGTGATCCGGACAACAGGATCATGAACTGGGGCATGTACCGCCATATGGTTCACGATAAAACGAAGTTGGGTTGGTGGGCAGCGCCGGGACAGCATGGGATGGCGCACTACTTACAGAAATATTGCCCCCGCAAAGAGCCCATGCCGATCGCCATTGCCATTGGCACTGATCCCTGGTCCGCCATTATAGCGGGGAGCCAGGTGCCAAGAGATGTATGGGAGGCCGAAGTGGTAGGGGGTATTTTGGGCGAGCCGGTCCAATTGGTTCCCTGCGAAACCGTGGATCTCGAGGTGCCGGCCCACGCGGAGATCGTCATCGAGGGATGGGTTTACCCTGATGAACGGATGCCCGAGGGAGAGTTCGGCGAGTATACGGGCTATACATCAGGCGGAATCCGCCCCAGGCCGGTGATTCATGTGTCGTGCATCACTCATCGCAAAAACCCCATTCTGACCATGTCCAATATGGGCAAACCCTGGGATGAATATCATGTGATGGCGTCGATCACCTTGAGCGCTCTAACCGCGAATGAGCTGGAGGATCGGGGCATTAACTTTAAGACGGTTTATTCCCCGCCGCCAATCACCTCTTTCATTGTATCGGTGAATCCGCCTTATCCCCGCTATGCTCACGTGCTTGCCAGCGCATTATGGTCGCTGAAGGCGGGTATTTATCGTCCCTACATTTTCATCGTCGATGAAGATGTCGATGTTACGAATTTGGAAGACGTCTTCTGGTGCGTCACCACACGCCTCCACCCCAAGAACGGCATCGATATTCAGGCTCACACCCCCGCGACGCAGTTGTGGCCGTTCCTCGATCGAGAAGAAAGGGACAACTTCGTGGGAAGCAAGGTTCTCTTTGACGCGACGTTTCCCAAATCGTGGCCGGAGAGTGAGATTCCTACCATTATTAACTTTGAGCGGGCCTGGCCGGAAGAAATTCAAAGGAAGGTTCTGGAACGCTGGAGCGAATACGGTCTCGGCAAATAAACAAAGCGCATGTCGGATTGACTCCACCTGCGGCCGGAAGGCCTGCCCTTGAGGGAAACCCCCGACGCTCAGCCCCGGCTTTCGGGGGAAATCACCATTAAGGAGCCGAGGACACTCCGAATAGAGAGAGGCGAGCATTATGGGACTTGATGAGAGCGCATCTATGGGTGCTGACGTTTTGCCGCGCCGGTACCCTGACTTGCATGATCACCTGGCAACGCTGGAGCGAGAGGGGCTCCTGGTCCGGGTCACGCGGCCCATCAACAAGGATACCGAACTACACCCTCTGGTGCGCTGGCAGTTTCGGGGTCTGCGGGAAGAAGATCGTAAGGGGTTTCTCTTCGAGAACGTGGTGGACTCCCATGGACGCCGCTACGAGATCCCGGTCGCCGTGGCTGTTTTGTCTGCAAATCGCCGTGTGTACCGTCATGCAACCGGGCTTGACGACCTGGACAAATTGCACGAGCTATGGACGAATGCAAAAAATCACCCCATCGCGCCCGTTGAGATTCCCAGTGCCGCGGCTCCCATTCATGAAGTAGTTTTTACCCATAATGAAGTGGCTGTTCCGGGACACGGCCTGGACCACCTGCCGGTGCCGATTTCTACGCCGGGCTGGGACAACGCTCCGTACGTCAGTGCTTCCCACTTCATAACGAAAGATCCCGAGACGGGGATATACAACATCGGCACCTATCGTGCCATGATCAAGAGTCAGGCACGCGTGGGCATGAATTGTTCCGTCGAGACGGGACAGGATATCTATCAGCACTTTCTCAAGTACCAGGCCAGGGGTGAACCGATGCCTGCCGTTCTCTGCATCGGCGGTCCGCCCTGCATTGTCTTTGTCTCTAACCAGAAGTTTGGCACGGATGTAAGCGAATATGACGTAGCGGGCGGCCTGGTCAATACTCCCCTGCGAGTCACGCCGGCCAAGACGGTGCCGCTCGTCGTGCCCGCTGACGCCGAGATATGCATTGAAGGCTACATCAGCACGGAATGGCTGGAACCCGAAGGCCCCTTCGGCGAATCCCACGGGCACGTCAATCCGAAGGAATATAATTGTTATATGGACGTGACCGCCATCACCCGGCGCCGCAACCCCGTGCTGCTCTCCATTATGAGTCAGATGGGACCCAGCGAAGCCAGTTGTCAGCGCGGGGTACATTCTTCATGGCTATATCTGGATCACCTTCATCACATCGGCATCAAAAGCGCCTGCCGGGTTCAGCTGCACGAAAAATCGGGTGTCACGCGCTATTGCATCATACAATTTAAGCAGGGCGCGTTTGATGCCGATGTGTGGCGCGCCATGTTTGCCTGCCTTTCGCTGCACGGCGGCTGGCCGAAGATCATCATCGCCGTGGACGAGGACATCGACATCGAAAACACCGATTCGGTCTGGTGGGCGATGGGGCTTCGCACCACGCCGCACAGAGACATTCAAATCGTGAAGGGGATGGAGCCGGGCCACATGCCCCGTGACGGTGAAAGAGGAGCAGCCAATGAGTCGGCGGTGCTCTGGGACGCCCGTTTGAAGGGCACCTTTCCGCCCATCTCGCTGCCCAAGAAGCAGTATATGGAGAACGCTCGCCGCATCTGGGAAGAGATGGGCTTGCCGCCGCTTGAGCCGCAGGCCCCCTGGTTCGGCTACTCCTTGGGCGAGTGGAATGACGAGCTCGACGAGGAAGCAGAGTTGGCGGCGAACGGCGACTACTTTCTGACCGGCGATAAAATCGCCGGTCAGCGGGTGCGTGTCCGGGATGTTCCGATGAACTCGAGTTTCTATCGAACCAAGGCGTGAAGCCGAACGCTTGAGATGAACCAAGATGGATGAGAGCAGCGCTTCCAGCGGTCCAGAGATCTCGCATTCCGTGACGCTCAGAATCAACGGCCATATCCGGCGAATCGAGATTCCTAACAACTGGACGCTCAATGACGTGCTGAGGAACCGCCTTGGTCTGAACGGCACAAAGAGGGCCTGCGATTACGGCGGCTGCGGCTCCTGCACGGTGCTTATGGACGGCGTCGACGTCTATTCCTGCTCGACCCTTGCTGTCGAGGCCGAAGGAAAAGAGATCCTCACCATCGAGGGACTTGGAACCGACGAGGAGCCGCATCCCCTACAGATGGCCTTTGCCGCCTCCTACGCCGCGCAGTGCGGCTGGTGCACGCCCGGGATGATCATGTCGGCGAAGGCTTTGCTCGACCGCAATCCCGACCCCGGCGAGGAGGAAGTGCGTGTGGCCCTTTCCGGCGTTCTTTGCCGCTGCACAGGTTACGGCTTTATTGTCAAAGCGGTTATGGATGCGGCGCGCATGATACGGGAGAGACCGTAATGCAAGAATTTTCCATTGTCGGCAAGGCTGTACCTCCTGTTAGGGGGAAAGAAAAATGCAATGGAAAAGCGGTCTATCCTTCGGATATCTCCCTGCCCGGCATGCTTTGGGGAAAAATCCTGCGTTGCCCCCATGCCCATGCGGAAGTTGTCAGTGTCGATACCTCAGAGGCCGCGCGCACGCCGGGAGTCGTCGCTGTCGTTACGCATACGGATGCTCCAGCGATCCGTTTGGACCTGATGATGCTCACGAATCGTGTGCGCTTTGTCGGCGATGGAGTTGCGGCAGTGGCGGCCGAAGACTGGAATATCGCCGAGGAGGCCGCACGGAAGATCCGCGTTCGATATGAGGTTCTACCTGCTGTCTTTGACCCTGTGAGCGCTGCAGAGCCGGATGCGCCGAAACTGCATCCGGGAGGAAATATCGTCAACGGCTCTCCCGGCGTTCCCTCGGTTGCCAATAAGAGAGGCGACATCGAACAGGGCTTCCGGGAAGCGAGCTGTGTCGTAGAGAGGGTTTTCCGCCAGCCCCAGGCGAACTCTGTTTCCCATGAGCCGCATGCGGCTGTGGCCTATTGGGAAGACGGCAAACTCACGGTTTGGGACTCCTCTCAAAAGCCTTTCGTGTTGCAGAATCAGCTGGCGGAAACTTTTGGCCTTCCCACCGAGAAAGTTCGGGTCATAGCGTCTACTATCGGCGGCAGCTTCGGTGGCCGGGAAGAGACGGACCGGATTTCTTTTGTCGCCGCTCTTCTGTCACAGAAAACCGGAAGGCCGGTAAAAATCTGGTACACGCGGGAGGAGGAGACCCTGCAAAGCTACGAGAGGCCGGGCATGATCCACTTCGCCAAGATAGGGGCGAAAAGGGACGGCGCTTTAACCGCCATCCAGGTGCGGAGTTATTTTGACAACGGCTATTGGGACGGGGCGACGAAAGGCGCGGGGATGGCCTTGGCATGGGGGCTTTGCACTCGAATCACCGAACTCTACAACCGCTGCCCCAACGTAGATTGGGAAGTTTACATCGTGCGGACCAATCATCCCAAATCAGGTCCGTTTCGCGGCCGGTCGGATACGGAGAGCCATTTTCCGATCGAGAGCCTCCTGGATGAGCTTGCCGAGAAGTTGGAACTGGACCCCATTGAGCTAAGAAGAAAAAACCTGATTCGAACCGGAGACATGCTGCGTTATCCGGCATACCCGGAGCAGCGGTTGTCGGGTTGGAGTAAGCCGGTTTCCCAGGTAGGCGTCGAAGAATGCATCGAGCGGGGGAAGGCGCTCATTGGTTGGGAAAGGAGAAACCCCGCGCCGGCATCTACCCCCGGGACGATCAAGCAGGGGATCGGGATGGCTCTTAGCATTCACAGCTCCGGCAGCGCGCCTCGGATTTCGGAGGCGCGGATAGAAATCGATCTCTCCGGGAACATTCGCCTCTTCTCCGGCACCACTGACCAGGGCGCCGAACAGCAGACGACGCTGCGTCAAATGGCGGCCGAGATTTTGAACGTCCCTATTGATCGAATAGGAGGCATTAACGCTGACACAGAGCTTTGCCCTTACGAGACCGGTCCGATCTCAAGCCGGACGGTTTATGCGGCGGGACATGCGGTAACGCGGGCGGCAAAGGCGGTTAGAGAGCGGCTGCTGGAAGAGGCTGCCAAACTGCTCGGCGTGCCCTCAGAGGATCTCGAACTCCGGGATGGTTTTGTGGAGAGCAGGAACGGGGAGCATCGAAAGATCTCATTGGGCGAGGTGGTCGGGGCATTGGGCCAGCCCGTCCAAGTTCTCGGCCGTTGTAATCCCGGGGACGAGCCTGTGTATACCTACGCGTTCGCCGCGACCTTTGCCGAGGTGGAGGTGGATACCGCGACGGGGGAAGTCCGGGTGAAAAGAATCATATCGGCCTGCGATATCGGAAGGGCCATCAATCCCATGGTCGTGGAAGGACAGATCCATGGAGCGGTGGCGCAGGGCTTGGGTTACGTTTTCCGCGAAGGGCTCTCTTACGACCCTCGCACCGGAACGCTTTTAAACCAGTGGTTTTTAGACCTGAATACTCCCTCCATGCTGGACTTTCCATCCGTGGAGCCCATCCTGGTAGAGCAGGGGGAACCGAGCCATCCGTTTCAGGCGAAGGGATGCGGGGAGCTTCCGATTATCGGCGTACCGCCGGCTATCGCCAATGCCATCTACAATGCCATTGGTGTTCGCTTCGATGAGCTACCGATCACGCCGGAGCGCGTGCTTGAAGCCTTGCAGGCGAAAGGATGTGAGCCTTGAAAAGCTTTGCGCACGTGAACGCTTTGTCCGTTGATCATGCCTTGTCCGTTCTCGAGAAGTACGGCCAGGAGGCGTGTGTCATCGCGGGGGGTCAAGATCTCCTGTTCCGAATAAAAAAATACCTGGTGAAGCCCAGTTGTGTGGTCAACCTGAAAACCATCCCCGGACTCAGCTACGTTCGCTTTGAGCCCGCTCAGGGTCTGAAGATCGGCGCTCTTACGACGCTGTCTCGAATTGCCGGGTCAGCCGAACTTTGCAAGCGCTACTCCGGCCTCGCCCAAGCGGCGAGATCAGTCGCTTCCCCGCAGACCCGCAATCTGGGGACCATCGGCGGTAACTTGTGCCAGGATGTTTGGTGTTGGTATCTCCAGGCCGGCTTCTCTTGTTGGAAGTCGGGAGGCAAGTTCTGCGATCTGGCGGGGGGCGACAGCCGGTACTACGGGAGCATCATGAAGGGGCACCTCTGTCTGGCGAACAGTCCTTCTGACACCGCGCCCGCGCTCGCGGCCCTCGATGCCCAAATCCACATTGCTTCGCCCAGGGGAACCCGGAAAGTCCCCATCCTGGAGTTTCTCCCCGGCCATCAATGGGTCGGCAACAGGCTGCAGTGTCATATCCTTCAGCCGGACGAGGTCTTGACCGAGATTGAGATCCCATTGCAGCCGACGCGAAGCGTTTATCTCAAGTTCGCCCTGCGCAAGTCCTGGAATTTTGCCCTCGCCAGCGTCGCGGCCAGCGCGACCATCGAAGATGGGATTTGTCAGGATGCGCGCGTCGTTCTCGGCGGCATCGCGACGCATCCTTACAGGAGCCCGGAGGCGGAATCTGTGCTCGTCGGCAGAAAGATTGATGAACGTCTTGCTCAAGACGCCGCAGAGATTGCTCTGGAAAAGGCGAGACCTCTCAAAATGAATGGTTACAAAGTGGGTCTGAGCAAAACCCTGATACGCCGCGCCTTGCTGAGTGTGGCCGGTGAAGACGACAATTAGCCGATTGCCGGCTCTTTCAACCTACATTGAGCCGTTTTCAGAACTCTTTCGGTAAGCCTGCTTGTTTAAGGATGCCGTTTGCAGTGTGGCGCGATAGGATTTTGCTGTCAACCGGGAAATAGCGGTTCGTGATGGGACTGTACCAAATCTCGTGATCGCCTTTGCCCTGGCGATGAAAATAACACGCGTTCGCCCGCAGAATCCGCTTCACTTCGGGCGAGTAGTCCGCCATTTAATCGCGAAGCGAGATAACCTGCTCGCGGTGGGCAATCAGATTGATAGGTACTTTCCGGACCGCAGTACCTGCCAAAGCACCATTCGCTTCCAGCAACTCGGGAATCATGACGGATAGTTTTTCTGCCAGAGCCTCAACGGTCTCGGCTTCGGTGATCAGCCCGGGAACATCATCGCTGGTTGCGACCCAGACCTTGGCTTCAGGGTCCCATTCCGCGTTTACGGTAATTTGCTTGGTTCCCATTTAATGAAACTCTAGGCTGATGACTTCACCTTGTCAAACGCTGATTGCGATTCGGAAGTTTAGAAACCCACCAAAGAGATCCTGCCACATACAAAACGCGACCCTAAATTGCGTCCGCGATTCAATAGGAGCCTACCAACTGATCGGCAGCCGCGCCAACCCTGTCACGATTTGATGACCGCGACCCTGCTACACTGCGGGCTGATATCTGGATACTTGCCCCAGGGCAGCGTTTATCGGAATGAGAGGTTGACAAGGTGAGACTTATTATCGGATATTGCTGCGGATTTTGCTCTTCTCCGATTGCGGGTTCCCGAATAACCCGCCGGGAAGAGCCGGCAGTTCGCTTAATAGTTGGACGAAGGAGTCTGAAGGAGCCTGAATGATCGTCGGCGGAACACAAAAGTACTTCCGGGCGCAATTCGACGATGAAGCCGAGATCGAGAAAGTGGTCAAAGACTACGCGGAGTATCTCTTTGGATCCAGTATCCTGTTCATTCCGAAGTCGAAGATCACGACTGCTGGAGGAGTCGGCACGATCCCTGACGGCTTCGTGATGGACGTCGAGGCAGAGGACTGGTTCATCGTCGAAGCCGAACTCGCCGCCCACGGCACGTGGCAGCACATTGCTCCGCAGGTCTCGAAGCAGATAACTGCCGTCGATTCGCAAGCCACTCGAGACACTATCTTGAAGGTGGCCCTCGACGTCGTAAAGTCCGACAAAGCGGCGGCGGATGTCTTTTCGGATCTCGGGGTCGCGCAGCTCGACATTCACGGCACGCTACAGGCAATTTTGAAGAAGCCCCCAACGATCGCGATTCCGATTGACGGTGTTCCTGCCGACCTGCAGTCGTGGGCTAGGACGCTGAAGTTCAATGTGAAGATATGGGTTATCGAGAAGTACAAATCCGCCGACGGAAAGACCGTCGTGTACTCGATTCCCGATGAAAATGTCCCGACGATCACGACTGGCATCACGGCGGGGCAGCCGACGTCAACGGCAGTTGCGCGATGGTCACAACCGTACCGGGATGTTATGGAAGCCGGCCTGATCAAGGAGGAGCAGAGAGTGCTCCTCGATTACGGACCACGCGGGAAACTGAAGCAGACGTTCCAGGGCATCCTCCGTAAGGAGGGAGTCGAGATCGACGGCCAGGTCATGTCCCTGAGCGCCGCCGCTGTCTACTGCATCCAGAAATCGGGGAGCCCTCGACCGACCGCCAACGGCTGGATGATGTGGAAGACGGAGGACGGCATCTACCTGAACGAGTTCTATAACAAGGTCTACGCCTCTACGGCGGCGGAAGCTGGGGGCCTCGTCCAACAACCGGCTCCAGCAGACGGCTGATCGCCGCCGCTGAGCCGAAACTTTACCCGGATAGCTCGAAGCACGAGGCGAGGGAAATGAACGAATTGCCAGTAGCAACGCAGTGGCTACACGGCGCAGCGCCACCGTACGCTCAACAACCCATCGACGCGGTCGCGATGATCGTCGTCCAGCCGACCGGTAGTAAGGGCACGGGCTGGCTCGTTGCCGACAGAATGCTTGTGACGAACGAGCACGTTATTCGCGGTGGCGCTCCAGCAAGCATTGTTGCCCGCTTCCCCGACGGGTCGGCGCATGGAGTGCTGAAGATTGTGGCGGTCGACGCGTCCACGGATCTCGCCGTTCTTGAACTCCAGTCACCGCCTGGTGTGGGGTCTCTGAAGATCGACGCGGCCCCTGTATCAGTGGGAACTCAGATTTATGCCCTCGGTTTCCCACTCGCGTATAACGGGCCAGCGCCGCTGATGATCGTCGGGTACATTGCCGGTTTCGAGGCGCGGACACTTACGGCCGGGGCTGCGCCGCAGCAGCGCTTGGTGCTCAATGCAGCCCTGAATCCTGGCAACTCCGGGGGACCCGTGCTCCGATGGGGCGAATCATCCGTGCGCGGGGTCGTGGTGAGCAAGCATGCTCCGATCACGCCGTTCCTGCAAAGCGCCATCGATGCTCTGGCTGGCAATCAATCTGGGGTTGTGTTCACCGCGACAGACGGCCAAGGGAAGACCCACACATTTGTGGAATCGCAGCTGGTGGCGGACGTTCTGAAGTACTTCCGCTCGATGACTCAAGTGGTGATCGGCGAGGCGATTCCCGCCAGCGATCTCATCTCATTTCTCTCAAGCAATAAGGTCTCATGGGCTTCCGCATGATCTTTCAGGCTTCGGAGCCCACAGGTGGTTGGGCACCGGCCAACCAATAAAGGATTGTACGGAAGTTAGGGACGCTGTTGACTAGATGGACAAGGCTCTCGTCAGAATCTTCAAAAAAGCGCTGGTCCTACTTCATCAGAAAGGTCTATGAAGCGGACCCTCTGACCTGCCCCAGGTGTCTCGACGAACATTATTCCACTTAGTCAACAGCGTTATATTGCCAAATATTCCTAGCGCATATACTCCCAGTTTTTCATTGTAATAAGTCTCGTGGGGGGTACCCGAGGCAAGGGTCAGACCGAGATCGTCGATCCTGGGGCAATTATGGAAGAAATTTTCATGACGAACAGTTGATTTTCAAACGACGCCTGATGAGGACCAAAAATAGCGATTCACTTGATTGCTCGATTTTGTCTCATTTAAAACTGGGAAATTTGTCTCGTTGAAAAGACTGGACATAAGGTTTTTATGAAAGCCATTTTTGAAGGCACACAACCGAAACGGACTCTCAGCGCGGAAAATACCTCGCTGAGCTACTGCAGAGCGGGTCCGTAGCTTCGGGCCGTTCTGCAGGCGAGAGAGGACCCCGATCAACAACGTGGAGGCCAACAGGACCTCGGAGCCGTTGTCAATAGGTGTGTAAACGGTTAGGCGGCGTCCCTGTTCTTTTGGATTTCCTCTCCGTCTTTGTATCGCGTTCCGTCAACCACTTTTGCTACCAACTCT
>JACQUW010000317.1 GCA_016210115.1 Deltaproteobacteria bacterium | reverse complement strand
GGTGATAGGAGTCAATATCCTTCTCCGCCAGTTCAAATCTCACGCGTGTCGTATAGGCGTAGCCGGCCTCGATGTCGTTAACGGGCAGGGCAATACACGTGGTTCCAGAGTATTCGGAAGCGATAGCCTCACACAAATCGGTGGTGAACGTGGCGATACCGCACTGGCGCGGCAAGTAGTTGCCTATGAACCCAATGCGATTGATCGTTGAATTGGTTGAACTGTGTTCCAGAACATCTCCTCTCTGGCACCTCGTGCTCCCTTTTCATTTACTTCCTGGCCAATAAACGCGAAGAGGCGGTTACCCTAGGGACCGCCTCCGCGATACTCGGAAAAAATTGTGACCGAGTGTTTGCTTTAAGGATCTTGGGTTGCCGGTCGTTACATTATGATCACTATAGCAGACGGCTGGGACTAACGATACCCCGCTCATCAATAAATTTGCGTTGAAGCTTTCTCAAAACGTACGGGATTCCTTCGGCTTTATAATCTTCCCCCGGCAATCTTTCAAAAGCTCAAAACTATAAGAGCTTCAGCGCTACCGCGTAGCCGGTGAGCAGCCCGTGGAAAAATGCTTGCCTCTCTTTGTGACCGGTATTCTGATAGCGCTGAGAGGCCTCCTCTAATGCTTTTAAGAGCTTTTCGCGGCGCTTCTGCCGCGTTCCTCCACCGAGCATCTTATCGAGAAGCACCTGCACCGCCTCATCGTCCGCGATGGTATACTTGTGACCATGTGGCATAAAAAATCACCTCCCTATGACGGCTATCGTCCGCAAGCCGGCTTTCACACGCGCAGCCGCTCTAGGCGATCTGAGCCAGGTAACCGGTGAATTTCTTTGATCTGGCCGCTTTCAATAGTAGACCCCCGCTCGTCTTGACCGCCACATGTGCAGAGGTTGGCGCGTCTCGCAATCCTCACGGCACGACAATTTTTGTCTCGCGCTGCAATGAATCGCGCAATTGCTGTTTGAACCAGTCTGCTTGAAGAGTCTGTTGAGTCATAATCGTGTCTCCTGTCGATTCCAACGACGATTACAGGCGTAGTCGACTTCCTCAGGAGCCTGGTTGGTCATTTTTTATCCGGGCGACGAACGTCGTCGGTTGACGCACTCCTATAACAGGCTACATCTTTCTCTACGGTGTGTCCAGGCGGGATTGATTCCGATGCTTAAGGCGCTGCCGTACGGCCTCCGGTTCCAATCCGAGCACTGCACAGATTGACACGAAGGAGAAGAGCCTGCGGGAATCATCACTAAAAAACCAATTTTCAGCCTCTTTTGCCGTGCGCGGGATACACCGTCTCCCAGTCTCAAACTTCCTCTGAAAACAGAGCAGGGCATCTTCGAGCACCGCGCACATCAACGCCGCTTCCGGGCTCACCGTGGCGAGGCTGGCAGGGCCGAAGAACTGCTCCGGGAGCATGCTGCCATCGGACGGCCGCTCATACCAGGGGGCGCGGCCGGCAGACACAGGCTGCGGTGATCGGTTTCGGTGAGCGCGGATGCGTGTGGCGTACATGCTGTCCTCCTCTTGGAGAGCCTCGGTCGCGATGCCCCAACAGCTTTTACGAGACGCCCTTTCTCATTAATGGGCGGTGACTCGTGCTGCGCCGCTCGTCTCGAGGATGGCTATGCACCCGCCCCTACTTTTGGCCGCCACTTGTCAAACCGTCTCTCTAGCCTTGTCAGCAGCTCCATTGCGATCATCCCGGTTAGAGCAAACACAAGAACACCCACAAACACCTTGTCCGTCTGGAAGGTTGCGCCCGCGACCGTAATCATAAAACCGATCCCGGCGGTGGCCGCATAAAGCTCTCCGACCATGACTCCAACAATGGCCCTCCCGACTCCTAATCTTAAACCCGTAAGGATGAAAGGCACCGTGGAAGGAAGCACCACGCTCTTGAAAACCATCCATTCCGAAGCTCCGAAACTTCTCGCGGCATTAAGGAGAGTCTGGGGAGTAGTCTTTACCCCATCCCTGGTATTGATCAACATAGGAAAGACGGCTCCAAGAAAGATAATGCCGACCTTGGAGAGGATTCCAATACCCAACCAGATGATGACCAGGGGCAAAAGGGCGACACGGGGCGTTGCGTTCATGGCATTGATAAAGGGATCAAAGATAGCGCTCATCCTCTTGTACCAGCCTGTCATAATCCCAAAAGGGATCGCGAATAGGACGGCAATCAAATACCCGCCTAACAGCTCGATCCCGCTCACTTTGAGATCATTCCAAATCTCTCCCGATCCGAAAAGCTGAACCGCCGCTTTTCCGATAAGCGATGGTGCGCTCATAAACATGGGATTGACTTGCAAGAAAGGGATGGGATTGTAGATGCTCCACGCTCCGCCCATGAACTCCCACAGGGCGAGGAAAAGAGCAACAGCGCTGGCTCCAAGAATTTTCTTCTCTTGAGTGAGATAAAACTTATAAAGCTTCGAGGCCTCGGCTATCTTTACGTCTAACAGCAGCTCTTCTTGTTGAACTTGTTCACTCATGGGTTTGATCCTTTATTCTGATCCTCGAATGGTCCGCTCAGAGCGGAGTTTCACCTGGCGCGGAGATCGACTCCGCCTCATTCCAGGCCTACGGCTCCTTTAGATTTTAAGTATTCCTTTGTTTCGGGGCCGACCTTTGCCCCGGTGAAATTTGCGCCGGATACGATGGCATCCGTGAAGACAGTCCCGGTCAAATCGGCGTGCTTGAAGCTGGTCTTCGTCAGGTTGGAGTTGGCTAAATTTGCGTTGGTCAAATCACTTCTATCCATGACTCCGTAGTTTAAACGGCACCCCGCAAAATTGGCATGCCGCAAGTCCAGGCCTGACAAATCCATGCATGACAGATACAAATTCCGGAAATCCGCTCCCGCTAAGCTCTTACGGCTGTGGATTTTGTGAAGAATTACTCTTAGACCTCTGTCCCCATTCCCCATCAGCGCTCTCCTCAATCCTAGTTGCCCGGGGCGGTTTTAATCGCGAAGTGAGCGCGCCTGTTCTTGGACCAGCAGATCTCGTTTTGTTCCTTGCAAAGGGGCAGCTCCTCACCGTAACTGGTAGTCGCGAGACGACCGGATGAGACACCCAAATCCACAAGGTACCGCTTTACGCTGTCTGCTCGCTTGGCTCCCAAAGCAAGGTTATACTCGGTTGTTCCGCGTTCATCCGCATGACCTTCGATATCCACTCGGGCTGACGGATTACCCTTGAGCCAGGTCGCGTTGGTCTTAAGGATTTCCCGCGCATCCTGGCGCAGATCGTGGCGGTCAAAGTCGAAATTAACATCCTTCAGAGGGCCGGTCTCCGCTTTCTTACCTAAGGTACCCTTCCGCTGAGCGTCAAGACTTGAGGCTTGCGCGGCCTGAGGCGAGGTCTTCGAGGACGCTGCCTTGACCGGCTTTTGGGAGCTTACGCCTGCCTTTTGGGTTGTAGCTGAGTCCTGCGGTTTTTCGGCTGTCGGCGTGGAACACGCGCTCAGCAAGAAGAAAAAACCCGCAACAACTCCTATCGCAAAAAAACCTCTATTCCATTCTGGTGGCATATAAACTATCTCCTTTCAGTTTCCAATGAGCTAAGAGGCACGTGCCCGTTGCCTTTGTGGGATTCCAAGAAACCTAAAAAATCTCAACTACTTTGCGCCTCAGCATGACCTCCTGTTCTTTATGATTTTAAGAATAGGCGCGGATCCGCTCCATAATTTCTTTTTGCGTGTCGGAATCCACTATTTTGAGATACTCTCTCAGTTCGTCTTCCGCTTCGTGAACTGCATTTGAGGACAGATCCTTTGTCGTACCGATAAACTCGGCAAGCTTTAGAGCCTTTTTCCTTGTTTCTTCCATACTCCCTCTCTCCTTAGGTTGTCGAGCTGTCATTTGCGCCTGGGTCGAGTTCATCCAAGACTTTTCTGATGGTTTCAGGTTTTACCGGGAGAGAGAGGAAAGACGTCGCTCCCTCTTCGAGCGCTTTCATGACAGCCTCGTGACCCGGAAGGGACGTGGCCACAATAATCGGCACCCCCTCGGCCAGCGCCCGACATTCGTGCAAGGCAGATATGTCTTTTCTGCTCGGATGATGAAGATGGAGAATGATGAAATCAGGTCGAAGTGGAAAGACGAGGTTCCAAGCCTTTTCCGGCGACTCGCAAGCCCTGACTTCGTATCCTTCCCCTCGCAGCGCGAGGTAAAGCGGGGTATCCCACTTCTCATCGATCAAAAGGATTTTTCTTCTACTCTCCATACTATTTGATCATCCCTTTTTCATAGGGAATAGTCGTCACTGCTTCTTACCTCATCACCCGGAGCGAAACCAGTCCGCGGTGACACCCAAATTGGTTGGGTAAATCTCGTTCGCGGCTGACTGCATGAAGAGCGCAACAATGATGCCAGCTTATTTTTCCACCGGTAGTATATTGGAATTAAAGAGGAAATCTGGCGTAGCTGGGCAAGTCTGAGAATTGCGAACGAAAGAATTATCGTATTAGATGCAATTTTTGCACTTATCTTCCCGAAAACGCGACCCGAATGCAAAAATGGCATGAAACCGCCTGGTGGGCATAGACAGAAAGCGCAATTTTTGCACTGCGAGGATTCGGCGCTAACTTTTTGGGTTGGGCTCTGAACGGGGCAGATCAAACCGCTTTATCTTATGGTAAAGGGTTCGAAGACCTATCTTGAGGGCCTGGGCGGCCTCCTTTTTCGTGGGAAAGCGCTCCAAATAGTGCCGGATAATTTCCGTCTCAGCTTCCTGCATCGTTATTCCGATCGGGAGCCTGATCTCTCGGTTCCCCTGAACCCCGCGAATATTTTCGGGGAGGTCACTCACGTCCAGGGAATCCCCTTCAGCCATTAGAGCCATGCTTTCTACAGCATTCTTAAGTTCCCTGACATTGCCGGGCCAAGAGTAGCTTTGCAGGCGAGCAAAAGTTTCCGGTGTAATCTTTCGAATGGATTTGCCACTTGTCCTCTCCAATTCGCCCAGAAACCCTTTAATCAGGAAAGGGATATCATCCTTCCTCTCGCGAAGAGCAGGAATGGTGAGCGTGACCACCTTTATCCGGTAGTAAAGGTCTTCACGAAACCTCCGCGCCTTAACCTCGTTTTCCAGGTTCACATTGGTCGCCGAGATGAGCCGAAGATTGCTCCTGATTTTCTTAGTCCCGCCCAGCCTTCGAAATTCCTTGCGCTCCAACGCCCGCAGCAGCT
>JACQUW010000319.1 GCA_016210115.1 Deltaproteobacteria bacterium | reverse complement strand
GAGGCGGACTTCAAACGTGCGATCTGCAGCAAATGACAGTGGCGCGATGAGACACATAGCCGAGCACCAAAGACGTCATCGAAGCTGCACGTTCCTGTGCTCTCTCTCTTCAAGGCTCACCCCTCAGGCTGCAGTGTGTCATAATTTATCTTCGGCCTATGAATAATCCGGGATAGGTATCAGGCCCAACGGAGGCGTTCAACGATCGCGCGCCCCATCACCCAGTCCTTGTCGGCCTCGGACAGGAAGTCCAATTCCTCCGTGAAATGCGTCACGCGCTGGCGATAGGTGGCCTTGGCGAAGGAATTCGTCACGTCCGTTCCCCAATGGCAGCGCTGCGGGCCGTAGGCATCGAACAGGCGGCGGATGTGGGGGTTCACATCGCGGAAAGGATAAGGCTCCGACGACATGAGCGGCGCCGACGACAGCTTCACGGAGACATTCGGATATTTTGCGAGCACGACGGACTGGTCGACTGCAGCCGGTATCATCCTGTTTCTCACGGATTCCGACGACACGCCCATGTGGTCGATGATGAGCGTGAGCTGCGGGTGCCGCTCGGCGATGCGGGCGAACAGGGGCATCTGTCCGGTGGTGAGAAACATGACCGGAAGCCCGGCCTTCTCGGCCGCCGGCCAGAACCAGTCCGCGGTTCCGTCCGTGAGCCAAGGGGCCTCCGCCCGGCCTACATTCAAGCGGACGCCGAGCACGCCCGGCTGCTCTCTCCAGGTCGGAAGGCGTTGGGCCCTATCCGGCTTGTCGAGCGCAATACGGGCCATAATGGCAAAACGGCCCGGGTAGCGTTTCACAGCCTCCTGGGCATAATCGATTCTCTCGCCTTCGAGACTCGGAGGCACGATCACGACGCGATCGACGCCCGCATCGTCCATCATCGGCACCACCCGCTCGATCGTGAATGGTTCGGGAAGTTGCGCTCGGGAGCCGGGAACCCAAGGGCGGTCCGGCCTATTCGCCGGCCACATGTGAATCTGCGAATCGACGATCAGCCTCCGCGCCCGGGGCTGAGCGACAGCCGACTCGATGCGCTGCGTCGCCAGGGCCAGGCCGGTTGCGACGCTGCCGGTTAAAAACCCTCGGCGTGACAACATTGGCATTTTCTCCCTCCTGGCCTCACCCATCGAGAGTCAGGCACCCGGAACTCATGAATCGCACCTCACGTCTGCATGCCTCTTGGAAGAAACCAAAATGACTACCAGAGAGCCCGGAGCCGACCTGAAACCTGCAGTGTAGGGGGACAGTATCCGAGACTGAAATCGAATGTCAAATAGGCGACTCAACTCCTACCTCGGTCTGACGGAGAAGCCCCTTACCGAAGAGAGGGTGCCAGATCGTGCGCGAGGAGCTTTCGGGTCAAAGCTGAAAGTAACACGGCTAGAGTCCCGCAACTAGACGACTCTCGCCCGCACACAGAGGATTTCAAGAGCTATCGGCTCGAAGCCGACACAAACTTCTCCCTCTCCGGTTGCGGCATCAACAGGGAAAGGGTGAGGGGTCGCGAGCGTCGGAACCCTCACCCCTGCCCTCTCCCGCAAGCGGGCGAGGGAGAAGCTCCGTAGGTCTCGGTCTTCTCTGTCTAATCCTTGAACTTGCCGGGTTATTTGTCTATGAATAGTCAGTTTTGAAATGCCAATCGAGGAGACGTCAATGGCCAAAGATCTTCGCAGTTTCATTGCCCTGGAGGAAAAAAAGAGACCCGGATCGATCATTCGCGAGAAAAATCGGATCGATCCCAATCAGCATGAGACCGTCGCGTATTTGAAGCATCTGGACATACGCAACGAGCCCAAAATGGTTCTGTTCGAGAATGTTCCTGCGCTAAACGGGCAATCTTCTGAATATCCTCTCTTCTATAATCCCTGGGTGACGCGCCAGTACGTTGCTGACTCGCTCGATATGGGCGACATCAAATCCTACATGGAAGTGAGCCTCGAGGTCGCAAAGCTGGAGGTGCAGAAAGGAACCGTCGAAGTCATTGCGCCCAGCAAGGCCCCGGTCAAGGAGATCGTTCTAACGGGCGACAAAGCCGATCTAAGAATGCTGCCCATGCCGATGCATCAAAAGGATGATGTCGCTCCCTATCATACGATGGCCTGCGCCATGAAGAGCGTAAACGGCGACTTTTACGATATTACCTTCACAAAGAACAGGTACTACGAACCGCGGCGCATGAGCTTCTCCGCCCACAAGCATCATCATCTCGAGGCGATGACCTGCGAGTACGAAGCGCAAAATAAACGGGCGCCCGTGATTGTCATTCTGGGTCACCACCCGGCCTTTTATCTCTCGACCTGCTGCATGACTCCATACGGTAACAACGACTATTTGACCGCCTCCGCTTTTCTCCGCGAACCCTTGCGTCTGACGCCCTCCACGACGTGGGGCGAAGATTTTCTCGTCCCGGCGGACGCGGAGGTGATCATCGAGGGCGAAGTTCCGCCTGGAGCGCGTGATACTCAAAACCCTTTCGGGGAAATTCTCGGATATTATCAAGAAGTCATGCAAGTTCCGGTAATCGAAGTGACAGCGATTACGGCCCGCAAAAACGGCATCGTCGAAGACTTCTGGCCGGGTCACATGGACCACTGGAATCTGGGGAGCGTTCCGAAGGAAGGCAGCGTTTACAATATCATCAAAAGGAATGTTCCGGGAATTAAGGCCATCCACCTTGCGGCCTCGGGTTGCGGGCGTTGCATCTGCTACATCTCGATTAAAAAAGAATTCGAAAACGAGCCCAACAAAGCAGGCATGCAGGCTTTTGTCGAAATGCCCAATCTTAAGCTCGCCGTAATTGTGGACGACGATATCGATGTCTTCAATGAGCGCGAGGTGATGTGGGCGGTCGCGACGAGAGTCCATTGGGATAAGGACATCGAGATCATACGGGAGGTGCAAAGCTTCCGCGGCTGGCTGGGTGATACCGTAGCCATCATCGATGGCACCATCCCCCTGAAGGGGGGTTGGCCGAAACGCAACGAGGTTCATCCGGAAGCGTTCGAACGCGTTGCGAAATTTTTTAAGTAGACCCGGCGGCATCCTGACGTAAAGAAGAACGAAAATTGACTCCTGCGGTAAAGCCCGGAAAATCTCCCCTCACCCCTCTTTTTCAAAGAGGGGAACCCGTAGTCGAAAGAGAGGAATTCCTACAGTTACACAGCAAAATTCCACTTTTCTTTTTGGATTATCCCCCTTTGTCCCCCTTCGCGTAAAGCTTTGGGGGACCCTCCGAAGCCTTGGCGAAGGACGGGAAAAAGGGGGAAAGAGGGGGATTCGAATTTTTCACAGCTTCAGGGTTAGGGTGTGGG
>JACQUW010000323.1 GCA_016210115.1 Deltaproteobacteria bacterium | reverse complement strand
GCGGGGCATGGCAGCTTCGCGGTGGGCCTTGTGCTCGCATGAAAATTATCGATCAACTTTAAGCTCGCTTATTTTAGGCCTAGTCAAGACTTTCAGAAACTCCAAAACACCGTCCGACTGTTCAACGCTGGTCCCGATATGGGTAAGCATCGCATTGAGGCACTCGATCGTTTTTACGTGGGCGAATGCGTCCTGGCTGCGGAAGTTCCCGGTGTCCCTGTACGTCTCGAAGAGTTTGTTAACCGCCAGACGCGCCGTCTCCAAAATGGTTGTCTCGATGGACTCAATAGCTGCCTGGTGTTTATTGCGCTGAGCGGCCCATTTACCTTTACTTCCCCATTCTTTGAGATTGCTGGGCGAGACGCCGATCCGTCGGGCGACCTCCTCATAGGGAAGGCCCGATTTAACAAACAAGTTGTAAGCTTTTCGCCGAACGTCAGGAGTATACATAGCAGCTCTCCTCAGCCACTCACCGTCAGAACGTTCCCCGTATCGCCTTGATAACCTCGGCAGTTACCGCCTTCTCGCTGATATCATGCGCGCAGATGAGCGCGGCGCCCGCCAGGTTGTTGATGCTCAGCACCGTATCCGCCCGCTCGCCGATGGCCTTTACAGCCGAAGGCTCAAATACTTCCTTCGCGCATCCCGCACGGTCAAGTTTAAACCGGAGATATGAGCCGATCGAGCCGTTGAGCGAGCCGAGCTTGTAAAGATCCACTCGCTGTGACACCTCCGCAAGCTCAAAGTTGGACTCGAGCTGGCGTGCGAGCCCTTCTTGACCTACGAGGACAATCGATAGGAGTTTTTTGAACCCGATCTCAAATTCGTAGATCCGCTTCAGCGCGAGCAGCGCGTCCGGCCGCAACAGGTGAGCTTCGTCGATTAGAATGCAAACCTTTCGACCGTCGCGGTATGCCTCTTCGAGGATGCGCCCGACATGCCGCGCTTTATGCTCCAGAGTCCCGCTCCGGCTCACCACCGCGCCCAGGTCCGCCAGGATCGAGTCACAGATATGCGACGCTCCAAGAAACTGCTTTTCGATTGTCCGAGGCTTAACAAGCACGACGTCGGACCTCTTCCTGAGTTTGCTCTCTATTCTTTTGAGCAGCGTTGACTTGCCGCTCCCCACCGGCCCGCAGACTGCTATCCATCCGTTTTTTTCCACCGCGCTCATGATCTTCTTCTCGGCGCGGCCCATCTCTTTCGTGTCGAAAATATCGTCCGCGGACTCCATCTCGTTTGTGAACGGATCGCGTTTTAGACCCCAATACACGAGGTCCTCTTCGGAAAGGGAAACCTTCGTGATCATCTTCTTGCCCTCCTGCTTTTCAATGATCATGGCGATCGTTTTTTCTACTGCCTTCTTGGCTGCCGGATTCGGCCAGATCCCCATGTGCAAGCCGTACCAAAGCTCATACGGGCTCAAACCCGCGACCTCCGCGAGGTAGGCTTCCTTGATTCCATGTCTGCGGATCTTGGAGGAAAGAGAATCGCTTTCAACTCGTCCTTTTTCGGCCGCCGCCTTCGCTCGCTTAAACCAGCCGT
This sequence comes from Deltaproteobacteria bacterium, assembly GCA_016210115.1. Taxonomy (GTDB): domain Bacteria; phylum Desulfobacterota; class Binatia; order UBA9968; family UBA9968; genus JACQUW01. The sequence continues at coordinate 10,949 of JACQUW010000323.1, read as the reverse complement.
CAAAGCGGTCCTCCAAATCTCGATATCGCGCGCCGAGCGGGACAACGCCCCGAGTCACAAAACTATAGAGAGTCGATCGCGGCACGTTCATTTCCTGCGCGGCGAGCGTATAGGAGAAGCCATACTTCTCAAACTCCGCTCTTGGCGGATTAGCTATTCGTTTTGAAGCCGGTCTTCCCATAACTTAAAACTCATCCGAGCCTGTTTTGGCCTTGTAATATTCGAGCGCCGCTTCCCGGAGCTTGGTTTCAGCGATCACGTCCTTATCTTCCAGGTTTTTCTTCATTTGTTCCTGGATCAAAGCTCGCAGCCAAGCGGATTCCGCTTCAGACATCTGGCTGTTACGGAAGCCCTCCTGCCTTAACCACTGGGCCGCTTGCTCATATATCAGCCAGATCTCCGGCACAAAGCTCGGGCGCGATCCGCCGTCCGCAGTCTCCACGATCTTTTCGGCGATCTTTGAATTGTCGAACGGCTCACCTTTACGCGGCATATATGCCGGCGCCGCCCTGTCCGTCTCCCAGAGTTTAAGCGGTCCGTGCGTCCCGGCCGTGGCCGCGCGGGCACGGGCCTCTTCCACGGACGTGGACGGGGTTTCGGAATAACGAAACGCCGGCCGTGCGATGTTCTCGTGCACCCGTACCGCCTCAACCTCTTTTCCCCCGAATTCTGCTATCACCACGTCTCTTTGCCCATGTTGCCCATAAACAGTGACGGTTTCATCGACCCAATTTACACACTGCTTTTCTGGCAGCTTGTAAGTCTCCTTCTCAAGGCTGAACGTGAGATACTTATCGACCACTCGTGTCCAACGCTCGTAGCTGAGCAGTCGATAAAATTCTTCGTCCGGCATATGAAGCGGTCTCTGCACATTCACCCATCGCTGAAACGGTGCCTGATTTGTAGTGGCGTGCCGGCGGCGGTTGCGTTTCAATACCCGCTGATAGAGAAACTCCTGAGCTTCCTCCCAGGTCAGTGACTCAATCATCTGGAATTCTTTCTCCCAGGAGTTGTAGAACTTAAAAGCGCCTTCGATCTTCCCGCGTTTGCGAGCCGCGTAGGGCTCGCTCGATGAAGGATCTGTCGGGATGCGGTGCACTCCGAGCTTTGAGAGGGCCGCAAGAAAGCGGATCGCCTGGTTGCCGCCGCCATTGTCCATATAGATATGCTTCGGGATGCCAAAGAACGGGAACTCGGAAGGGTTCTCTTTTTCTCCCCAGGCGCGCCGAAGAAAGTCCAGATGGTTGCGCCAGTGAAGTTCGAGATAGAGATAGGCAAACTCGCAGCGGGAGAAATCGTCTTGCATCAGATAGAGCCAGATGGCCGGAGCCTTTTCGCCGCGTGAATTTTTATAGTTTAGGCGCGGGTTGAAGCTTACCCGCTTGGTCCGATAGTCGTAATGAAGATGTTCCATCTTCGTCGTATCGAACTGATGGATCTGATTAGGAAACGCGGCCTCCCAGGACGCCGCCGGCTTTACATCCGTGTTGCGCCGCTTATAGGAGAGGCCCTGCTCGCGGAATATTCGGTTACAAGTGGCAGCGGTGAGTTCTCCTTGAGACAGTTTGCCGTTTATTTGGAGAATCTCGATAGCTCTGGCGGGCGTGACGCCAAACTTGACGACAAGCTCTTCTATCCAAAAGAGCTTCTCGTCGGCGACCTCGATTCGCCTGATGCCTTTATCACCCCTCTCGGCTCGGCTCGGCGGGCGCAAGTCCCGGCTCATCCGGTAAAGGTGTCCCTTGCTCACGCGCTCCGTGTGATGAAGATAATCGATAGCGGCCTTCAGTTCCTCGCCCTTTTTTCCCGCAAGGTACTCGCGGATAAAATTCCTCATGTCGATCGAGAGCCGCATCCTTCCCTATTCCTCGTTTAAGCCGCGCCGCTTTAGCTCCTCGTAAGGGCACAAGATCTCGTTTAAGCGATCGAGGTAACTGCCGAGCTGGGCGCACCAATGCCCGCTCGGATGATTAAAGACTTCATCGAAATATTCTGGCTTCATCTCAACGGATTCGGCGGCCACTAGCAGGGCGCCTAACGCCTTAACCGCCTCGATCCAGCGTTCGCGAGTCGCCGCCCAGGGAGCGTCCATGTTGAGTTTCGGGAGAGGCTTTGGAGTCTGCCGCGCGGGCGTGCGCTGCTTCGCGCGTGCCTGCTTTCTCCTCTGCATCTCGTTATACTCGGCGTCGATCGCCTCCTCGGTAATATCTTTGGCGATCTCGGCCGGCATCCCGGTCACCTTTTCCTGAATTTCATCCAGTTGAGCGGGAGGAAGCGCGAGAGCTTTCTTGATGCAGCGGAATCCTAGAGTCTGCGCGACGTTTGGCAGATGCAGCGCCGCCCTCGCGTAGCTCATACAACGCCAGGCTGCGTAGTAGCCGCCTTTGCCGTCTCGCTCTTCAAGTGTCGTTTTGAACTTTCGTTCTCCGAGCCGCTCCTTAAGCGCCATGTAAGCAAAGCCGGCACGAATTTTGACGGCGCGATCCAGACTCTTCGCCTGGTCGATCATCCCCCAGATTTCAGTTATTTCGTACCGCTCAAACTCTTTCTTGATATCATCGGGCAGGGCAAAATCTTTGTCGTTTGCCAGCGCCAGGCCGACATCCAGTTGGGTCAATTCATCTTTGTGTGTCATCGTTTCTAAGTACCCGATTTACGGAAACAATCGAAAAAAGTTACACGCGTGCAATTTTTCTTTTTTATGCCTCGATTTCAGGGTCAAAATCGATCAATCGCGATCCAACGGGTATCCGGACTTTTCTTAGCCTCGCAGTCCGCAACCCGAAGTTTTCAAACCCCGCCACGGCCGGCGCCGGGGCGGTAAGGATCGGCTCGTTTCCAACCGGCGCGGGTATTCCGTATTTTTTCCGAATGAAGCTCACAGGGATGCGGGCGCCCATGTCCACAAGAGTTCGATGAGTGCGCGCGAGTGCCTCCAGATCCGCCGGATCGGCGACCGGAAAGCGAATCAGTGGGACCTTCTTGTCCCAACCAAAGTTGAACCCAACCCACGGCCAGGCCACCTGCCACCTGAGAGTCTTTGCCAGGGCGCGCGCGTCGGCTTTCTTAAGATCCTGCCTTACTTCCGCGCGGGCCTTCTCGTTCCCGAGGGCGCCGGGCGTCCCTTCAGTCGTGGCGTTTTGCCCGAGGACGGCGATCTCATAGACCTTGTCGAAATACTTCGCGGCTCGCTCGTAGAGATCGCTCGATGCCTGTGTGGTTTGCGCCTCCAGGATATCGAGCATCGTGGCGTCGGATATGATCGCCCCCGCGTCCGTGCCGAGGTTTTGAACGGCCTCTTTCAAGACCTTCTTGTCATCGTCACTGGCGGCGGAGGAGAATTTTCCGAGTCTCAGCGGCTGGCCGAACTTCTCAAGGAAGATGATCCAGTCCTTGATGTCGTAGTTCTTGAAGAGATAGTAATAGCCGACGCTCCTAAGGAGCCCGCCTCTCTGCGCGAACCCCGATCGCGCGTTGTACCGATGGTACACAACCTTAAACGGCGGAACGTCCTCTCCATATATCGGCTCTGCGTCGGTCAATAGGCGCGGCAGCTGCGGAAGCGGAGCATCCAGGGCGCCGGAGATCTCGACAAACGTCCAGCGCTTCTGCGGGATCCACTCGAACCCGTGAATCCAGGCCTCCGAGCCTTCCAACGCCCAATCAATTTCGACAGTGCCGAAAGCCTTCCCGATTGCATCAAGCAAGTGGAGAGAGGCGTCTTCAAAATCGAGATCCTCCCAGTTCTCTTTAAAGCCGTCGGCTATCTTCTTGTCTTGCGCGTCATTAGAGGCCGGTAGGATTTCCGCTTCAATCGCCTGCACCGCAAGCCGCCGCGTCTGGAGGACCGATCCGAGCATAGGATCTTTCTCCGCCATCTCTTCGAACAGCTCCGCCTGGCGGCGAATGTCGCCGGCGTCCGCCTCTCGAAAAATCGACGCGAGCTTATCCGGAGTGAGTCTTACTGACGGGTAGCTTGATGCCTGGTCTCGAACGAGAACCGTTCCGATCCGTTCCGTCTCGGGTTTTGTGGGCCTTTCAATCAGCTGGCCGTATGGATCGAAGAGTCTCATGTTAAGTTTTTAACCTGCGCCGAATCGGCGTTTAGAAGTTGCAATAGATCCTTCCGCAGGCGGGTCAGATACCGTACCGAGCTGTCCGTGGCCCGAAGCATACGTTCAATCGGGCTCTGGTGATTGGTTTTGGGCCGCTTGCCGCGGCGCAAAATCTTGGCGCCACGTTGGCGGGCTGCACGGTAAAAGGCCCGCCGGCACTCCCCGCCAGGGCAGAATTTCTGCGGGCTCCCCTGGCTTCGCGGCCGAAACTCCGAATGGCACCATTCACAATGTGTTACGGACATTTCTCACCCGGTTTAAATTGCCCGAATTTAAGCGCGCACGCTTCAATCCTGGCCTCTGAAATTCCCAGGCCATGTCACAGCCTGTTCCGCCTTGTGAGTGCCGATTGGCAGCCATCTAACGATTGCCTTTGGGCTGCCGGATAATCTCCGTCACGTTCTGATCCGGCCCATCGGCAGGCGGCATTAGATCGTCCAATGTTTGGCAGTAGTTGTCTGGCAACGGCTTTTTGTCTCGGAGCTGGGCCAGCATCGCATCCGTTACCGCGATGAACTCCTGTAGCTTCGACATCCGCTCGTTTCGAGACCTCCGGTTTGACCGAATCACCGCGTCCGCCGGCACGTCAGTCCAGCCGCTTGTGCCTTGGACCGTGCGGTTGCGAATGTTGCCCCGCTCATCGACCCAGCGCGCAGAGCTGACAACGCTGGTCCGGCAATTCTCATACTCGTTCAAGCCCCAACGCCGAAAAGCCTCGACGACCTCCATTTGCCCTTTCGGTGTTTGCTCAAATGCTTTCCGTGCTTCGCGCCGCCGGGCTTCGAGCTCCTCTTTTGTCTGTTGGTCCATAACAACTCCCTTCTTAAGGTTCAGTTCGCCAATTTAGAGGGGGCCGCGTGCGCGCCGTGAAAGAACTTAAAAGCGACGCGCACGCACAGGTACGGAGGATACCCCGGCCCCCCACAATCCGCCGGGAGAGCGGGCCGGCGGAATTCAAAACCGTTTGCAACTTGTCTTTTGGCGCTGCTCACGGCTGCCTCTTCTCTCTGCCAGCTATCCGCGCGGCCTTGGGGGCTTTCTTCGCTAGCCGCTCGACAAACAACCGGTCAACTTCCTCTCTTGGAAAACGCCGCCCGCCGCCGAACCTCTTCGCGTGCAGTTTTCCGGCACGCTCGTAGAGCCAAATCGATTGTAGTGAAACACCGAGACGCTCCGCCGCTGCTTTGGCCGTGAGGCCGAAGGCCTCGGCAGCGCCTGCCGCCGCCTCACGATCATCGAGGAAACGCTTGATTTCTAATTTCAGAAAAAACCTCTCGCCTCGGCAACCAATCTTTATGGCGGCCAACTTGCCAGCCCGCTCGTAGTTTAGAACCGTTAGCTCCGACACGCCCAAAAGCCGCGCGACTTGTTTAGTCGTCAGATGCGAAGCAAGAACGTTGTCTCTTGACTCTAGCTTGCTCACAGGCTAGGATGTTAAACTATAATAATGGAATAGTCAAGAACCGACTCATTATTCCAACACCCAACTGAGAGAGACAAATCGGGGGATTCATGAAAATAACAGATCCGGAAGTAGCCCACCTCCAGCAGGTCCACTGGGCAATTCAATTCGCACAGGAGATGGATTTAGAAAAGAGCCGCCGCGACCTGCTAAAAATCAGACTTCATGAATTTGTCCGAGAAAGCAGTTTTCACGGCGCCAGTCCCGGCGAGCATCAAGTATTTAACCCTGCGGGCGATTTGGAAGCATTTGTTGGCCTGGTAACAGACGATCGCTTAATAGAAATCCACCGGGAAATCAAAAAAGCGCTCGCAGCTTTTGCGGATGAATCTTTCTTTGCAATGGAGCTGAGTGAGAAGGCATCGAAGAGGGTTGGTTTCCAATGGCAGGCCCTTCTTCCGCATTACCGATTCGGTCAATCAGTATCGATCTCCCAAGACCCGATCTCTCAGGTCCTGTTGGCGCTTGGCTTACACGTTGAACATTCAGGTTTGACAGGCGAGAGGATACGCAGATGCGCCCGTAGCGGATGCGATAGGATTTTTCTCCGCGAGAGGGCACCGCAAAAAGGAAGAGATCAATTCTGTTCTTTGGCGTGCGCTAGGCTAGCCGCCAAGAGGCGATATTTAGAACGGGAAGAAAAGAAGGGAGCAAAACTAACGCGAGCCAACCCGTTGAGGGCGCCTTCTGCCGATCGACGTGCCAAGACTAAGAAAAAGAGGAATCGCTGAGCGGAAACTAACATGAAACCATACACCGTTATCTACAAGCTAAAGACCTTTTACGTACGCGATTCGCGCCCGAGCCGCCCGAGTAAGAATACAGAAGAACCGGCTAAGCTAACGACACCGGCAGAAGTGGCGCAACTGGCGCGCGCAATTTTCAAGACACTCGATGCGGACAAAGAGCACTTTGTTGTACTTTGCCTAAACCAGAGAAACCGGCTGAACGGCTATAAGCATGTCTCCACGGGCAGTCTGACAGCGTCCCTTGTTCATCCGCGAGAAGTTTTTACCGCCGCCTTGGAGCTTCGCGCGGCGGCTGTGGTGTTTGTCCACAATCACCCAAGCGGAGATCCGGCTCCGAGCGCCGACGATGTTGAAATTACCAGACGCCTTAGAGAGGCCGGCGAGCTGCTAGGCTTCCGCGTACTGGATCACATTATCCTCGGGCGCGATCGGCATTACTCTTTTCAGGACGCCGACGAGAGAGAGGCTCTAAAGCGGGAGCTTGGAATATTGCCCCGATCCAAGAAATCGAGTCGCCCCAGGAACAGACGTCAGAAGCAGACCCGAAAATGAAGCGTGGAAAGGCGAGAGATCCTCAAGGGCCAATGGCAGGAAAGCGCGCCGGCAAGAGGCGACTGACCGCGACGGAACTTGATCTCCTGAACGAAGCTAAAGATATTTTGCTTTCTAACGATGAGTGGGCGATCTCAAGGCTGGAGTGGGTGGTTGGCATTTTAAAGAAAGCCAGTCGGCTACCCAAAGGCTCTTATAGATTCAGTTACGGCCGCGACGGCTCGGTAAGAGCATTGGTCATTGATGGCAAAGGAAAAGATCGATGAAAAAAGAAGAAACCCCGACGAGGCCAAGGTTCAAAGCCGCCCTAGAGAGAGCCGAGAAATTTGAAGCAGAACTTGAGGCCGCGGATCCAGCCATGAGTGCGCAGCTACTCGGCGCTTACAAAGAACTTCTCATGGAGGAGTTTGTCTCAGTCCTTAAAGAGACCAGCCGTCCCGATCGGCTCGCGCTTCTTGATCAAAACATTGCCTTAGTGCAAGAACTTAATTCAATTCCAAAAGAGACAACAAAGCGAGACCCAAACTGACTTCCGGGGAAGAAGTCGATCAGGCCGAAAAAAGGGGTGTCTCGCCCCTTTTTTCTTTTCCAACGTTCGGCGCAGCTCGATAACGCGACACCCGGCGGCGCACGGCGCCGGCCTCAAGGCCGAGCTGATCGCAAATCCAGGTGAAGGAACCCGGATAGTAAGAATCGGACGAAAACCACTCCAGCGCCGCTTTTCGCAGGTAACGCCGCACGATCCGGCGATCTCCTATATCGATGCCCGCCAGATCCCCAAGACTTCGCTTCAACACAGCAGCCCACAATGCACGCTCACCTGACATTTCCGGACTAACGTTACACTCAGTGCGGAAAAAGTACAGAAAAAAGCGCGTGAGATGAAAAAAAATCGCGCGCACAGATCTTTTTTCTTGCTATTACTCCCACAGTTCGCGTACCATGTAATTCCGTGGATAGCCTCCCACCGAAATCTAACCTTCGCGTTGCAGAGGTCGCCAACTTCCTCGGCTGCTCTCAATCGATCGTCTACAAGCTGATCAACGGGGGCGACTTGCCCGCGTTCCGAAAGAACAACTTGATCCGGATCCCGCGCGAGACATTTTTGAACTGGTACAACTCCCACATTGAGAACGAGGCCAACGGCCAACGCTAACAAACTCGGGAGATAAAAAAATGGCCGATCTAACATTTACAATCGAAATAGATTCGAACGGCGTCCCGGTCCTGAAAAATATCCGGCACGCTGCGGAGGAGAGCGGAAAAAAACTGGAAGGCGCTTTCGCTCGGGCGTCCGGTGGTATAGACGCTTTTGTGGCTAAAGCTCGCGGCATAGCGGGCGTCCTGGGTGTCACCTTCGGCGCCGCCAGTATCGTGCAGTTTTCTCGCACCGTGCTCAACGCCGCCGATCGGTTGGGAGATCTCGCGGAGAATACCGGGCTCTCAATGAAGACGCTGATCGGCATGCGCCAGATCGTGGCGCAGACAGGAGTTTCGATCGAGAGCCTTGCGCGCGGCGTCCAGATGGCGCAGCGCAATCTCGGCGACCTCGCGTCGGGCGAGAGCCAGGAAGCGGCCAACGCGGTGAAGCAGCTCGGGCTCAGCATGGTGGATCTGCAGAGATCGAGCCCTGACGAATTTCTGAAAAAAGTGTCGACCGCTCTCGCCGGCGTCGAAGACCGCAGCATCCGCGCGTCACTCGGAGCCAAACTCCTCGGCCGCGGCGGCCTTGATCTACAGTCGACGATCCTAATGCTCGCGCAGCAAGGGCTTCCAAAAGTCTCAGAAGAAATGGAGAAGGCATATAAAACTTTAAGCGAATTTACGGATGCGCTTGCCCTGGCCAAGGCGCGTGCCGTGGACTTTTGGGCAGCAGTTGCGGGTAGGGGTGTTCGGGCGTTGGGCTTTGGGAAAACGCTCAAGGAGGAGCTTGAGGCCGATCTGGCTAACGCGCGGCAGAGCGTGACAATTTTGGAATCCTTCGCGCAAAGGGGGTCTTCGGTATCAACGGTACTGGATCAGGCGCGAGCGCGCGTCAAGGGTATAGAGATAACGCTTGCGAAAGTGGAGGCTGGCGAGGCGGCGCGTGAAAAGAAACCGGGAGACGTGGTAGACCCGACCAAAATCAAAGCGGCGAGCGATGCCGCCTTTGAGCTCACGCAAAGCCTCACCCAGCAGATTGAGACTTTAAGAATTCATGCTGCCATGCTCTCGGATGACGAGGAAAAATTGCGGCTCCTAGCGGCAACAGTCGATTCACTGGCGGGAAAACTCAAAAAGCAGGGAATCGACACCGGCCCGCTGAAAAACGCCTTCGCGAACAAAGAGACCGAGCTTAGAGACGCTCTAAAAAAAGCTTCCATCGCGGAGGCCGCAAAGGCGGCACTCAAACAAGGCCAGGGACCTTCTATAGCAGATCTCTTTGATCAAGAGCGACTCGAAGAGACGCTCTTAGCTGCCGCCGATCCGCTGAAACAAGCCCAACGGGAGGCACAGGACGCCGCGCATTTAATGGAGCTGTCGGTCCAGTCATGGACGAGTGTCTTTGATCGGATGGATACCGAATTCGGCGAGTTTCTCATCAAAGCCCAGGAAAACACCGCGGGAATCGGCCAGGTATTCGATTCGCTTGCCTCGCGCCTGGCGATGATCGATGAAGAAGCGCGTCTGTTCGGCGGTGGCATAGATGCCGCAGGGGCGAGGCTGCAAGCGCTAAAGGATGCCGTCTTGAAAGCCCGCGAGCTGGGCGCCGGCGTCAATGACCCGCGAGTCCAGGCGCGCCTTGGCCAAGCCCAGCTCCTTGAAGAGCAACAGCGGCTGGTGAAGGGGATCGAGGATATTGTCAGAGAAGCAGGCTCCGGGATCAACGAGACCTTCCGTGGCATTATGCTTGGCACCCAGTCCGTAGGCGACGCCTTCAAAAACCTCGCGCAAAATGTACTGATCTCAGTCGCTAAGATGGCAACGCAGATTCTCATTTTGGATCCGCTGCTCAAACAACTAAAGGCGTCGCTCGAAGAGATCGCGGGCTCAAGCGCCGGCGGATCTGGCGGAGGCGGCGGCTTCGGCTGGCAAAACATCTTAGGCGCGGTCGGGGGGGCCGTTGGCGGTTTTGACTTCGGCTCTCTCTTCGTTCCCGGCGCCGCGTTCGGCCCGTCGCTGAATCTCACGGGAGGCTGGTACCACGAAGGCGGCCTCGTAGGTCCGCGCGGAATCCGAATTCCCTCATTTCAATCCGGCGGCGAAGTCCCGATCATGGCGACTCCCGGAGAATTCGTGATCCGAAAGCTGGCGGTCAGATCCATCGGCGCGGCCACACTGTCGGCAATCAACCAAACGGGCCAAGTCCCAAGCGGCAGTGATGAGCCTATCGTTTTGCGGGTTACAAACATCATCCAGGGCTCAGTTACACCGAACAATCCACGAATGAGAAGGGAAGAAGTCGTCCAGACCGTGTGCGAGAATATCCGGACGAACGGCCGGATCAAGAAAGTTATTTTGGAAAAAGCACGTTGAAGGGACATTCCCGATGATCGAACTAATAGCGAGCCGGGACTCCTATTTACATTTGATGGTCGCCCTTGATGAAGCGATAGCGCAGGCGAGCGCGCAACAGGGCCCTTGGACAGCTCGCTTAGACGAGGCCTTTGAGACCGCCTACTCGAGAATGTGGCAGGAGAACGGGGCCTTCACTGTTTATGAGGGGAGCGGCGAACTGGGCGGTGAAAATAGCGAACGCTTCGAAGCGTTCTGGAGAGGTTTCATGTTTGGGCAATTTTTGCTTCGCAAGGGAGTGGGGTTTTACCAAATCGCATCAGAAGACGAGCTGGTGTAAGGATTGAGATCTGCAAATTAGCCTTAAAAAAAGGAGTAAAACAATGCCACAAGTAAGCATCGTATCTACCATGAGAGACGCGGGCAAAGTCATAGCTTCGTCGCTAACGAAAATTGATCCAGTTGTACTAATTAAAGTTGAGCCGGGAGTGCAGGCAGGATTTTTTGTTGGACAACAGAGTGATAGTTGGTATCGCGAACACCGTGGAGATAGCAGCCCTACGACGGGGATCGTGG
>JACQUW010000310.1 GCA_016210115.1 Deltaproteobacteria bacterium | reverse complement strand
CCGATGATGGATTCCGTACGCGGCATGGATACCTCCAACGCAGCCAATTTGCATCAATTTTACTGCCAGATGGCATCCCTGTCAATTCGCGCCAATCGCCGTCGTTTTCAAGCCGCCGATAATTCAAGCGGTCTTCGCACGCACACCCAAGTCGACGTCGCACTCAAGCACCCAAAGCAGCAATAGAATCTCGTCAATTGACTTGCTGTAATTCGTTTGATCAAGGAGGCGATAGAGCTGCGCCGCAGATGTGCCGAGCCGACGGACAATCTCGCGCTTGGACAGCGGACTTGCGTTTAGCCGCTTCCGGGTTTGGAGAGTTCACCTGCAAAGTAAGAGATCCCTCAAGTAGATGGGGTCCTGGTTATACTCTAGAATCTGTTCCACATGGACCGTTCCGGTCCGACCAGACCGAAGTTGGTAGGTAAATCCTTCCCGACCCAGTTCCGCATCAACGAAGATCCGAACCGCTGGATCTTAGGGAGTAGGACGAAGATCTGTCTTAGCTTATGGGGAAACAAGCACCTTGGCGGAGACTCTGACGGAAGTCCGGCCATAAGCGGGCCTCTTCATCCAGGACTCGGTTGACGAAGTCCCGCGCCCGTTCATCCGCGATGAGTAGAAACGACCGGACAAAATCGCGATAGTCGGCGAGAACAGCGGAGTGGCGATCGAAAACGCTCATGTGCGAACTCCAGCAGCCTCCCCGGATAGGAACCAGCGCGCCGCGGGATGAACGGCAATTTCCGCTGGCAGCCCTTGCACACTCTCCGGCGTCAGCGTGATAAGGTGCAACCCCGCACCTGGGTATTCGGCGGCAGCGGCCAAAAGCGCCCGCGCCTCGCGCTCGCGCGTCGCGGGATCATCGAGATCCGCTGAGACCTGAATCAACTCCGTCTCGCCGCCCGCGCGGCGGGCGAGAAAATCTACCTCGTGCCCCTCGAGCGTGCGCACGTAAGTGACGCTCACACCCCGCCGCTCCAACTCCACTCGCACCGCTGTCTCCACCGCACGTCCGAGGTTGGCGCGACCGCTGCGGTCGAACACCGGGATCAGCCCGGGATCCACCGGGTACGCCTTTCGCGGGTTCACCATACGCCGACGCTCGGAGGTTGCCTCCACCCACACTGTGCGCACGAGAAAACAGTCCTCCAAATATCCTAGAAGCTGGTGCACCGTGTCTTTAGAAATCGCGATCCCCTGTGATTTTAACGCCCCATAAAACTTCTCCACGCTGAAGAGCGATTGGTAACCGCGTGTCTTTCAACCACATCTCGGATAAGGGCGACGTCTACATAGTCGCTAAGTAAGCGCTGGCGCGGTACGATATCGAGCCCTTGCGCCTCAGGAAAGCCGCCGCTGGCGAGGTAGTCTAGGAACGCGCGCTCCAACGCCGAACGCTGCGGCGCGGGCAAAAAATCCGGCGCCTCCGGCACCTCGTGCCCGTGGTGTCGCAAATACTCCTCGAAGCTGAAGGGATGGATGACGACTTCCCACGCGCGCCCGCGCATGGCCGTGGCGATCTCGCGGCTGAGCAGGGCGGCCGAAGAACCGCTAATAAAGATCTCCACCTTTCAGTATCGAGCAGCCTCCGCACGAAGCGCTCCCAGCCAGGCACCACCTGGATCTCATCAAAACACCAGGTGACAGTCTCTTGCCCACGGAACGCCGGGTAACAGCGGTAATACTCCTCGATAACCAGATGGAGATCCTTTGCCTGGAGTCCGGCGAGCCTCTCATCCTCGAAATTAATGTGGGGTAACCGCTCGCGGTCCACTCCGACCTGGAGCCGCTCGCGCGCTCACCTGCCGCGCAGGTCTCCCCGCTTATTGCGCCACGTCTTCCTGTCGTTCCATCTCCAACCACGTGGGCTGCCTGGACATCGCTTCACCCACCACGCCAGCGTGCCCAGCGATTTTCGGACTTCGCCATGAATGAGCAGGCTCATCGCAGCTCCCCGCCGAATCGAGTTCGTTCTCCTACGGACCAACAGTTCGCCTCCGGCCTGCCGAGCACGGCAGACAGGTTGCTCTCCACCTCGCCTCACGGCGACGCAGTTACCTTCGGCTACGGAGTTGTGGCATACTCCGGCACGGACTTTCACCATGCTAACGTGGCGCCCTCACGGGCGCACTCATTCCCGCCAAGCTGGCGGGAGCCGTTAATGAAGGGAAGAACAATGCCAAGATCCCCGCCCTTCGGCTAAGCTCAGACATGCTTCCGTGGGAATGATGAGAGGAGACGAAGGAGCGCAAAAAGGTTCTCAATTGACACCCCCCCGCTCCGTCTTCTCCGGTCGGATTTCAAACCCATTTACGAAACCACATTCTCGGACTTTCGGAATTCCGAAAACATAAAACTACACGGTTCGTTGCTCTCAATCGCCTCGCTACGGAGAAGGCGATGGGTATCGCGGAGTCTATCCGGAGCGAGGTCGAAGGGGCTCCACCCATCCTACAGCGGATGAAACAAACGGGAGCAGACCTGCGGCCTGCGGCGTGTCGGGAAGATGCTCCACCCTTACATCTTTCCCTCCAAGGGAGACGAAGCAAGGCAGCCTTCAGACTACCGTTGGAGGTAGCCTGAGAGGATCGTCAGAATTGCCACGTAAATGCCTAACAAGAGTAGCGTAATGAGAAGATTCTTTTTCCAATTGTTACTCCAGGCAATGCCGAAAGGGATGCCTGTCATGAAGCCGATGACGTGACTGATGTAACCAACCTGGGGGTCGTAACCGGGGATCAGTTTGGGATCATAGATGACGAGGATGTTGTAAAGAAAATAAAGAATTGCGACCAGTCCCTGTGGCGCAAGAAAGAGCCAGGAGAATTTAAGCGGCCGCACCAGCATGACGCAGGCCGCGACGGTGAAGATCGCGGCCGAGGCCCCAACCATTCCGGTGTTCGGCGCTACAAAGGGCAGGCTCAATAGGAAGCCCATTAAACCCCCTGCCAGGAAAACCATCAGGTGCCAGCCCGAGCCAATGCTGTTCTCGAGTGTGCCGCCGAAGACGAATAGAAAGAGCAAATTGCCGAATAAGTGAAGAGCGCTTCCGTGAACAAAGAGGGCGATCAAGAGAGTCCAATACCTGCCCTGCATCAGGTTATGGAAGCTGAAGACTAGGTTTTGCTCGGCAAACTTTGGCTCCTGCTGCCAAGCCCAGAAGCTTGCCGCTACACTAGCGATGATAAGAAGAGAGTTGATTCTCAATGCGCAGAGGTCGGACAATTGTCCGGGTCAGGCTTCGCCTTTGCTCAACCGACCACGACCGGAGAAAAGGATCATCTGCTCGGAAGCAGCAAGAAGCCGTCTCGGTTCCGTGTATACCGCATATTCTCCCTCAAGCACAAGGCTTTTAATCTCCAGCTCGGAGTCGGGTCGGCCGACAATTCCGAAGTAGAAGCGGCTGAAGGTGTGTTGGGAACCCGCGCTGAATTTTCGCTCTTTTTGCGCTTGACAATCCGAGGCAGCAGTTAATATATAAAGCGAACCCAAGATACAAAAGCACCAACCGTCTGAGGTATGCGAAACCGTACAAGGAGGAGAGCATCATGGAATTCGTTACACAGATTCTGCGGTGGATTCATTTTCTCGCGGGCATAACCTGGATAGGCCTTCTGTACTATTTTAATTTTGTTCAGACGCCGTTTTTTGGCGAGACGGACCCGGCCGTACGCAGCGGCGCCATCCAAAAGCTGGTGCCGCGCGCCCTCTGGTGGTTCCGTTGGGGCGCCATGTTTACCTTCCTCGCCGGTATTCTGATGTACCTGTACGAGTGGGTTCGTCAGGCCGACGTTTTTTTCGTTTCCCCTTACGGAGTCTCAATCACGGTAGGGGGAGTCCTGGGCATCCTGATGTTCCTGAACGTTTGGCTCATCATCTGGCCGTGCCAAAAGGTTGTGATCGCTTCGGCGGCTCAGGTGGCTCAGGGAGGCCAGGCAATTCCTGAAGCGGCAGGGCGCGCCCGAAGGGCAGCCCTGGCGTCGAGGACGAACACGCTTTTTTCCATTCCAATGCTTTTTTTCATGGGCGCTTCGAGACACTACCCTTCCCTCGTAGGGCAACCGAGCGGCAACGCGGTTGCGACGCTGTTCATCATCGTCGCGATCCTTATCGCCGCCATCGAGTTGAATTGTCTCGTCGGCACTCAGGGAGCGACAAAGAAGCCGCTCGATTCGGTTTCCGGGACTTTATGGGCCGGATTTTTGTTCTGGCTGGTTTTGATTCTGCTTTTTGAGATCATCCTGTAAGGGCGCTCGGGCTGCATAAGTCCTGAGAAACCCATTCCTGATAGGCGGGTTTTCACCCGCCTATCAGAGCCGAGGAATGAGACTGGCAGAGTTCTACCTTCAGTTCTCAGCACTCGGCAATGGGTCCTTTTTACTCGTTTGCGGTTTACCGCTTCCGCAGGTCGTCAACCTTTCGCCGGCGGGTCGCGAGGTCTTTATGGATTGGTGACGAGGAAGGCTGCGATATCGGGTACCGCGGACTTAAGGTAGGGATAGGCCGGCATGGTGGCGCTTTTGCGTTTTGGTTTGTATCCGGGCGGGTAGCCTGAACTCATTATCCGTGCCTCGACGAGTTCTCTTGAGGAGCCCTTAATTGCCGGGCCGACGGACCCTTCTCTAGAGGGGTCTATATTGTGACAGGCGGCGCAATTTGAAATATAGATTCTGCGGCCCCTTTTTGCGTCGCCGGGTCCGGCCGTTTTTGTCGCTTCGCTTGAATCCTTCTCGCAACCGATGACGAGGAGGACAAACAACATCACCAAATACCTGGGAACCATATCGAAGGAGTTCGAGCGATATTGCGGAATTTGGTTCCGCCACTGCCCATATCGCCGCCTTTAGACGAATTTGCTATCTTGTCCCGTTGTCTCACAATACGCCTGCGGCAAAATCCGCTCCGTAGTTCGAAGCTCGAAGAAGAGCCCCTCTTCTCCCTCGCGTGATCAGTGCGAATAACAGGCAAGGGCGTAGTGAAAAATTGGATGGTATGCTAAGTTATCTGCTATAGGAAATGGTGCGAAAGGGGGGAATCGAACCCCCACGGGTGTTTAGCCCACAGGATCCTGAATCCTGCGCGTCTACCAAGTTCCGCCACTTTCGCGCCGCGAATTTCATATATTACTTGAGCCTTGTGCGTTGTCAAGCAAACCGGCGCGTTAATCAGTAGAAAAGGCGATGGGAAAAATCCTCCTGATCGAGCCCCAAAATATCCTGCGTCACGCAATCACGCTGTTTCTCTTTCCGGAGCACCAAGTTCGAGCGCAGGAGCAGGTTAGCGTCTCTGAGATCGGGTCCTTTCAAGACTGCGACTTGTTGATCGTAGACGCGGCTGCCTTGCGGGAAAATAATCAGCTTAGCCCCGATCTCGCCCGCGCTCTCCAGAGCTGCCGGATCCCGACTGTCTGGCTCGATGAGGATGACAGTGTCGAAGTGCCGGGAGATGACAGGCTCGTCAAGCTCAAAAGACCGCTGGAGCGGCAAGCCTTCCAGGCGGCGATCTCGAAGCTGCTCTCGCCTGAACGGGCCTCTGGCGAGCCGGCGCGCTCTGATGGAGTTGAACCAGGGAGTACCGCTCTCTCCAAAGTGACGGCCGGTCGTGCAGGGCAGACCGGCGACGGGGCGCCTCAACCCATCGAGCTCGTCGACGTTGTTGAGCAGGAGGCGACAAGCAAGGACGAAAGAAAGGTTGCCAAGCCTAAATAAATTATGGCCAAGGAACTGGAAAAGGCATACTCCCATAGGGACATTGAAGGAAAATGGTACGCGTCCTGGGTTGAGTCCGGGTTTTTTCAACCTTTTCCTTCCGCGAAGGGGCGCTTTTCAATGGTGATCCCTCCGCCGAACGTCACCGGCTCGCTGCATATCGGCCATGCGCTCAACAATACCCTCCAGGATATTCTGTGCCGCTACAAGAGGATGGACGGTTGTAGCGTTTTATGGGTGCCGGGGACTGATCACGCAGGCATTGCGACTCAGAACGTCGTGGAGCGCCAGCTTGCCGAGGAGGGGCTGTCCCGGACTCAATTGGGGAGAGCGAAATTTGTTGAAAGAGTTTGGGCATGGCGCGAACAGTCCGGGAGGACCATCTTGCGTCAACTCAGGGCGCTTGGCGCTTCCTGCGACTGGAGCCGCGAGCGCTTCACGATGGATGAGGGCCTCTCGCTGGCGGTGCGGGAGGCGTTTGTAAAGCTTTGGGAAGATGGTCTACTGTACCGCGCTGAACGGCTCATCAACTGGTGTCCGCGCTGCAAGACGGCCCTCGCCGATATTGAAGTGGTGCATGAGGAAGTGGCGGGCCACCTCTGGCATATCCGTTACCCGTCCGTCGATGCCGCATCCGATGGAGTGATCGTGGCAACGACTCGGCCTGAGACGATGCTTGGCGATACGGCCGTGGCGGTTCATCCG
Organism: Deltaproteobacteria bacterium; assembly: GCA_016210115.1. Classification (GTDB taxonomy): domain Bacteria; phylum Desulfobacterota; class Binatia; order UBA9968; family UBA9968; genus JACQUW01. The sequence continues at coordinate 23,158 of JACQUW010000310.1, read as the reverse complement.
GAAGACCAACGCTACCATGGCATCATCGGGAAAAGAGTTCGGCTTCCGATCGTAGGTCGTGAGATTCCCGTGATCGCCGATTCCTTCGTGGATCCGACCTTTGGAACCGGGGCGCTGAAGATTACACCCGGTCATGATTTTAATGACTTCGAGATCGGAGAAAAATACGGCCTTCAGAAAATCAGCATCTTTGATGAAGGGGCAAGAATTCGTCCGTCGGCCTTCACGGAGAACGGTCAAGAGCCCGCGTGGCTGAGCGGCTACCGCCTCAAAGATCGCTTCGAGGCCAGGAGTCTCATCATCGAAGAGCTTAAAGAAAAAGGGCTATTGGAAAAGGTGGAAGCCTATCGCCTTTCCTTAGGTCGATGCTACCGCTGCCAGACCGTCGTCGAGCCTTACCTGACGCCGCAGTGGTATGTCAGAATCAAACCACTCGCCGGTCCCGCCATTGACGCCGTGCGCGAGGGAAGAGTGCGGATCATTCCCGAAGGCTGGGCCAATTCGTATTTCGCCTGGATGGAGAACATCAAGGACTGGTGCATCTCGCGCCAGATCTGGTGGGGACATCAGATTCCGGCCTGGTATTGCGTTGACTGCGATTCAGGCCATTTGATCGAGAGCGGGCAGGGAGATTTCATGCTGAGCAAGGAGGCCCGCCCCATCGTTGCGCGCCAGCAGCCGGAGAAATGCGCGCGCTGCGGCGGGAACAGATTCATCCGCGATCCCGATGTGCTGGATACCTGGTTCTCTTCAGCTCTCTGGCCCTTCTCTACGCTCGGTTGGCCGAGTGCCACCGAGGATCTCAAGGCCTTCTATCCTACGTCCGTTTTGGTAACGAGCTTCGACATTCTCTTTTTCTGGGTGGCCCGAATGATCATGATGGGCCTGAAGTTCATGGGCGAGGTGCCCTTTCGAGACGTTTACATCCATGCTTTGGTGCGCGATCAGGAAGGGCAGAAAATGTCAAAGTCTAAGGGCAATGTCATTGACCCTCTGGAGGTCATGGAGCGGTACGGGACGGACGCGTTTCGCTTCACGCTGGCGGCTCTGACCGCCGTGGGCAGGGATGTGAAGCTGGCGGAGGAGCGGATTTCGGGCTACCAGAATTTTGTGAATAAACTTTGGAACGCCACGAGATTTGTTTTGCTCAACCTCTCTGAGGAGGCGCGATCCGAACCGGAGCCTCTCGGCTCTTTGCAACAGGAGAGCCTGAATCTCGCGGATCGCTGGATTTTGTCGCGACTGGTCGCTGCTGCCGGAGAGGCGCGGGAAGCGATCGAAGCGTACCGCTTTAATGAATTTGCGCATCATCTGTACCAGTTCGTCTGGCACGAGTTCTGTGATTGGTACATTGAGATGAGCAAGCTATCTCTCAACGGAATGGTCCCGGGTGATCCGAAGAACACTCAGAAGCTGCTCAAAGGCATTGTGGAAAAAATCGCTCTTCTGCTTCACCCGTTGATGCCGTTCGTGACCGAAGAGATCTGGCAGACTTTGAGCGGAATTCAAGGAGGGCGGGGCGAAGCCGCGCCAGGTTCCGATAAGAGGAGCGTGATGGTGCAGCCCTATCCACGGCCGGAACCGGGCTGGCGGAATCCTGAAGCTGAAAGAAACGTCGGATTTCTGATCGAGATCATCCGCGCCATCAGAAATCTGCGGTCGGAGATGAACTGCCCTCCCTCAAAACAGGTAAAGGTGATTCTCTCTGGTCCCGAGACTACTCTTGCCTTCGTCAGGGCTCAGGAGCCGTATGTGAAGGTCCTGGCGCGCGCCGCGTCCGTGGAGTACCTCTCCGATGGCGAAAGACCTAAAGGCGCGGCGACCGCAGTGGTCCAGAATACTGAGATTTACCTCCCGTTTGGCGACATGATCGATCTCGATGAAGAGAAGGCCAGATTATCGAAAGAAGTCCGCAAGGTCGAGGAAAAATTGAGCCGCGTCCAAACAAAGCTTGCGAATCGTCAATTTTTGGACAAAGCTCGAGAAGAGGTCATTCGCAAAGAGAGGGAGAAAGCGGAGCAGTTCCGCGAGAAAATCACGACGCTTACGCGAAGCCTGGAGAGAATCCGGGAGATTCAACGAACTGGAGATGATTCCTAACCATGGATCTTTTTATTACGCCCCAAATCGAGCAACTTCTTAGATTAGCCCTGGACGAAGACATCGGGGCCGGTGACTTAACCACCCTGAGCACGGTTTCTGCGGATTCTCAGGGAAAGGGATCTTTTCGCGCCAAACGAGACGGCGTGGTGGCGGGACTGGTTCTCCTGGAGAAGATTTTCTTTATTATCGACCCGGCGGTCGAAGTCCGCTCTTTCTCTCGTGACGGGGACCGCGTGGAACGGGGAACCGTCGTCGCGACGGCAGCCGGGCCGGTCAGAGCGCTTCTGATCGGCGAAAGAACCGCGCTGAATTTTCTGCAGCGTCTCTCGGGCACGGCGACTTTGACGCGTCGCTATGTTGAGGCGATTAAAGACCTCCCCTGCAAGCTTATCGACACCCGAAAGACCACTCCCGGTCTACGGACCCTGGAAAAATACGCCGTCCGGATGGGAGGCGGCATGAATCATCGGATCGGGCTTTATGACGCCGGCCTCGTTAAAGATAACCACATCACCGCGGCCGGATCTCTTCGACAGGCACTGGAAAGGATCCGGCGCGGCGCGCCTTTTATGGCGAGAATCGAGGTGGAATGTTCGGACATGAACCAGGTCCAGGAAGCGCTTGACGCCGGCGCCGACGTCATCATGTTGGACAACATGGGGGTGAAGGAGATGAGAGAGGCCGTGAGGCTCATCAACAAAAGGGCCTGGGTGGAAGCTTCCGGCGGGATCACGCTCGAAAACCTGCGCGAGGTGGCGGAAACCGGCGTCGACTTTATCTCCGTCGGCGCTTTGACCCATTCCGCGCCTGCCGTCGACTTCAACATGAAGATTGAAATCTCGCCGAAAAAAGAAAAAGGGACCAGAAATAAGGGCTGAGAAATGACAGAGCCCCTTCGGGTTGAACGGATCCAGCGCGCATTGAAGACAAATCGGCTGGGGAACAAAATTCATTACTTTCACGAGATCGACTCCACGAATGCGTACGCGCGCGAACGGGCGCAGGCCGGAGGCAGCGAAGGGGAAGTTGTCATTGCCGAGTCGCAGACTCAGGGCAGAGGAAGATTGGGAAGGAGTTGGGTTTCGCCTCCTTACCGGAACCTGTGCCTTTCGGTTATTCTCCGGCCCAAACTGGCGCCGCAAGACGCGCCTCAGATCACTCTCATGTCCGCGGTGGCGCTGGCGGAAACCGTACAGACCTTTATCCCGCTTGCTCCCGAAATAAAATGGCCCAATGATATTCTCGTCTCGGGGAAAAAAGTTGCCGGAATTTTGTCCGAATCATGCTGCGAAAGCGAGCGGCTTTTGTTCGTGATTCTGGGGATCGGAGTCAATCTCAACACTCCGCCTGAAATGATGCCCGATGGGATTAGAGACCGCGCGGCCTCGGTCATGAGCTGGACTCGAGAGCCTGTGGACCGGACCGAGTTCACGCGCCGATTGATTGAAAATCTGGAGCGCTGTTATGGAGATCTTGAGACGAAAGGATTCCCGTTCATCGCCGGGCGCTGGCAGAGCTTCTTTGCGCTTCGAGGAAAGAGAGTCACCGTGGAAATGTTAGGACGAACTACCCTCGGAAAGGCCGCGGGGATCGACGTCGACGGAGCGCTGATCCTCGAGGAGGACAGTGGCGCCGTTACCAGGATTATCGCCGGAGAAGTCGTTCCTATAGAAGGCTGAGTTCCATGCTGCTGACCATTGATATCGGCAACACGAACATCGTCCTGGGGATCTACAACGGCAACGCCCTCGTGACCCACTGGCGCCTCGTGACCCAGGCGGAGCGGACTGCGGACGAATACGGAGTGTTGATATCCCATCTTGCCGCTTCAGAGGGGATCGGCCGGGAGCAGATTCACGCGATCATCGCCTCTTGTGTGGTTCCGCCAATGGTTACGCTGCTCCAGGAGCTGGCGAAAAGGTTTTTCGGGCCGACCCCATTGTTTGTGGGGCCTGGTGTCAAAACCGGCATGCCGATTCTCTATGACAGTCCCAAAGAGGTCGGCGCAGACCGGATCTGCAATGGCGTGGCGGCTTATGAAAGATACCACGACGCCTGTATTGTGGTCGATTTCGGCACGGCCACCACGTTCGATTTCGTTTCGAAAAAGGGCGAATACTTCGGCGGCGCCATTGCTCCGGGGCTTCTCATCTCAGTCGATGCGCTGTTCCAGCGGGCTTCCAAGCTCCCCCGTGTGGAGATTGTCAAACCCAGGGAAGTGATCGGAAAAAATCCGGTTCACTCCATTCAGTCCGGCATTTTTTATGGCTATGTTGGGCTGGTCGAGGGTATTGTTCAGCAAATCCAGAAGGAAAACCGTTTCCGGGCCAGGGTTGTGGCGACCGGAGGGCTGGCGCCGCTGATCGCCCCGGAATGCTCCACGATTGAGGACATCGACGAGTTCTTGACTCTGGAAGGGCTTCGGATCATCTACGAAAGGAACTCCGCTGAGGAGTTGAAAAAGAAGCTGCAGGAATAGGAGGCTACGGCAAAATATGGATATAGACAAACTGCGCAACGTAGGAATCCTTGGCCATGGCGGCGCGGGAAAAACCTCACTAGGCGAGGCCTTACTCTTTTGCGCGGGGATTACGCAGCGGCTCGGTCGCACGGAGGAAGGCACCTCTGTCTTTGACTTTGAGCCGGAGGAAATCAAACGGCATATCTCCATCTCGACGGCGTTTCATTCATTGACATGGAAGAAGACCCATCTGACGCTGCTTGACACGCCCGGCTACGCGCCTTTCCTGGCTGACAGCATCAATTGTCTGCGTGCGTTCGAAGGCGCGGTGTTTCTGCTGAATCCTTCCACCGGGCTGAAGGTTGAAGCGGAAAAATTGTGGGCGAGCGCCAACGGCCGGAACCTGAGCCGCCTCATCTTCGTTAGCAAGATCGATCGCGAAAAATCCGACATCGATGAAGGGATCGAGGCCCTCATGAACGGGCTCGAGGCCAAAGGGGTGCGCCTTCAGATCCCGGTCGGAGTTGAGGAGAACTTCAGAGGCGTTGTGGACCTTCCCCTCATGAAGGCCTTTATCTTCGACGCCGACACCGGGAAGTTCTCGACCACGGAAATTCCCGATGATCTCAAGAAGCGCGCCGAAGAAATGCGCGTTCAGCTGATTGAAGGCGTGGCTGAAATGGACGACGCGTTATTGGAAAAATATCTGGGCGGCGAGACGCTGAGTCTGGAGGAAATCAAAGGAGGGATCCGAACAGGGGTCCAGAGAGGAAAACTATTCCCAATTCTTTACGGATCGGCGAGCCGGCTGGTAGGCGTGCCGCAGTTGCTGGATGCCATTGTGGAGTACCTTCCTTCGCCGATTGATGCCGGCGAGGCTGCGGGAAAGAACCCGGTTACAGGCGAGGAGGAGAAGCGGACTCCAGATCCCAACGCGCCTTTGGCTGCTTATGTTTTTAAGACTATCGTGGATCCCTTTGCCGGTAAGCTCTCCGTCATGCGTGTGTTGTCCGGAAAGATAGCCACAGACATGACCGTTTACAATTCGAATAAGCAGGCCAAGGAAAAGATCGGCCAGATGTTCCGGCTTGAAGGAAAAAAGCAGGAACCCGCGCGCGAAGCCGGCGCTGGGGAAATCGTAGCGGCCGCCAAGCTGAAGGACGTCTCATCAGGGGATACGCTGTGCGATGAAAGGGCCCCGATTCAATTCGACGGCCTGGTCCATTTTTCTCCTTTGGTTTCTTATGCGCTGGAACCGAAGTCGAAAGCGGATGAAGAAAAAGCGCCGCAGGGGCTGCAGAGAATGATGGAAGAAGATCCCACGATTGAAATGCACCGGGATCCTCAGACTCGCGAGTTCATTATCTCCGGGATGGGGCAACTTCACATCGAGGTGCTCGTGGAGAAGCTCAAGCGCAAATACGGAGCCGAGGTGGAGTTGAAAGCTCCCAAAGTGCCGTACAAGGAAACCATTAAAGGGACGGCAAGCTCTCAAGGAAAGTACAAGCGGCAGTCAGGTGGAAGGGGGCAATACGGCGATACGTGGATCAAAATTGAGCCTTTGCCGCAGGGCAAGGGATTTGAGTTTGTCGATAAGATTGTCGGCGGAGCCATTCCGCGCAATTACATCCCGGCAGTGGAGAAAGGGATTCGAGAGGCCATGGTCGAGGGTTACCTCGCCCGATATCCTATGGTAGGCATCCGCGCCACGCTTTACGACGGCTCGTATCACGAGGTGGACTCGTCCGATATGGCTTTTAAGATTGCCGCTTCCATGGGGTTCAAGAGTTGCGTGGAAAAGGCGAAGCCGGTCATCCTGGAACCGATTATGTATATGGAGATCACGGTCCCCGATGATTCGATGGGGGATGTGATAGGTGACCTTAACAGCCGGCGGGGGCGCGTGCTGGGCGTGGACTCAAAAGGGCACAGTCAGACGATCAAAGCGCACGTGCCTATGGCCGAGGTGCTCCGATACGCCCCGGATCTAAACTCAATGACCAGCGGCCGGGGCAGTTTCCACATGGAGTTCGCCCGCTACGAAGAGCTGCCACCCCATCTGGCGGAAAAGGTGATCAAAGAAGCTAAAGCCGCGGAAGCGCCTAACAAGGGGTAGCGTCGCATCCCGATTGGTCCGTTGGCTTATGATCTCCTGCTCCTGGAGAAAAGCAGCGAGCTATCACAATGATCTATGGAAAAGACTTTCGATCAGTTCAGGGCATCAAGGCTTTATTGCAATAAGTGCCGCGACGCCATGCCGGTTCGGGAGCGACTGCTCCTGATTCTGCCGGACGGGGAGCTGTACGATTACCTTTGTATGAGGTGCGGAAGCTCGGTGGGATCGAAGACGGAACGTTCTTCAAGAACCCCATCCGGGGAGATCCTGATTAGAGGGAGGTAGACCCGGCGCGGCTTTCGAAGCGGATGCTTGTCCATCATGCTGATAAGAGGTTCGCTGGTCCCTTCCTGCGACAACGATTCCCACAGGGCACGCCTTCCGGTCGCAGCCGACCTGCCTGTGCGTGTCCGCACGCAGACAGGTGGGCCAGTGCCTCGAGGCTGCAACGTTCGGTCTTTTCTTGTCTCTGCCGTCCCCAACCTGCAAGGTTCTACGTCTGCAACCTACAGGCATGGCCCTTCGGTCAGAGTTTTCATGGTTGAGGTGGACCAAAAATTCATGGATATGCCCCCTTTTGCGGCGCAAGGTTAGGCTGGGGGGAGCCCGGTGATCATCGATTTTCAAGCCCATCTTTTTCCGGAAACTTACATTGAAGCGCTGCGCCGGTTAAACGGCGACGTGATTTTGGAGCCGCCCGATCCCCACAGCGGCATGACGTATTTTTACGACAAACAGCTTGGGTGCCGGATAAATACGGCAACGTTTCAGGGAAGAGACCCGGAACGCCGGATCGAGCATATGGACAGGCTCGGAATTGACGTTCAGGTATTGAGCGTTCCTCCTCCAGGGGCAGACCGGTTTGAAGGGGAAGATGCCCTTGTGCTGGCGCGGGCGGCGAATGACGCGATCGCTCAACTCTGCAGGAGATACCCAAAGCGTTTCGTCGGTCTCGCCACATTACCCACGTGCTCTGTCCAGGACTCTCTGAATGAGCTGGACCGCGCGGTCAACGAGCTTGGGCTGAGTGGTTTTGGCTGCTACACAAATTTGAACGGGAAACCTCTGGACCGGGAAGATCTCTTTCCGCTCTACGAGCGGCTCGCAACCTACCGCACTCCGGTCTATCTCCATCCGACGGCTCCGCTCGCGACGCAGGCCGTGGGGCTGGACATCATGCCTGTTCTGATCTTCGCTTGGGCCTTTGACAGCACCGTCGCGATGACGCGTCTGATTTACGGTAGGGTTCTGGAGAGGTTCCCCGAGGTTGACTTTGTCGTCGCCGACGTGGGCGGTGTCCTGGCCTTCTTCGGCCAGCGAGCTGTCAATATTTACTCCGGCAGAACCGAGGAGGTCCGGCTGAGATACGGTCTAAAAGAGAACCCCCTGGAGTCCTTCCGCAGATTTTACGTGGATACGGCCGATCATCCGGCCTCCACCCTGAGATGCGTAATCGATTTTTTTGGGCCCGATCGGCTGGTGCTCGGAACGAATTATCCTTATGGTCCTGAAGAGGGCTGTCGCCTGGTTAAAAACAGCCTGAAAGCGATCGATGATTTAGGTCTCGAAAGTGAGGAAAGGAAAAAGATCCTTGGCGGCAATGCAGCCAGGGTTCTAAGGTTAGACGTATGAATTTTCGCAAGTCCAGCAGGCCGGTCGTCATGGGGCGGGCGGGCATCGTGGCAACAGGCCATCATCTGGCGTCTCTTGCCGGCGTCAAGGCGCTGCAAGAGGGAGGAAACGCCGTTGACGCGGTCCTGGCGGCTGCCCTGATGATGGCAGTTGTCAAGCCGGACGCCAGCGGGCCGGGTGGAGACCTTTTCGCCCTCGTGTCGTTCTCAAAGAATAGCGGACGAATCGAGGCGCTCAATGCCAGCGGGCCGGCGCCCGGAAAAGCGACCATCGACTTTTTCCGGGAAAAGCGCCTGTCGCGGATTCCTCTAGAGGGCCCTCTGAGCATCGCGGTTCCCGGCGCGGTGGACGGCTGGCTGGAACTCCACGGCCGCTACGGAACTTTTGAGCTTTCGAGGCTTGCCCGGGACGCGATTCAATGCGCGCGCGAAGGATTCCCTCTTTACCCGAGCCTGGCGGAAAGGATCGCCGAGATTGCTCCCGGGTGCCGGGATGTTGAACGGGCTTTTCGCGCGCCCTTGGGCGAACTCAAGCCCGGCAGGGCGGTCACCCAGCCAGGGCTTGCCGATACGCTGGAACAGATCTCGCAAAAGGGCCGCGCGGGTTTTTACGAAGGAAAAATTGCGGAAAGCTTCTGCCGTTACATCCAGAAATCCGGAGGAGTTCTGGAATTGAAGGATCTGGAGAAAACGAATGCGGAATGGATGGATCCCCTAAAATCGACTTACAGAAATTACACGGTCTATGAACAGCCGCCTGTTTCTCAAGGTTTCATGGTGCTGGAGATGCTCAACATCCTTGAGGAGTACCGGCTTAACGACGAGAAACGGGACCTCGCAGAAGTGATTCATCTAATGGTGGAGGCAAAGAAACTCGCCTTCGAAGACAGAATTCAATATCTCGAGGACCCGCGCTTTGGAGATCCAAAAATGGCGCTGGTGATTTCCAAGGAGCACGCCAGAGCGAGAAGAAGATTGATCTCGGAAGTGCCCCGCTCCGGCGCGGGCGTCGCTCAGCCGGGCGGAAGCGACACGACCTATCTCTGCGCGATTGACGGGGAAGGCAATGCGGTTTCTCTCATCCAGAGCATTTTTGCTGCCTTCGGCTCCCGCGTCGTGGACGCGGAGACCGGTGTGGTGATGAATAATCGATTGTGCGGTTTTGGTCTCAAACCTGGAAGAGCCAATGCCTTGATGCCCGGGAAGAGGCCGGCGCATACCCTCAATTCTTATATGGTTTCAAGCGAAGGAAAGCTGGCGGTCATCGGCGGCAGTCCGGGGGCCGACGATCAGCCCCAGACGAATTTGCAAATCCTCTATAATCTCCTCGATCTCGGGATGGATCCTCAGTCGGCGATCGAATTTCCCCGCTGGAGCCATCAGCCGGGCACACCGCCCCGGGCAGAGGGACCGGAAGAGCTGAAGATGGAAGAAGGTTTTCCTGCTCCGGTGATTGAGGCATTGAGAGCAAGAGGACACAACGTGAGCGTCGTGGATCGCTGGTCTTTCGGCAGCGCCAAAGTCATCGTGAGGGATGCCGATACCGGCGCCTGGATGGCGGGCGCAGATCCGAGAAGAGAAGCCTACGCGATCGGATGGTGAGGCGGATCTTTAGAAGCCTTCCGTTTTGGGTTGAGATTCGATTCCACCAGAGACCTCCGTCGTCTTCGGCGACAAGACGAATTTTCCAGAAGCTTTTGCCTTTCACCTCCTGCTCCGTCCGGCGTGCGGTTTTTTCAGATCAGAACTGGGTTATTGACAACCTGGTATCGCGCGAGTTATTTAGGACTCTGCCGGCCAAACGTTGGAGCGACACGTGCGTCAGGCAAACCTAAAAATCACGCATTTTGTTCTGGAATTTTTCGGTTGCGAAAGCTCACTGTCAAACGCCAGGTTTATCAGCGCGGCTCTCCACCGCGCCATTAAGCAAACGAAAATGACCAAGTTACATTCGTATTCGCATAGTTTTCAGCCCTCCGGAGTTACCTCGGTAATTGTTTTGAAGGAGTCGCACCTCTCCATCCATACCTGGCCGGAATACAACTACGCCGCGATCGATTTGTTTACCTGCGGAAAAAAGGAAGACGCTGCCCACGCCCTGCGGAGTCTCGTAGAAAACCTAAAGCCGCGGCGGGTAAAGCATCAAGAGATTCGCCGCGGGACCGGCCGCTAATACCAGTGTCCCGAACTTTTCTTTCCTGGTTTCGGGCCGGGAGCCGCAAGCCGTTAATCCCTGAGCGGGCGTCGAAGGATGGCCTGAGGCGTCAATGACCGATAACACCAGACATGCAGAGCGTTCGTTTTGGGATTTCACCGGGCGTGAAATTCCAGCCTTCTCCGGCGCGCCATCCACGCGCTATTACTTCGAATGCGAGAAGAGGCTTTTTGAGGAGTACCTTCCCGATCTTCACCGTAAGCGAATACTCAAGACAGACCTTTGGGACGAAGCCAAGAACAGCCGCATCCTGCGTTGGGTTGCGGAACAGGGGGCGGAAGTCTATGGAATTGATATTTCCGTCGAGATCTTGCAGGAGGCGTTAAGCGCGTTTCAGCATCACCCGCGCTTTATCGTTTCCGACGTGCGCAGCATCGGGTTCCCAAGTAATTATTTCGACTATCTTTACAGCATGGGAACCGTCGAGCATTCCCCGCAATATTTTACGGCCCTGGAAGAGTGTTTTCGTGTGCTTAAGAAGGGTGGCCGGGGGATCATCGGCGTGCCGAACAAGCTCGATCCATTCCTCCGGCCGGTCTTCGTCGCGTTGCTGAGCAAGGTCGGGCTCTACGCATATGGGTACGAACTGTCGTTCAGCATGCGGGAATTCAGTGGCATGCTCGAGCAGATCGGATTCAGAGTGATCGGAAAGACCGGCATCTTGTTTATGCCGGGTCTTATCAGGATGGCCGATCTCTACCTCTACTGTCATATGCGATGGGCCACTGCCCTGACAGCGCCTTTGATCGCTCCTTTTGCGTTCCTTTATCGCCGGTTTCCGCGCCTCCGCCGGCATGGGTATCTCATCGCCTGTGTGGTGGAAAAGCCCTAATTATCCAACCTCAGCGTGGTGAATTTCAGATACCTGAGCCTCATTATGAAGCTTTGGTTAAAACAAATTGACGCCAGGCGCGGCGCAAGCTGGCCGGCCACGGGATTACTCGCCTCTCTTTGCCTTTTGGCCTTCAGCAATATTTTCACTAACGAGTTTGTCTTCGACGATAGAAGATACATCGTGAACAATAGTTGGGTAAAAAGTTTAGACACCTTACCGGAGATATTTATCGCCGGCTACCGATCGACGCCTCGAGAGGCTGGAGGATTTTACTATCGGCCGCTAAGCACTGCGACTTATGCCATTAACTATGCTTTGGGAGGCTTTAACCCCATAGGGTATCATCTGGTCAATCTCATTCTGCATTTCGGCGTCACCCTCGCTGTCTATCGTCTTGCGCTTCTCCTCGGCTACTCCTGCCCGGCTGCCCTGGCCGGAGCATCTCTTTTCGCTGTTCACCCCATACACACGGAGGCTGTGACCTGGGTCGTGGGGCGCGCGGAGTTGCTCATGTCGCTGGGCGTCCTGCTGGCATTGTTATGGTATATCCGGGGAAGCGCTTCCGGCCGTCTCAAATTGGGCTACGTCTTAGCATCATGGGGAGCTTTTGTCCTCGCGCTTCTTTCCAAAGAGCAGGCGCTGATGCTGCCGTTGCTCGTGATTCTCTATGAATTGGCTTTTCGAAGGACCCCGGCGGGAAGCGCAAAGTCCGTGCGCAATGCGATGGTCCGTTGCAGTGCCTATTTTGTCTTCCCGGCAGCCCTGGTTCTTTTTCGGACTCTTTCTCTGGGCAAGGAATTATATCCGGCCGGCAACGTAATAGCATTCGTTGACAATCCTTTAGCCCATGTAGATTGGGCAACCCGCTTTCTTACCGCCATCAAGGTGGCGGGAAAATATCTCTGGCTCTGTGTGTGGCCGCAGCACTTGTCCGCCGACTATTCCTATAATGCGATCCCGATTTCCAGTGTTCTTTGGGAGCCGGAAATCTTTGCTTCGCTGCTGGCATGGGGGGGGCTGTTAGCCCTGGCAATGAGGTGCTATTTCCGGGGTTCGGGGCTGGCCTTTTTTGCCGTGGGATTCACAGCAATTACTTTTCTTCCCGTTTCGAATTTACTCCTGCCTATAGGCACGATTATGGGAGAAAGACTTTTTTATTTGCCTTCGGTCGGACTTGTGCTTTTGATCGGAACAGCCTGGGACGGGTTGAGATCGAGCCTCTGGTTGAGAAATACACGGCGATTTGTCGGGGGAGCGGGCCTGCCCGTTTTCGGCGCTGTCCTGATTTTGCTGACCGCCAGAACACTCTTCAGAAACAGAGACTGGCGCAACGAGGTAAGCCTCTTTCAGAGCGCGCTTCAGGTGGTTCCCGGCAGCGCCAAAGTGCATCTCAATTTCGGAGCACTGAAAAGTGATGTCGACGAGGCTCTAAGCGCCTACGAAGAAGCCATCAGAATCTATCCCGACTATGTGAAAAACGACGCTCTTCTGGCCGGGAATTATGGGTCGGCGCTCTTAGCAAAAGGGCGTGTAGAGGATGCAGTGCCCGCCCTGGAACAAGCTGTGGCGCTTGGTGCTACACGAACGGAGTTCCACTACAATCTTGGTTTTGCCTATACGAAACTGGCGCGCTGGAAAGACGCAGAAGAAGCTTACACCAAAGCGCTGGTCCTTGATTTGGAGGACCCTGCGCCAAGAAACGGCCTCAGCTTCGTTTTGTGGAAGCAGGGACGCTACGAAGATGCCATCAAAGCCGCCGAGGATGCGATCCAGCTCAGGGCGGATTTTTGGGAGGCGCACTACAACCGGGCTCGGGCTTTAGATTCGCTCGGACGCCGCGAACAGGCGGCCGCGGCGTATGAGAAAGTGCTTCGATTAAAGGCCTCTGCCCGTCGCGAGGCAGCGGCCGCAGGAGATTAAGAACTAAATGTGGGTCATGGTTAGGGTGTCGTATCTCCGCCGGGGTCTCTGATCACATTGACAGAAGAAGAGAAATCGGAATAGCATGAGCGGGTAACGATATCGAGCCAAGAAGGAGGATTTAGATGTCTCTTCACGTCAAAAGTAGCGAAGTGCCGCAGAGGCAGCGCGTGCAGTCCGGGGAAGCCGGCGAAGGATCCATGGTCGTACGCAAAGCTTATGGCAACGAGTGCAGCCTGATGATTGCCGCGAGAGCGCCGGGCTACCATACCAAGCCCCATGTGCACGAATCCGAGCAAATCAATTACATCATGGAAGGGGAAATCTGGTTTTTCGTCGAGGACAAAGGGTTTCACTGCAAAAAGGGGGACTTCCAGCGAATTCCGGCCGATAAAATTCACTGGGCCTGGAACCGTTCCGATAAAGAAGCGGTTGTCGCGGAGGCCCACGCGCCTTGCCTGATCGGAGGCAGGGCCGGGGAGGGCGCAGTGGCCCTTTTTGATGACGGCGAAAAACCGGAGGTCCGGGGGCCGGGAGTGAACAAGTTTGTGCCGTATGACTTCGCGAATACGGAGGCGAAATATTCCACGCCTTAAATTGCGATACGCCGATAACCTATGAGAATACGATTGACAAGATTGGTTTCCCTGGCCCCGCTCTTTGTCGTCCTGGTCGGTTTTACGGTATCGGCGTTCGCTCAGGAGCTCACTCGCATCCGCTATGGAACCACGGCCTCGGCTGCCCACTTACCGATTCTGGTCGGCTGGGAAGGCGGCATATTCAAAAAAAACGGCTTGGAGGTTGAGCCTATTCATATCCGTGGCGGCGCGCTCATTACGGCGGCCATCTTGAGCGGGAGTCTGCAGTTCTCGGGGGCGGGAGCCGAATCCGTGGTAGCGGCTCGAGTGGAAGGAGCCGACGTCGTGCTGCTTGCCTGTCCGGCGAACAGCGACGCTGTCTATTTGATTGTCCGTCCCGAGATCAAAAGCGCCGCCGATCTCAAAGGGAAAGCGAGCGCTGTGACTCGGTTGGGCTCCACCACTCATTTTTACCTGCGGACGGCGCTCCGTCACGTCGGCCTGGACCCTGACAAGGATATGACAATCATGCAACTCGGTGCGGGTCCCGAGATATCGGCGGCCCTGGAAAACGGGAGGGTCGTGGCTGCGGCGCTTACGATCCGCTACGCGCTTCCGTTTTTTCAAAAGGGGTGGCCGGTAATGGTGGACCTCGGGAAGACCGACATGGTCTATCCTTCGTCCTGTGTTGCAAGCAGCCGCTCGACCGTGAGGGAGCAACCGGCGCTGGTGGAGCGGTTTCTCAAGGCGTACGTCCAAGCCATTCGCACGACAAAGAAGGATCGCCATCTGGCGGAGCGTGCTTTCGCCAAATGGTCGCGAGAAAACGATTCGGCTGTTGTCGCAAAAACGGTAGAGGCTTACGCTCGTCTATTCAAGCCGATTCCGTACGTTCCCGACAAAGGAATCGAAGCCGTCTTAACAGATCTTTCGAAGAGGCGGCCGGTTCCTAAAGAGTTGTTCGGCAGGCCGGAATACTTCCGCGACAACGGCCCATTGGAAAAAGCAGTCAAGACGTTGGAGGAATGACATGAAGCTCTACTTCACCCTTGACCATGAAAGCCGCCGCCCGCTGAGGTCCGTTCATAAATGTGGGCTAACGGCAGCTCAGACGAACGGAAGGAGAAGTCATTATGAAAATGCGGGCGCATCTAGTCATCGCGATAGTGGTGTTGCTTCTTGGCTGCGACTCCCGGGCGTGGGGAGAGAGCGTCCGGGCGGCGTATCCTTCGGCCAACGTACAGTTTCTTCCAGCCTTTGTCGCCCTGGACAAAGCAATTTATAAAAGCGAGGGACTGGACGTGGAGCTTGTCTCGGTGCGATCCGCGCCGGTCGCGGTGCAGGCAATCCTCGGCGGGCAGATCCATTTTATCCTAACGATCGGCCCTCAGATGCCGGCCATCTGGGAAGGAATGGACATTGTTCTCCTCGCGCAACAGGTGGGGCGCCCCACTTTTTCTCTTGTGGTGACCCCGGAGATTCAAAAAATCTCCGACCTTAAAGGAAAGAAAATAGGGGTGAGCTTTGGCGGTTCGACTTACTCCGGGATTAAGGCTCTCCTGGAATTAAATAGAATGAACCCCGATAAGGATGTCGAGTACATCAACATTCCCGGCAGCACTCCCAAGGTTGCCGCTATGAAGCAGGGACTCATTGTCGCCGCGTTGTTGGCGCCGCCATCGGATTACGTCGCCGTCAAATCCGGATTCAAACGCCTGGTCAATTTAGCCGAAGTGTTTAAAGATACCGCCTTTACCGGCCTCGCAGCGACGGGAAAAACTATCCGGGAAAATCCGCCGCTGGTAAAAAAAATGGTCCGGGCGATTGTGAGGGGGGTCATTCATACGCGTGAGCATCCGGAAGATGCGATTCGAGTCATGATCCGACATCTCAGAATGGAGCGAGAAGCGGCAGTGGACGCCTACGAAATGATCCGAAGCGCGCTCAATCCTCTCCCCACGGTACAGGGCGTGGAATTGATGGCGCAATGGCAGTCTGTTGCAATGGGAGTCAAGCCGAAGCGAAAGGCGACAGAATACATGGATCTCAGGTTTGTCAATGAGGCTTTGAGCGAGTTAGGACAGAAGTAATCCGCTGTTGAAGAAGGCCCCATGAAATCTCCCTCACCTGCTCAATGAGAGAGACCCGCTTCTACCTTGCAGCCCCGATCAGCACGATCAGCGCGGCTGTATTCGCCGCCACCAGACTCCACCCGATTATTTTCAGCGAGCGTGGGTGAACGCGCAGTAGATTAACCCCGAACAATACCGCCGCCGGTATCAATGCTGCCCGCCCAATTAGCTGATATCCTGTCTTTGAGAAAGCAAGCGCCATAGCGAAAAACAGTGTCCCGCCAGACATAGCAACCGCTGCATGCTCCATCCACCCACGATGCCCGAGACGACGTCTTTTAATCGCGTGAACGCTCAGGATACCCCCAACAAAGCAGACGAACCAGATCAGAGCCGGGCCCCCAAGTAAGACCGACCGGACACCGCTGACATAGCCAACGGGGAGGTGCATGCTGGCAAAACACCCGGCGATAATCACCTCGGCCGCGAGTGTCTTCACGTTCTTGGTGAATATAAAAAAAGCAAGCGCGGCGAGCAATACAAGGGGAATAACGGCGAGCAGTTTGGCTTCCGGAGGCGCAGTGAACAAAGCAGCTAAACCCGACAGAAGACCGCCAGAGACCAATAGATGCGCCCGCCGGCGGGCAATCCCAGCCAGTTCCCGGTTCAGGCGCGCCCCTCGGATACCTAAGAGAATCGCTACGGGCTCATGCGCGAGAAAAAAAAGGATCGCCGTCGCTGCAAAGCCGACCGCCGATGCCGCCGGTTTGCCTAAAAGCAGGCCGGAAAGAAGTGGAAAAGCCAGCTGCGCATAAGCTCCGTGCTCGCGCGGCAAGAGTTGTCGTACCAAGCTCGAACCCCTAGCAAAAGACGCCCATGTTTATGCTTATCACCACCCAAAAGTAATGCCAAAGTGTTTAGCTCCTTTCCGCCACCCACACTCCGCCGCCGTTCTCCTAACCTCTGTTCCGGATTATTTCGCGGACTAAGCTAAGCCAGGACTTACAATTCTGCCACCGTCGCGCTGGTCTCAAAAGATCGCTAGGGCGTTTTCCCCCACAAAGAGGCATAAAAGCCTTCCTCGATCAGCTCTTGCACTAAGCTGTTGTCGAAGAACTGTTCGGGTTTACTCTGCTTTGCTTTGGGATTTTTCTTGGCGATCTCGTCCAGAGTCACCTGGAATGCTTGCGCCTTGACCAGAGGGATCTTTTCCACGAAGTCGTGGGCGTATTGCAGGCTGCCCTCGAGCATTCCCGGGTCCTTGATTTTCGTGTAGCGGGCAATGATCTCTTTCGCTTCATCCTTTCGAACGTGCATAAAATGAACGGCCCTGGAATAGGCTCGCAGAAACGCCTTTGCCTGCGCGCGCCGTTCCTTTATGAACCGGCGCGATGTCGTGGTGCCCGCATGCATGAAGGGAATAGCTTCCTTGGCCAAATTGAACAGGATTTTGACTCCCGCCTGCTGAGCCAGGTAACCCATTGGGAAAGACATGGGCGCCGCATAGATCGATTTCTTCGAGAGGGCGGCCGCCAGCTCGGGCAGGCCGCCGATCTGAAGAATCGGAACATCTCGACCCGGTTCCAGTCCGTATTTCGTGAGAAGCATACGAAGACCGAAGTCTGTAGAAGCGCCAAAGCGCGTAACGCCGGCGGGTTTGCCCTTGAGATCCTCGATACTTTTTATCTCCGGAGGCGCCATGATATAGAAAGCCACGACGTTGATAGCTGCCCCCATAGCGACAAGATCGCCCCCCTGAAGGCCGATATCCACCACCACCTGACTGTTGGCCGTGGAGATATGGACCTCTTTCGCGAGCATTGCCTGCGCCATGGTAGAGGAGCTGGAGATATAGATGAGATCCGCATCCACTCCCTCTTGTTTATAGAAACCCACTTCCTTAGCCGCCCAGAAGGGAAGGTAGAGGGAGCTTACCGATGAATAGCCGATCACGACCTTTTGGGCGTTGCCGGTTGCGGGGAAAAGCAGGACAAGAACGACGATAACAATCAGCGGCAGCTTGACCATGGGAACCTCCGAAATGCTTGGATCACCTACGCCCACCTCAGGACCAGGCGATAGCAGAGTGAGAAATAGATCAATCTCATCGGAAGAGGCGACTCCATTTCTGAAGCACCTGAGCTTGAAGCTCAGGGCTGGACTCGGCGACGGCTGGAAACTCATGCTTCCATTCGTAAGGCCGGCAAGCGTCGATGACGGCCCGTGAGTTCACCATCGCCTCCGATCCGGGGCGTACCATGGGATCGAGCGCCGTGCTCCATGCCCGGCGGATATAATCGATGTCCTCGGCCGGATTACTGCGGGTCGCCAGCGCCCAGATCACATCGTTGGTGTTTGAGGGATCGATATCGTCGTCCACCACAACAACGTAGCGTCCTGCGTACGCCCCTTCGCGGATCTGGCAGGCAACGAAGCCGGCCATGCGCGCGTGGCCGGCGAACCGCTGCGTGATGGAAATAACGTTAAACATGCGCGCTCCACCCGCTTCATGAGTCCACACGGCGCGCACGTCCGGCACTCCGGCCCTCTCCACAGCGTCATGGAGCAGCGCCGAACGCACAACCGCGCGCCAGTAGCTATAATCGTTCGGCGGTCGGTTAGGCGGAGAGCCGAGGATGATCGGCTCGTTGCGATGATAAACGGCTTCGACCCGAATCACAGGCTGCGGACGCTCGCCGCTGGCATAATAACCCGTCCACTCCCCAAACGGACCTTCTTCTCGCACCTCATCGGGCGGTACAACTCCCTCCACGGCGATCTCGCCGTCAGCCGGCAAAGGCAGATTTTTCAGCGGAGAGGGCGTCACCCGCACGGCCGACCGCTTAATGGCGCCGATGTAGTTGTATTCGCTAATCCCCATCGGCACCTCGAGGCCCGCCGCCATCATCAGCAGCGGGTCTTCACCGAAAACCACAGCCACGGGACAGGCCTCTCCTTTAGCGTGGTATTTCTGCAGGTGAATCGAGCCCTGCTTGCCCGGTGAAATCATAAGGCCCAGCGTTTTCTCGTCGTGGATCATTACACGGTAAGCGCCCAAATTGACCTGCCCGGTCTCAGGATCGCGGGTGATCACGCAACAACCGGTCCCCAAATATCGCCCTCCGTCGTTGGGGTGCCAGAGCGGCGCGGGAAATTCCAAAACGTTGGCGTTGGCCTGGTTGCGGATGTTCTGCATGATCGGCGCCGCCTTGTTACTTACCTCGATAGGAGGGTATTGCGCAGATTCCACCTCCCAACGGCGCGGTTGACCTCGCAGCGCTTGCACCAGGCCGTTATTGTCCTGCCCGGGGTCCAGCCCGAAGGCGATCGCCAGCCGCGGCGCATTGAGTAAGGCCCCGGCGACCACACGAAAGCCTTTTGGATAGCCCTTGATCTCGTCGAACAGCAATGCCTTCGAATTCGCCCGCTTGGCATTGAGCTCTGAGATAATGCCGATTTCCAGATTCCAGTCAGCCCCGCTGACTTCCTCCAGCTCTCCGATCGCTCGAACGCGATCAAGCCACTCTCGCAAATCACGGCCGTGGCCGGCAGGTGACTGCTCTTTAAGAACCGAAACTTCCACGACGATACCCGTCCTCCCTGCTATTTATGGCGGGTGTTGACTGCGCGGCGCGTTGAAGGCTATGCGCGCCGCGGCTACCCGGGCTTCACTTCTACGCCAACTCCGGGACTTTTTGCAATCAGGAGCAGTTGACGACTTGTCTGGCAGGTAACCGGGTGAAGTAGCGGCGGAAAACTAGGCCTGCTTCAGGGCATCCATGAGCCTGAGGTGAATCCGCCTTACCCGCTCCACCTGCCCTTTGGCGGGGAAGCGTTCGTAAAAGCCCTCG
This sequence comes from Deltaproteobacteria bacterium, assembly GCA_016210115.1. Taxonomy (GTDB): domain Bacteria; phylum Desulfobacterota; class Binatia; order UBA9968; family UBA9968; genus JACQUW01. The sequence goes on along the minus strand of JACQUW010000310.1, from coordinate 3,376 downwards.
GAGCGGAATTCCCTGGCAAGCGCCGCCCAGGGTCTCAGCCTCTCGACGAAGAGTTCTGGAGAACGCCTCTCCTCCCATGCCTCGGTAAGAGACTTGAAGCGGAGAAGATCGCCAAAAATGCGCAGCAATGCCTTGAGAGTCACATCACGGGTGAACATGAATTTCTCGTTCTCGCCCCACACGCTGCCCATGACCTCTCGAACTGCGCGCAGATAGTCGCGCACCAAACCGTAGGCCCTATCGGCCCTCAGGTTGAAGTGTTCCTCGAAAAACTTTCGGTGGCCAAGCACGACCTTGTGGAACTCATTGAAAAGCTCCGACTGGAGGATCCATTTCTCCTGCCGGCTCCGTCCCCCCAGGCGGTTAATGCGATAACGGAGCGGCGAATCGCCCTCTTCGTAGAGCAAATTGACGATCTTGGCCGCAAACTTTTTCTCGGGCGTCTCCCACGAGACTCTCTCGTACAGGTCCACCAGGTGAGACTTGTTGATTCGAGTATGAGTCGAGTTGATGATGACGAACATCTCCGTAGCGAAATCGGCGCTTTTCCCATCGAACAGAATACAGGGAACGTCCACCTGCTCGATCTGGTCCGGATGCCGCTGGTGAAAAAAATATAACGCCGCGAGCCGGTGCTGACCGTCGATGACCAGGAACTTCTCCTTCGGCTCGCTGAGATAACCGGCAGTTTCGGACGAATCCGCTTTCCTGAAGTGGAGTTCCTCGTCGGTAAAAAGAAGGATCGTCCCCGGAATCAACGGCTGGCTTACCGCCGTCTCATAGAAGTTGACGATCTGGCGAATCTTGCGGCGGTTGAGAATCCGTTGGAAGGCTTTCTCGCTCTTCTCAATCCCCGAGATAAAGCGCGCGACTTCGTCTTCTCCCGCCTCGTCGGCTTCCAGGGTCTCCCCCTCGAAATAATAGCGGCTGGTGAAGCGAACCCGATCCAGGAGATCCGTCGCTTTAAACGCAATGAAGTAAAAGATCCCTTCTTTCTGTCGTATTCTCGTGGCGAGCATGTTTCACCCCTGGTTGCGCGCTCTTGTTCGCTTGCCTCAGTATCGGCAAGGCCTTCAACGTCATTGGAATGCTGAAAATCCCCCTCAGTCCCTCTTGAAAACTAAAAGTTCCCCTCTTTGAAAAAGAGGGACCAGGGGAGATTTTGCGAATTTTGCCGCGGGCCTCATGAGGAGGGGACGACGATTTGCCACTCCGATCGGCTGGTTTCTGCCCACTGGAAAAGTGTCGGATAATTTTTCTCTCCTGTCAAGCTTCTGGAATTCCCCGAATCCCTTTTCGTTCTTTGTGTAAATCCAGGACTTTACCCGATTGATAATGCCGGGCCCAGACGCCACAATGACCTCGGTTTAAGAGATTCCCGCGAGCGATTCGCTGCTGGAGCCGGCGTCGCGGGGTCGGAATACTATCGGAATGCAAGATCAGGACGCTTCAGCGCGCTGCTGCACGGTTCTCTTTGTCGACGATGAAGTGCGGCAGATCGAGCTGATCCGGAGCTTTCTGCAAAAAAGAGGCTTCCGGGTATTGGTGGCGGAAGATGGAGTCGAAGCTGTAGAGATCCACGGGCAACACAAAAATGAGATCCACCTTGTCATTCTCGACTTGGGACTACCTCGACTCAGCGGCTGGGAAGCATTCCTCAGCATGAAAGAAAACGATCCGAAAGTCCGGGCGATTTTTACCAGCGGCTACGTTGGGCCGGAAATAAAATCGGAAATGGCGAACCAGGGTGTGGCGGAAATCATTAGCAAACCCTATTTGCCGGCGGAGCTTCTGGTTAAAATTCGCGCCGCTATCAATCAGCCTCCCCTCTAATATCAGGTAATTCACCTACATATATTAAGGTCTTTACCCGATTGCCTGTATTGCATGTATGGGTAAAATCCTCTAACTTTGTAAAACGTCAGGAGGGATTATGGCAAGAAAAGCGCCTCGGGCCCTGGATGGCGACAGTCTGGATTCCAAACTGTTGCTGGCAGTTCTTCTCGCGGTCCAGAAGGGCGATTTTTCCGTTCGCCTCCCGTCCGAATGGACCGGCGTCAACGGAAAAATCGCTGATGTCCTGAACGACATTATCGAAACGAACCACAGAATCACGACTGAAGTTCAGCGCGTCAGCCATGTCGTCGGCACCGAAGGAAAACTATCGCAGAGGGCCTCTCTCGTAATGAGCCGGGGCTCCTGGAAGACCCAGCTGGAAGCGATCAACAGCCTGATTGACGACCTCGTGCGGCCCACCACTGAGATGGCGCGCGTGATCGGCGCCGTAGCCAAAGGCGATCTCACTCAAACCGTGGCCCTGGAAGCCGAGGGACGGCCGCTGAAAGGCCAGTTCTTAATCACGGCGAAAACCGTCAATGCCATGGTGAAACAGCTCGAAGCGTTTGCCGCCGAAGTCACCCGCGTCGCCCGCGAGGTCGGCACCGAAGGGAAACTCGGCGGCCAGGCGGTGGTGCCCGGAGTCGCCGGCACCTGGAAGGATCTCACCGACAGCGTCAACTTAATGGCCGGTAATCTTACTGCCCAGGTCCGGAATATCGCGGACGTGACCATCGCGGTCGCCAACGGCGACCTTTCGAAAAAGATCACCGTCGACGTGCGCGGCGAAATCTTACAGCTCAAAGAGGCCATTAACACGATGGTGGACCAGTTGCGGAGCTTCGCTGCTGAAGTCACCCGCGTCGCCCGTGAGGTCGGCACCGAAGGAAAGCTTGGCGGCCAGGCCGTGGTGCCCGGAGTCGCCGGCACCTGGAAAGACCTCACCGACAGCGTCAATGCCATGGCGAGCAATCTTACCGCCCAGGTGCGCAACATCGCGGGCGTGACTATCGCGGTCGCCAGCGGCGACCTGTCCAAAAAAATCACCGTCGACGTCCAGGGAGAAATCTTACAGCTCAAGGACACGATCAATACGATGGTGGACCAGTTGCGGAGCTTTGCCGCTGAAGTCACGCGCGTCGCGCGCGAGGTCGGCACCGAAGGGAAGCTCGGCGGCCAGGCCGCGGTGCCGGGAGTCGCCGGCACCTGGAAAGACCTTACCGACAGCGTGAACTTCATGGCCGGCAATCTGACCGCGCAGGTGCGAAATATCGCGGACGTCACCATCGCCGTCGCCAATGGCGACCTGTCGAAAAAAATCACCGTCGACGTGCGCGGCGAAATCTTACAGCTCAAAGAAGCCATCAACACGATGGTGGACCAGTTGCGGAGCTTTGCCGCCGAGGTGACCCGAGTGGCGCGCGAGGTCGGCACCGAAGGTAAGCTCGGCGGCCAGGCGCAGGTTCGTGACGTGAGCGGCGTCTGGAAGGACCTGACCGAGAGCGTCAATATCATGGCCGGCAACCTGACCGCTCAGGTG
>JACQUW010000309.1 GCA_016210115.1 Deltaproteobacteria bacterium | reverse complement strand
TGCTTCGCCATCGCGCGCTGCATCTCCTGAGGCACGTCGATGTGAGTCAGCTCCACCAATGAAAACATGATGCCCCACGGATCCGTCTGCGCATCCAGTATCTCCTGAAGGCGACTGTTGATCCGCTCCCGCTCCGCCAATAGCTCATCCAGCTCCGCCTGACCGCACACGCTGCGCAAAGTCACCTGGGCCAACTGGGAAGTCGCAAATAGATAGTTCTCCACCTCCCGAACCGCCAGGTTAGGGTCCAACACTCTGAAGTACAAAACCGCGCTGACCTTCACCGATACGTTGTCGCGCGTGATCACGTCCTGAGGAGGGACGTCCATTGTAACCGTACGCAGATCCAACCGCATCATCTTCTCGATGATTGGTATCACGTAGGTGATCCCGGGACCCCGGGACTCCACCATGCGCCCGAGCCGGAAGATAACGGCCCGCTCGTATTCCCGCAATATTTTGATGCCGCTGATCAGCAGGATCGCCGCTAGGATCAAAACGATCGCCAAAGGCCCGAGTCCAAACATGGTGTCTCCATTCGCGCTTTTGGCGTATCATAGACAAATGGCCGGCTCAGCACAAGCCGGCCAGGCCGAAAGGGCAAGCGCTCATAAACCCTCTGTAAAGAGAAAAGGCGCGGGAAGGGTTTCTTGCTTGCTGTAGGGTACTTTCCTCAGTAGAGGAACTTTTTCCGAGGACGCTGTCTGCCGTGACTCGTCGGGCTAGTATCCCAGGTCTTCGATATCTTCTTCAGAGATCCCGAAGTAGTGGGCGAGTTCGTGTAGAAGGGTGAGCCGGATCTGGTTGCGCAGCTCTTCCGGGTCTTGAAAATCCCTCAGCAAAGGCTCAGAAAAAATAGTAATCTTATCGGGTAGTAGAGGTGGCGAAAGAAAAGATCGTTCGGGTAGTGGCGTGCCTTCATAGAGACCGTAGAGCGTGACGCGGCGAGGGTCCAGGCCCAGAGCCTTGAGCATGTTCCGTTTCGGTCTGATCTCGACGACAATCTCCAGGTTGTGCAGACGGCTGCGGAACTCCTCGGGAAGGTGCCCCAGGACCGTAACGGCTTCCTGCTTGATTTCTTTCTCAGTCAACGACAAAAATCTGCCCGAAATGAACGCGAGGTTCAAGTGGTGACGGTTCGGGCCACGGCGAGGGGGCTTTTTCTTTCTCTTTTTCTGTTGTTTTCTCCACTCCTGGAAGCGCGGGGCCAGGAGTCTGATTTCACTTTCTTCAGGGATGATCTGGACCGGGAGTCTCTTCGCCGCGCTATCCGCGGAAGCCTTGAGTATCTTAGCCGCCTGCCTCCTGAACGGCTTGCCGGCGAGGCCCCGGCGCGCTTCACGGTCCGTGAAGTGAAGGATTCTCTTCTCTCCTTCATCGAGATTTTGGATCTCTGGGACCGGCCGGAGGTCCTTTCCGAAGAGATCCGCAACCGTTTTTATTTCTACCCGGCATTAGAAGAGGAACAAAAAGGCGATGTTCTCTTTACCGGATATTACCAGCCTGTTATCGAGGGAAGCCTCGCGCAGAGCGACGAGTTCCGCTTTCCGATCTATCGAAAACCTGCAGATCTGATCGAGGCGCAACTGATCACTTTAAGGCCCCGCTACCGGGCGGACAAGATAGTCGGGAGAATGGATGAAGACCGGTTTGCCCCCTATTTTTCCCGCCATGAGATTGATACTCTGGAGCGTCTCAGGGGAAAAGGTTACGAAATTGCCTGGGTGAAGGATCCGGTGGAGCTTTTTTTTCTCCACATCCAGGGCTCGGGTCTCTTGAAGCTTGAGGATGGACGCCTGCTTCATCTTAACTACCATGCCTCGAATGGGAGGCCCTACCGGAGCATCGGAAGGATCTTGATTGATAGAGGCAAGCTGGCCGCCGAGGAAGTTTCGATGCAGCGCCTGCGCCGCTATCTCTTAGAGCATCCCGGGGAGATGGAAGGTCTTTTTTCTGAAAACGAGAGCTATGTGTTTTTTCGGTTTGTCGAGAACGGTCCGCTTGGCAGCCTCGAGGTACCACTGACGCGCGGGCGCTCGATTGCGACTGATGCGCGTTTTTTTCCGAAAGGCGCCATAGCGTTTATAATGACGTATCAGCCGATTCTCGATGAGCGGAGCAATTTGATCGGCTGGCAACCTATTTCCCGTTTTGTCTTGAATCAGGACACGGGAGGCGCCATACGGGGCCGCAAGAGAGTCGATATCTATTTTGGGGACGATGAGGAGGCAAGCCAGAAAGCCGGTTACATGAGAAGCTTCGGTTTCCTCTATTTCTTGAAAGCAAAAGAGTAACTGTGCGTTTAGGATAGGCGAAATGGCAAAAACAGCATGGACAAGAGTTGTGGGGGTCTATATTGCTGCTACTTTGGGTTTCGTGGCTCTGGTCAAGATTGGCGGAAGCCTTGTGCAGCGTCAAAGAGGTCCCGCTCCGGCGGTGGAGGAGTATAGCAGGAAGCTCGCGCTTGAGAGACCGACACCAAAGATCCCGGCGCCGGATTTTGTGCTGGAGAACGCCTCCGGACAAAAAGTGACCCTCCAGAGCTTCAGGGGCAAAGTAGTCTTTCTAAACTTTTGGGCGACCTGGTGTTTCCCTTGCAGGCGTGAAATGCCGACGATGGAAAAGATCTACCGGCAGTTCAGGGATCGTGGGCTTGAGGTCGCGGCTGTGAACTATAAAGAAAATCGGGAGGAGGTTCAGAGGTTCTTTTCCGATCTGGGCCTGAGCTTTACGTCACTGCTGGATCCGGATGGCGCTGTCTCCGACCAGTACGGCGCCTGGTCGATTCCCCTTTCTTTTTTCATCGACCGTAAAGGGGATATCGTTGCCAAGGTTGTGGGTTATAGGATTTGGGATTCCCCGGAATCCAGCGCCTTTTTTTCCGAGCTGCTGGATGAAGGGCTTTCACAAAACGTCGTGAGATGAAGAAGCGGACTGTCTCTGGCGGCCGGATCCGCGGCGGGTTCTCTTTTCTGTAGTGAAAAGTCGATGCAGCGAGCAGCGGAAAGTCGCCGGTTAAAAGTGACTCTCACTCTGACGGCGCTTTATTTTGTGGCCGAATTGGTCGGCGGGCTTATGACGAACAGCCTGGCGCTGCTTTCAGACGCCGGTCACATGCTTTCGGACATAGCGGCCTTAAGCCTGAGTCTCTTCGCTTTCCAGATGACCCGGCGGCCGGCGACGCCAAAGAAGACCTACGGCTACCACCGTATGGAGATCCTGGCCGCTCTAATCAACGGTTTGATCCTCTGGCTTATTGTTGGGGTGATTTTCCATGCCGCGTATTACCGTATTTTCGACCCGCCGGAGGTTCAGACCGCGCCTATGCTTGCTGTAGCATCACTGGGTTTGCTGGTGAACATCGTTTCGGGAATTATTCTGTTCGGCTCGTACCACCATAGTCTCAATATTCGAGGCGCATTCCTCCACGTGCTCGGTGACGCGCTGGGGTCCATCGGGGCCATCGTTGCCGGCTTGGTGATGTTCTTCAGTGGATGGTATCTGGCGGATCCGCTGATCAGCCTGTTTATCGGCTGCCTCATTCTTTATACCTCATGGAGCCTGGTCAAAGAGTCCATCAACATCTTGATGCAGTCTGTTCCCAGCGAGATCAATGTCGCGGATGTCCATAAAGCTATGGAGCAGGTAAGCGGCGTCAGAAAGATTCATGATCTCCACGTGTGGGCTGTGACGTCCGGTGTTTTTACATTGAGCGCCCACGCGGTCATCAACCCCGACGGGGATCCTCACCTGATCCTCGATAGGATCGAAGAGGAGTTAAAGAACCAGTTTTCCATCGAACATACGACGATCCAGCTTGAGATCGAGGATCGGGAAGAGAGAGAGTTTCGCGGTTTTTAAGACGCCGCGCTGGTCGCTCTAGTGCAAAAGATGCGGCGCTTAAGAGACACGGAGGGAACCTGCTCTTCAGCCGGAGCCGATGGGCCTTGGTTTTTCTGCTCCGCAGGACTTAACCGGTGAGCTTCGCTGCCCTGAAGTCACTTCAGTATCGGACGTCTCCTCGCTTCGGGACAGGCCCCTGTCCGCGCCTCATCTATGAAAGGTTCACCAGTTCGACACAGAGCCCGCCTCGCTTGACACTCACGGGGCCCGCTCCTATAGTTGAATCATGTTTCGAAGGTCGATAGCCGCCGCGTTTGTTGTTATTTGGCTTTCGCTTCTAGCCATCGAGTTTTTCGAAGATAGTGGCCTTCTCCACTATCACGATGCCGATGTGGATGAGGCAGTTGTAACCGCCTTGAAAGGTTTGGGAGAGGCGATTGGTTTATCGGATGATACCATCGTAACGAAATATCGCACCGGGAATTTGGTTGACGCGGTTTACCCATTTCTATCTCGGGTCGATGGACCCGTGCCTCCACGGAGGTGGAGAGCGTTTCCAAAAAAAATCTTTCCCATCTACAAAGTCGATCAGATTTTTCTGATCTGATTTTCCATCCGAGCGGCTTTCCGTTCCAGCCCGACCGGGACGGTCCGATTGTTACGATTCCTTTAGCCTGATTTTGCCAGGAAGAGAGCGCTAGCGACGATAGTGAAAGCAATAAACGTGCTGACATAGATGCCCTACCTTAGGCCCCCTTGCCGCCAAGGTAAGGCGACTTTTTAAGTGCTCTTGGGGGAGAAGGCTAGGGTGAGGGGAATCAATCCTATTTTAAAACCGTAAGTTTCTTGCCGCCAGGGTGTCTATCTAGGTGTCTATCTAATGGATCGAATGTTGATAGAAGGTGATTCGGCTTTTCAAAGAGCCAGCGGCTCTTCCTCATGGGTGCAGAGCGTTTCATCGCTGGTATGGTTTTTACCTCTTGTTCTATTCATATTATTCAACAATCTGGGTGGAGCCGCGCTCTTTGATCCCGACGAGGGCAGAAACGCCGAAATTGCGCGGGAGGTTTTGCTGCTTGGGGACTGGGTGACGCCGCATTACAACTTTATCCCGCGGTTGGATAAGCCTATAGCCCACTACTGGACCATCGCGCTCTCTTACAAAATCTTCGGCGTTTCCGAGTGGTCGGCGAGGCTACCGTCCGCGGTCGCGGCATTGGGATGCCTCATTCTGACTTACTGCTTCGCGCGGAGATTTTTGGGCGCCGATGTTGCCCGATGGGGCGTTCTCATTCTGGTTACCAGCGTGGAGTTTTTTCTCCTCTCGCGGACTGTCATTCTGGATATGGCTTTTGCTTTTTTTATCACGCTCGCTCTGAGCGCATTTTACCGGGCGGTCCAGATTGAATCCGCCGGGGCGAAGAAACTCCACTATGTGATCATGTTTGCCGCCGCGGGGATGTCCACTCTTATTAAGGGACCCATCGGTTTTATTCTCCCCGGATCGGTGGTGTTTGGTTATCTCGTGCTTACCCGCAAATGGTTTCTTCTCAGAGAAGTGGAGTGGTTCTGGGGCGGGTGTTTGTTCGTGGCGATTGTCGGTCCATGGTACGCCCTGGTCGAGCAGCGAAACCCGGGCTATTTGCGCTATATCTTCATAGAGGAAGGCATCCTGCGTTTTCTAACAAACCGTTACAACCGCAGCGAGCCCTGGTATTATTTCATCCTGGTCCTGGCTCTGGGCTTCCTTCCGTGGACAGTCATTATTCCGGTCGCCGTGAAGGATTTCTGGAACAAAATCCGTAGCGATCTGGATTTCTTTTTGTGGGTCTGGACCGGGGCCGTTTTGCTCTTTTTTTCGTTTTCCGCCTCCAAACTCCCCCATTACATTCTTCCGTTGTATCCCGCGTTGTCAATGCTTGTCGCGAAAGCCGTAACGGGGATTCTCGGTAGTCCTGCAAAAAAATGGTCTCTGAGACTCCCGTGGCTGACTTTGGCTTTTCCGCTGCTGATTTTGCTGGTGGGGCTGTATTGGCCGGATTGGCTGCCGGGCCATGTGAAAAGCGGTACCCGTGAGGCTTTAAGCATTCTGCCTTATCCACTCATCTTTATTGGAGTTCCTCTATCCCTCATGATTTTGAATTCCACGTTGGCGGATCGTTTGGCCGTGAGAGGCTATTTTTTCTCTCTTTCTTGTCTTGGACTCTTGTCCTTTTTTGCCCTGTCCCATCAAGCCATAGAAGGTGTCTCCTACTCCCGCTCCTCTGTAGATTTGGCCGCCGGCGCAGCCTGGTTTGCGACTGGAAGAGAACAGGTCGTGATCTATGATGCTTATCCGCCCGGGCTGCCTTTCTATCTGCGCATCCATCGCCCGATGTGGGTGGTCTCCTCCGCGGACAAACGCAGCATCATGGGAAGCGCCTATGTCGCTGAGAAGAAGCCTCTCCCGGCGAAAGGGTTTGCTAAAGTCTTGTTGACGTTTGAGGAGTTTTCACTGCTGCTGGAAAAATCCGGTGAGCGATTACTGATTTTTACCCGGCAGAAGCTCTTGCCGCGTCTCCTGAACGAGAAGGGGCTACGCCCCATCGCGGTCTCGAAGATACGCGGTGACGGCCTGGTCGTCCACGATAAAGCCCGCGGCGCGCAGTCCCGGAGTGTCCCCGCAGGCGCAAACACCGCTGTGACCGGCGCTCAGGGGGAATTCACCAGATGATTTCGAAAAAACTCGTGTCTCCTGTGAGGCTGGCGGTTCTTGTGGCTCTGCTCGGCGCCGCTCAGAAGGCGTACGGTTATGAAGCCTGCTCCGAGTATCCCGTGCCCATGCGCTCTCCAGGCGACCGGGTCAGATTCATTGCTTTCGGGGATAGTGGCAGCGGTTTTCCCGAACAGTACCGGTTGGCTGAGCAGATGGAGGCAGCACGGAAGAAAACCGGCTTCCGTTTCGCCGTCATGCTTGGTGACAACATTTATCCCAGAGGAGACGTGGCGCTGGCCGCCGAGCGGTTTGAAAAGCCTTATGCGGAGCTGCTGGAGGCTGGAGTGAAGTTCTATCCCGTGTTCGGCAACCACGATCTGCGCACGAACGATGGACGGGATGAAATGGCCTATTTCAGAATGCCCGACCACTGGTATTCCTTCAAAGCGGGGGATGCGGAATTCTTTATGTTGGATTCCAACTGGAGTCACATGACCCTGCCGAATCTGGCCTGGCTCGAAAAGGCTCTATGGACCTCCTCGGCTCGGTGGAAAATCGTGGCCCTGCATCACCCGGTCTACTCGGCCGCCGGGCACCGATCCTCCCGGTGGCGAAGATTGTTCCTGGAGCCCATTCTGATGGCGAATCGGGCAAGCCTCGTTCTCTCCGGCCACGACCATGATTACGAACGGATTATCCCGCAAAAAGGGACATACTATTTTGTATCAGGTGGTGCCGGAGGCAAAATTCGACCTGTTCGCGACTCCCACGAAATCGACGCTGTGGCAACGGCAATTCCTCACTTCATCCTGTTTGAACTGGGCAAAGAGGAAGGACAGTTCCAGGCAATCAATAGTTGTGGCGGCGTCTTTGATTATGGAAGCCTGAAGCCGCATTGAAAACCAGGAAATCTTTAGATCCGGTAAATCCGGGTCGAGATGCTCCAGGACTCAGGCGGTCGCTTGGCGTGGAGGCCTCGGGAGGTAAAGAGTGACGCGCTATCTTTGGCTGATCCCGCTGGGATTTGTCGTCGGGGCTTATGGGACGCTGATCGGCGCCGGAGGAGGTTTTGTGCTGGTTCCCCTCCTTTTAATCATCTCTCCCAAGGACAGCCCCGACCTGATCACGAGCATTTCCCTGGCGGTGGTTTTCTTCAACGCGTTATCCGGCTCCATCGCGTACGCGCGGATGAAGCGCGTGGACTTCAAGTCCGGGAAGATCTTTTCAATCGCCACGATTCCTGGAGCCATTCTGGGGGCGCTCACCACAAGCTACATTCCCCGCAAGCTGTTCGATATCGTATTTGGGGTGCTGATGATTGTGGCATCGGCCTATCTGTTATGGCAGCCCGGCAGGGCAGGAGAGGCTGGACCGGCTGTTCCGAGTAAAAATCATTTGACTCGAAGTCTGATCGATGCTGAGGGCATGCGGCATACTTTTTCCTACAATCCGGCGCTCGGGATTGGGCTTAGCCTGTTTGTTGGTTTTATCTCCAGCCTGCTCGGGGTGGGCGGGGGATTTATCCATGTCCCGGCTCTGGTTCATCTGCTGAACTTTCCCGTGCACGTGGCCACGGCCACCTCGCATTTCATTCTGGCCATTATGGCCCTGACCGGTACTTTAGTGCACATTGCTTCCGGGACGTTTGCGCATGGCGCCAGACGCACTGTAGGCCTTGCCGTCGGCGTTGTGTTTGGGGCACAGATGGGGGCCCGGCTTTCGACTCGTCTTCACGGGGATTGGATTGTTCGGGGACTGGCCGTTGCCCTTGGGCTTGCGGGAATTCGGCTGCTCATTGCAGCTTTTTAGGTATGGCCTTTCGAGATTTTGTCTATCTTTTTTTGACTGTCAATTTTCTGCTGCATGGCGTCGCATTTACGCTTTTGGGAGTCGTCCGGAGAAAAAAAGTTTACTTCTTTTTGACCGGCACCTTTGCCTTCCTTACGGCCATCTGCTTTTTGAACTTTGAGCAGTGGATTCTTATGGTTCCAGGCACTCACTATTCCGTAACCGTTCCTCTTAGAATCGCCGCTTTGGTTTGCACTTTGAGCTATCTCCGCCGAATCTATCATGAAGAAGGCTCGTGGCTTTGGAAGTTTAGGCAGCGCATAAATCGGACTTAGTTGTGCGGCACGTCGCCTTAGGTGACTGTTCGCCTTGGGAGTTTTTGAGAAGGAGGGCAAAGTGGAAGACAAAGTCGAAAAGTTGCAGTCGTGCTTTCATTGCGGGCAATCTTTGCCTTTCGATATGCTGATATCGGGAGAGCTGATTCGACCGGGAGTGGCGGAACTCATCAGGAAGCGTGATCCGGCATGGGCACCCTCGAGCATGCTCTGTCCGGATTGCCTCAACGCATTTCGGTCGGAATATGTTGAAGACGCGTTGGAGGAAGAAAAAGGCGAGCTCTCACGTTTGGACATGGAGGTCATCAGCAGCCTGAAGGAGCAGGAGACCCTGGCTGAGAATTTGAATCTGGCCTTTGAAAGAGACCTGACGCCCGGCCAATATGTCGCCGATCGGGTGGCCGCGTTCGGCGGCAGCTGGACGTTTATTATTATGTTCTTCGCGGTCTTAGTTGCCTGGATGGCCGTGAACTCGCATGCGGTCCTGGTCCATGCATTCGACCCGTACCCATACATTCTTCTCAACCTGGTTCTCTCCTGTCTGGCGGCGATGCAGGCTCCCATCATCATGATGAGTCAGAACCGGCTGGAGGCAAGGGACCGCCTGAGATCCGAGCACGATTACCAGATCAATCTAAAAGCCGAGCTCGAAGTGCGACACCTTCATGAAAAACTGGATGTGTTGCTCAAGCACCAGTGGCAGAAGCTCTTAGAGATCCAGCAAATCCAGCTGGACCTGATGAAGGAACTTGCCCCGCGAAACCTTCGCGGTAACAGATGATGCCTGCGCCCGCAGGTCTAGACTGTTACGGCGCCGGTTTTCGGGAGTTTCGCTGCCGCCACTCACGGAATTTTTGCTCGTTTAAAAGCGCTGTTGATCAACGTCTGGTTCGGACGACGGAACGAAAGAGGACCAGAGTGGAATTTCTGGTCCTCTTTCGGGTTATAAGATTCTCGAAGGATCAGGCGGAAGGCTTCAAACGGAGGAACATTGTATTGTCTCCTCTCGCACTAACCTTCCGGAATTTTTACGACGGCAAAAAAATGAAAGGCCTCGAGGCACGCTCATTCTCAGAAGCGGAGGGCGCCAGCAGGACCGGAAAACGCGATCTTCGGATCAAGTTTAGCAGAGTTCCACTGAGCGTCATGTACGACAGAAGAGACCTTTTCTGCAGCGGGAGAACGATCAAATCGATCGCTTCCTGTTTGGCCACAGCCAAAATCTCCTTTGCAGCAGTTTTTCCGATTCTCACCTCCCTTTTGATCCTCCCCATGTCCGGCCGCCGGAGCTTTTTCTGAACGAAGTTGTAAAGGTCAAGGCACTTCTCTCTCACCCACACGTCGACGGGAATTCGCTTTTGCTCGCCCACTCGAAAGGGCCAGCCCTCCAGGAGCGCATAGGGCTCCAGGACGGAAATATCTTCTCTTTTGTCAAATACGTGCAGGACGATGAGTTCCGCGTCCATCTCTTTGGAAAGAAAATGCGAATATCTGAGGGCGTCCGCCGATTCCTCTGAGAAATCAACGGGAACCAAAATTTTCTTAAATATTTTCATGACCGTCTCCTTTCACTAATGTCCATCGGTTGTTGAGCCGACAATTCACCAAGACCGACTAATACGCTGCTGCCTTGAGAAGCTTCTGCGGGCCCGCGGCCGGATTTCTCAACGGCTTCTTACTTTTGTGATTCACGTTGAGGGAAATAACCCTTGGCCTGGCATGAGCGCGGAGTTGCCGGGATTTCCACTTTATGAGACCTTCTCTCAGAAATCCGGGATCAAACCCCAGGACTTCACAGATATTCTCGAACGAGAATACCCATCGGGCATCCTTTGCCAGGATCCATTCTTCCACCTCCCGGAACAGGTTTTTCCCTCTGGTGTTTTGAGTGAGCAGGTGTTTTTGAAAACAGGCGACCGCGTCTTCCAAAATAGCGAACATGAGCTTTTCCTCGGGTTCCAGTTGGAGCCTTCTTTGTAGGGTGCGGAAGTACTCAGCGGAAAGAAGTATATCCGGTTGAAATAGCGCCAGGGCTTTCTCTTCAACGGTAAGGGGGGTTGCCGGCAAGGCGCCTCCGCCGGCGCCGTCCCCGCCTGATAACAATAATGACCGGTTCTCTATACGGGTCATGGTCTATCCTCCTTTCGGCGAACGTCAAATATTCGGGGTTAACCAAGGTCGGGCGCCGTTCGGCTAAGCAAACTCGGCAGCGCCTGCTCCCGAAGTACGAGCTAAGGAGATCGATGCCAGGTGTTTGAGTCCAATTCAGGAAAGTTTCTTACAGGCGACAGGCAAACACGCCTCCGGCACGGAGACCTCAAGAATTGAAAGCGGGTGATGAATCAGAGAATCAGCACGGATTGGAGAATGTGAGTAGAAACTTTTCGGGCAAAAACCATTCTTACGTGGAAGCTGGAGCCCCGGCTCACGAACGCGAAGCCTTTTTCCTGCGCGGGCCAATTACGCAACAGCTGGAACCGCTCGATAGCCTTCTCGGGCGTCTCACCGTTGTCATCCATGACGATGGCGGGCCTGAGCAGGGTTTTCTTCGTTTGCTCCAGCTTTTGCGCTGTGTCGGTGTGAGCTTTCAGTTCCTGGATTTTCGGCTCCGGCTCCCTGCAGCTCATAAAAGCCGCCGATGACAAGGCAAGCAAGAAGAAAACGATCGCGGGAACTATGAGTATTTGTTTGACGGATTCACACATGGACTGCACAACGTGATTACGTTAACACCGCTTAGCCAAAAGTCAACCGGCTATCCGCCGCCAGACGGAGATTCTTTTTTCTATCTTTCCACATGACAGACGTTCGCGAGGGAATAATTCCGGCTGGATCAACTCAGACGGTCCGCTATGGCCACCAGCTCGTTGAGGGATCGGACCTCCGTGGACGATCCGGCAGCGCTAAAGCCCCTGCGATTCAGCCATACTCCGGTGAGGCCGGCATTCCTGGCTCCGGCCACATCCTTGTCGAGGCTATCGCCGATATGGAGGGCTTCATCAGCGTCAAGCTCATGCAGACTGAGAGCTGAATGGAAAATTTCCGGAGCAGGTTTCGCATAGCCCACCTGACTCGATATGATGACGGAGTCAAACCAGGGGGCAATCCCCAGTCCCTCGATGATGCCAAGGACCCGGGAATCGAAATTCGAAACCACAACCAGGATGAACCCCCGTCCCTTCAAGGTCGATAAGGTCTCAACAGTGTCGGCATAGAGAGACCACGAGTCGGCTCTTTTGAAATAGGCAAAGAGGTCGGAGAAATATTCTTCGAAATCTCGGAAGGGTCCCCAGGGTTGAAAAATCTCCCGCACGAGATTTTTCCACCAGTCGCGTTCGAGTTGCGGAATCTGATCCGGAGGAGCGCCGGGAAACGCGAGCGGCGGCGCGTCCGAAAAACGGACGTGAAACCGCGCGGATAAATCGGCGGGCGCAACATCCATTCCGTATTTCTGCGCGAACCGGGCGTAGCTTTCACCGACCGGCCTCACCGTTTTGAAAAGGGTCCCAGCAGCGTCAAAGAAAACGGCTTTCAATGCCATAGGTTATTTCGCAATCGTTTGTTGGAATAAGCACTCAGGTTAGCAGGCGATTCATCGCCGTTGCAAGCCTGCCGCTTTTGATTATAATAAAAATTGATGCCGGGTAAAGACGCTCTTCTGATTATTGATGTTCAAAACGACTTCTGTCCGGGCGGGGCTCTGGCGGTCGCGGAGGGTGACAGAGTGGTTCCGGTACTGAACCGCTGCATTGATAAATTCAGGAAAGCGAACCTGCCGATCTTCGCCACGCGGGACTGGCATCCGGAAAAGACGAGCCATTTTGTTACGGGCGGAGGTCAATGGCCGCCTCATTGTATCCGGGGAACGCGGGGGGCGGAATTTCATCCTGATCTGAAGCTTGGAAACGACGTTGTTGTCATCTCTGGAGGGACGGGTCCTGATGAAGAGGGATACTCCGCGTTCGACGGGAAGGATTCCTCTGGCGCCGCTCTGGCGGATCTTCTGCGGGGTCGCGGCGTCGAGCGGATTTTCATGGGAGGTTTGGCAACAGACTATTGCGTGAAATTCAGCGTTCTCGATGGTCTGAAAGAGGGATTCAAGATTGTGCTGATCGAGGACGCGGTGCGTGGTGTCAACCTTCAACCGGGAGATTCGGAGCGGGCTATCTCAGAGATGGTCCGGGCGGGCGCGCAGAAGATCAAGGACCAGAGCTTTCTCCCGCTGTAGCGCGGCGGCAGAGCCAAGATTTCAGCGTTTTTCTCTTCCCCACACCAAGGTCCAGAAAGCGCAGGTTTCGAGTCCAAAAGGCCCGAAACCAAGGAATCCAAGGACGGGCATCTCGAAAATGTGCGGCATGTTGGGGATAGGGACGGTGTAGACCCATTTTGTGTAAGCCCAGTAATTCCAAAATTCCCAAAAAAACCCGCAAACATAGCCTGCGAGAAGAAAAAGAGCGGTTCTGCTCAGGTCGCGTGACCGCCAGTCGCGTAGGAATGAGTGGCGGCCGAGGTAATAGTTAATCGTATCAAAGAGCACGAGAGGACCGATCCATACCGCCCAGAAGAAAAGCTTGGGTAGCAGCGGGGGAAGCACGGAAAGAAGCAGTCCGGTTGCCCCAATCGGCAACAAGGATCTATTCGGCTTGTAGGAGCTATATAGGCGAATTTTTCGCCTGCGCGTTTTCACAAACCAGCTGAGAAGATGTTCGGTCTCGAAAATCGCGGGGATCACGGTGGCGAATGACACAAGTTTCATCGTCACCTCGATCCACTTCTCGGAGGGCGTGTTAATGTAGGTCCAGTTTTGGACGACCAAGTTATACCATTCGAAGAGATACCAGTAGAATGCTGAAATCGGCAACATGAAAGCGAACTCTTCAAACCGGGAGGAGATCAGGGACTGCCCGTGGAGCCGGTGGTTGATGCTGTCAACGACGAGAAGATATCCGTACCAGAACAGCGGAAAGACGTATCGCGACCAGGGAAGAACGTGGAAGAAACTTAGGGCCTCTCCCGCCAGGATGAGCGCGACTCCTATGACAGCGGATGCAAGCATCAGTGGATCGGAGACTCTTGTCTATTTTCCATCTTCTGTTATGTAATTCTATAGGCTTAAGAATTTCTGCTTTTTCTGTCAACCTCATCGGCTGTGTTCTTCGTCATTCCTCCGAAAGCGGGGGCAGTCGAAGCGAGCCTCGTGGCGAAAGGCTTCGGGCCGCGGCCGACCTGCCTGTGCGCCCACCTGCCAGGGCGCGGGCAGGTGTCCGCACGCAGACAGGTGGGCAGGTATCATGAATCGTACCGGGCTTATCGGACTTCCGCGGCCTCTCCCTTAGGCCCCTTGGCCCGAGGTGAAAGCCGTGCCCGTTCGGAGAGCCCCGCACAACTGCGATAGACGCGCCGCGACTTGTTTATCAACGTTCTGAACCATCACGCTGGTATTAAGACAAATGAATACTGAACGTCAATTTACAGAGGAACTTCAGCTTGCCGAAGCGGCCGCCAGAGAGGCCGGCTCGATTATTATGGCGCTTTTCGGCAAAGATTATCGGATCGAACAGAAGGGGAAAAACAATCCTGTAACAACAGCCGACCTGGAAGCCAATCGCAGGATTCGGGAAATCATCTTGGGGCGGTACCCTGAAGACGCCTGGCTTTCCGAGGAGGACAGGGACAACCTGCGCAGGCTCAATTCCCGACGGGTATGGGTGGTGGATCCTATCGATGGCACAAGGGAATTTATTGAGGGTGTTCCTCAATTCGCCGTTTCGATTGGCCTCGTGTTAGAGGGCAGATCGGTTTTGGGCGTGGTCTATAACCCGGCTGAAGATCAGCTGTATCTGGCTGCCCGGGGCAGCGGGGCGCAGTTGAACGGGCAGTCTGTTGAAGTTTCATCGCGCAAGGAAGTCCAAGGCGCGCGGCTTCTCGTGAGCCGTTCCGAACCGCGGCGCAAATTCCAACCATTCGCCGAACTCTGCAGTGTCGAACCGGTCGGAAGTATCGCCTATCGCCTCGCGATGGTGGCGGGTGGCGGGGGAGACGGCACCCTGACTTTTCGCTCTCTCCGGGAGTGGGACGTATGCGCGGGAACTCTGATTGTGGAGGAAGCTGGCGGTGTGGTGACCGACGGCCGGGGAAAAGCTCTCGTGTTCAATCGGGAAGACCCCGTATTCAACGGGATCGTGGCTTCAAACCGAATGTTGAGTCCGGTCTTGCAGAGTATGTGGCTCGAATCGATGGCACAAAAATAGCCTCTCTTCGTACGCGCGGAAATCTGGAAAAAGAACCGGAATCCAAATGGCTCGGTGCTCTTATTGCGGAGATCGTGCCGGCCTGTGGCGAAGGATCTGCGGCGACTGCCGGAAGCTTCTTGCACGGGTCAACGAGTTGCGCGGACACGTCGGGTACGGTGAGTTTCTCGACGAGCTGGAGAAAACGGGAGTGCCCAGAGAAAAGATCGTCGAGTTCCTCAAGGCGGATCCGGAAGGGAAAGGGAGCATTCAAGACCAGATCACCGCTGAAATGGCGAGCGAGCTCATGAGGGTTATGGGATTAAAGGGGAGCCAGACTCCGCAGGACGTAAAAAGGGTCCGAAAAACCGCCGGCAAAGAATCTTCATAGAGGAGATGGGTCACTGCCCGGGCCGGCGCGTTCTATTCTTCTCCGTGCTCATGAACCATTCAGACTAGTTTTCGGAACGATCGCTGCCACACCATCATGGCCGTCACTATTTATCTTTCCATTATCTTTTTGGGTCTGTATCTCCTGGGTCTGGCCGTCCGTAAGGTTTTCCTGACCCGGGAGGCGCGGCGGATAAAGCGGGAGAGCCGAAATGGCGCGCGGATTGTTGCGCGGGTAAAAGAGATGCAACCGGGGTCGGTGAGGAAATTTTGGCTCGTCTGCGGGAAGCACAGGATCGATGGATTCCTGGTCAATTATGATGGCAATTTCCACGCCTACGTCAATCGCTGCCGGCACATGACCACGCCGCTCGATTTTGTCCGTTATCAGTTCTTTACCGAGGATCGCCGCCACCTGATCTGTTTGACGCACGGCGCGATTTATGAGCCCGACTCCGGCCTTTGCATTGAAGGTCCCTGCAAAGGTCTCTCGCTATATCGCCTCCCCGTCATAATGGAGCGCGGAGAAGTATTGGTCGGCTGCCCTCCGGGCGATGTCGCTGTTTTGGCCGACTAGGGCCGGAGGAAACATTCGTGAGAAGAGAGAGGTCACAAAAGGGCAAAGTGGTGGCTCAAAGCGATGAGCTTCTGCGCGGCACGACAAAGAAGTTTCGCATCCGCTGCCGCGGGTTCACACTGGAAGGATTTCTGGTGAACTACGAGGGGAAGCTCTTTGCTTATGTGAACCGGTGCTGCCATATGCCGATCTCGATGGATTGGGTGGAGAACCGGTTCTTCACAGAGGACAAGCGTTACCTCATCTGCGCGAATCACGGAGCGGTCTACGAGCCGACGACCGGGGAGTGTATCGGGGGTCCCTGCTACGGCGCGTCTCTGCAGGAAATTCCCTTGGAGATCCAGGAAGGCACAGTTCGAGCTTTCTGTCCTGAAGACGGGCTCTAAGAGCCGGAAGGAAGGAGAACATTGCGATGGCTGATTGTCTTTTTTGCGGAATTGCCAATAGAGAAATCAAGGGCTCGATCGTCTATGAAAATGAAACGGTCGTGGTTTTCAAAGATATCAATCCCAGGGCTCCGGTCCATCTTCTGATCATTCCTCGAAAGCATGTGGCTACGCTTCTGGATCTCGGAGAAGAAGACAAGGGGATTTTGTCTGAGATTTTCTCTGCCGCAAATCGATTGGCGGAAAGTCACGGAATTGCCGGAGACGGATTTCGGGTGGTGGTGAATTGCGGCCCCGCAGCAGGACAAAGCGTCTATCATATTCACTTTCATCTATTGGGAGGCCGGACGCTCGGCTGGCCTCCGGGTTAAGAGGCGGCCGGGCGCAAAGCGCGAAGAGCCGGAGACTGAACTGGCCGCTTAGGGCCAATCTCACTCTCAATCCAGCGTGTTAGTTTTTATGTTTCTCCGCCCCCTGTGCGCGCGGTCCCTTACATTTCTTAAGAGATTCGCCTAGAATCTGACCCGGAAATCTCTCAGGTCAAGTGAAAGGAGTTTGTATGGCAACTGTTGAGTGGCGCAGCCCGGCCAGTGAGATGGCGGTCAAACAGCTTGAAGTGGCGGCGGAGCGACTGAATCTGGACAGCAATGTGGCAGTGCGCCTGAGGAGGCCGGATCGCTCTCTTATTGTGAGCGTTCCGACTCGGATGGACGACGGGCGCGTGCATGTTTTCACCGGTTATAGGGTTCAGCACAACGACGTCCTCGGCCCGTTCAAGGGAGGCATCCGATATCACCCCGATGTCAATCTGGGCGAAGTATCGGCTCTGGCCATGTGGATGACCTGGAAGTGCTCGCTTGTGGGCCTGCCGCTCGGCGGGGCGAAAGGGGGAGTTGCCTGCGATCCCATGCAGCTTTCGCGGGCGGAACTTCAAGCCATGACAAGGCGCTACACGGCGGAGATACTCAATTTCATCGGCCCCGAAGTCGACGTCCCGGCGCCGGACATGGGGACAAACGAGCAAGTCATGGCCTGGGTAATGGATACCTACAGCCAGCACAAAGGGCACGCGGTGCCGGAGATTGTCACAGGCAAACCCCTGGACATTGGCGGCACGCTGGGGAGACGGGAAGCTACGGGCAGAGGACTTACCTACATCATTATTGAAGCGGCCGGGCATCTTGGGATGGATCTTTCACGCGCGACGGCGGCGGTTCAAGGCTTTGGCAACGTGGGCTCGGTTGCAGCGAAGGAACTTGCCGATCTGGGAGTTAAAGTGATCGGCGTTTCGGATCAGAGCGGAGGTTTTTACGACGAGGCCGGTCTTCCGGTGCATCGTATGTTGGAGTATGCCGCAAAGAATCGCGACCTCAGCGGCTGTCCTTATGGCCATCCGGTTTCTAACGAAGATCTTCTGACACTCAAATGCGACATTCTGGTTCCGGCCGCATTAGGCATGCAAATCACCGGCAGGAACGCCGGCAAATTAAGGTGCAGGGTTCTGGCGGAGGGGGCAAACGGGCCCACGACTCTCGACGCTGACGAGATCCTTCGTGAAAAGGAGATCTTTGTCATTCCGGATGTCCTTGCCAACGCGGGTGGGGTGATCGTTTCGTATTTTGAGTGGGTGCAGGATCTGCAAAACTTCTTCTGGACGGAGGCGGAGGTCAATAAGAGGCTGCGGGACATACTGAGCCGGGCGTTTCAAGAGGTTCTCAAGGTGAGCCTCAAGGAGAAGGTGGATATGCGGCTTGCCGCCCTAATGATCGGCGTAAGCCGCGTGGCTCGGGCAATGCTGTGGCGCGGGCTTTATGCGTAGGACTTGAGCCCGGTAATGTGGCATCCGCCTGATGGTGGGTTGAGATGCGGGTGGCTATTTGCTATGCACTAGGGTGAAGTTTCATAAATTCTTTGACAGTGACTTATGATCAACGCGACACAACTGAGACCCGGAATGATTATCGTTTACGAGCGAGACCTTTACCGAGTGAGTTCGGTGAATCACCTCACCCCCGGGAATAAGCGCGGCTTTATGCAGACCAAAATGAAGAACCTCAAGACCGGGGTGGGGACGGAGCGCAAGTTTCGCTCGGAGGATCGAATCGAGCAGGCTGTGCTGGATACCCGGAAGATGCAATACCTCTACGCTGACGGAGATTTTCATACGTTTATGGATACCGAAACGTATGAGCAGGTTTCGTTGGGGGCCGAGGAGATTGGAGATCTACTCTCCTATCTGCTGCCCAACGAGGTGGTGGAGATCGAATTTTTCGACGGCAAACCGGTGGGCATAAGTCCTCCGCCTACGGTGGACCTGCAGGTCGTGGAAACGGAGCCGACGATGAAGGGCGCCACGGCCTCGGCATCATACAAGCCGGCCAAACTCGAGACCGGCGTTATGATCCAGGTGCCTCCTTTTGTTCAGGTTGGAGACAAAGTTAGAGTGGACCCTTCGGAGGGTAAGTATCTGGAGAGAGTTAAGTGAGAAGGGTTCTAAAGTTTTGAATTTTTAGTTCTCAGTTTTTA
>JACQUW010000316.1 GCA_016210115.1 Deltaproteobacteria bacterium | reverse complement strand
TCACTACATCCCGGTCTGCCTGGCAGCGCGTACCTACCGCCCACTGTACTCGCTGGTCGTTAAAGATATCGATATCGTCGTCCACGACGATAACGTGCTTCATGTATAGATCAGAGCCGAGGATCGCCAGGATTGCGTTCTTTCCCTGCCCCTCGGTTTTTTTCTCAATGGAAACGTAAACCGTAAACGGCGCCGGAATCCGCACCGCCTTCACCGAGGGCACCATCGCTCTCACGGACCGGAAGAGATTGGCTTCCATGGGAATGGTAGAAAGCAGGAGATGGTCAATGTGCCCCACCGCAATGTCATGCAGAAAGGCGTCTTTGCGATGCGTGACGGCCTTGACGTGAAAAACCTCGCGCTTCCGGCTGCCCAGAGAGTAGCCGGTGAACTCGCCAAACGGGCCCTCGTCCACTCTTTCAAAGGGGAGGATCTCGCCTTCCAAAATCATTTCCGCCCGGGCCGGCACTTTCAAATCTATGGTTTCCGCGGGCACCACTTCCATTGGTTCGCCCGCCAGGGATCCCATCAGGAAATACTCTTCCTCGTCGATGGAGCCGATATTGAGCGCCCCGAGACTCCAGGCGGGGTGCGCCCCCAGGATGATGGCCAGCTCGAGTGGCTGCTTCAGTTTTTCTGCGTTGGTATAAAATTCCCACAGATGCTTCGCCAGCGTCAGATGGATGGAGGTATGGTTCTTGTCGATAAACATCAAGCGGTTGAAGCTGCAGTTCAACCGGCCGCTCAGGGGATCCCTGGCGAGGGTAATGCCGGCCGTCAAATAGGGCCCTGCATCGTCCTGGTGATGGACGAGCTGAGGGATGGCACGAAGGTCCACCTGGGCGCCCTTCAGAATGACCTCTTTGACGGGCCCCGTATCAATCTCTTTGGGTGGAATGGGACGCTCGATTCTCCGCAGGTAGTGCGCCACGGCGCCCCGCGGTTCACAGCCGATGGCCGAAGCCAGGCGCCGCCGCGAGGCGTGCACGTTTGTCACAACAGGGAATTTGGTGCCTTTGACGTTTTCAAAAACCAGGATCGGAAATCGCCTCTCCTGCTCGAGCTTTGCCACCAGAGCCGTGATCTCGAAGCGAGGATCCACCTCTCTGCTGATGGTTAATATCTCTTCAGGAGATTCCTGCCGGACCTTTTCAATGAAGCTGCGCAGGTCTAAAGACATATGTGTTTCAACCTTATCCCGATGGGAATTTTCAATACAGTGGGTTTCGCCGCAATCTTTGTTTGGACTACGGCCTCACTCCGTGATCTCAGGACTTTCCTCGTCCAAAAATCGATGGCCGCAGTAAGGACAAAGGAGTTGAATCCTTTTATGGCGCAACTCGTGCCACTGGCAGTAAAATTTTCCGTTGCACTCCGGACACGCCACCCAAAAAATCTTCGTCATCGCTTTCCCTCTCAACTTAAATTTTCGGGAGGCGGTCGAGAACCGGCCGCGAGATGAAATCTTCCAGCTTGATTCTCTCCAGCGCCTCTTTGGGAACCTCGACACGGGCGGCAAAGGGTTTTTGCACCGGGCAAGTCGCGTCGATAATCATCTTTGTGGTCATAATGTCGTCGGTTTGGGACGGATCCAGCGTATTCCCCTTGACGTTCTTGATGATGTCCACGTCCTCCACCGCCTGCACCCGTGTCGCTATGGCCCACAGGACTTCTTCTTCGTTGTAGATATTGACGTCGGCATCCACGACGACGACGTGCTTGACGAAATCGCAGCCGGCCAGCGCCGCCAGCGCCGCCTGCTTCGTCTCCCCGTCTATTTTTTTATCTATAGAGATATAGCAGTGAAGCCGGCAGCAGCCGGAGATGGGAAAATAGACCGCTTTCACTGTCGGAACGATGCCCCGGATCAGATTGAAAAGGCTCCCCTCTTTTGGAATGCCGCCGAGGACCCAGTTGTCGCGGTGCCCGACAAATACGTGTTGAAAAATGGCATCGCGCCGGTGCGTGATCGCCGCCACCTCGATTACGGGACGGAGCCTTTGCGGACCGTAATAGCCGGTAAATTCCCCGAAGGGCGCCTCCACCTCTCTAATATTCGGAAGCACGTGCCCCTCGATGATGATTTCCGCATCGGCGGGCACCATAAACTCTTCGCCCCAGGTTTCCGATGCCGTAAGCCGAAGCGGCATTCCCATGATGGCGCCGATCCGAGAATAGTCGTCGACGCCGAAAGGAGAGACATTCAGAGCGCCGAGATAGAATGCGGGATGATGGCTGATCACAATCGCCACTGGAGTGGGACGTTTCTTCTCTTCGTTCTTCCGGTGGATCTGCCAGTTGTGCCGCGGCGACATGTGAATCCCGAGCCTTCTCTTCCCCTGGATCATGTTGCGTAGGAAAGCCACGTTGTAGAAGCCCTCTTCCGGGTCTTTCATGACTGGAGTCATGTCGATGTAAGGCGCCGGGTCCATCGCATGGTGACGCACAACCGGAAATTCAAAAAGGTCCGCGTCTTCGCCCAATTTCACAACCTCTTTCACCCGCGCCTCTCGCTTCGGAATGACGACCGGAGCGATGAGCTTCTCCTCCCGTTTTGCGTATTCGAGGCTGAGAGGCAGGGCTTCGTCTTCGGGCTCGAGCCCCAATGAGACCGCGCACCGGCGCCGGGTCGCAAAGAGATTGCTGAGGAGCGGGAAGGCAGAAGCTTTTCCTTTGAGGTTCAGGGGATTTTCAAACAGCAGCGCCGGGAACCTCTTCTCGTTTTCAAGATGCTGCAGCAGTGCCGTGACGTCATATCGGTCCGGCGCGACCGTCCGTCCTATGTGGATAAAATCGTTCGGCAGCCGCTCTTCAAGCCGATTTAGAAAATCTCTGAGATTATTCGTTACTGCCATAACTCCTCATGAAAGGTCAGGTCCTTTTGATGGGTTCTTCTCGCGGTTTCTATTTCGAGGGCTGAGCGGCGCCTTTGATCGGAATGCCTCGCTTTTCCAGCTCGTCGATGGCGGTCTTGGCGCTTGCATTGCCCTTGGCCGCGAGCTCAGCGGTTTTATTTATCAGACTTTCCAGCTGCGAGCGCATCTTCTGCGATTCCTGCATCGCGGGTTCCATATTCGCTCTCAAAGAAATCAGGTGGCTCCGCTCGAGCACAAGCTGTACCGTTTGAAAACCAAACCAAACCAGCAGGGAAACGACGGTTAGAATCAGGGGAAGTCTTGAGGCGCGTCGCTCGACGCTCTGAGGTTGCGCCACGTCCTCATCCGGGACTTGCTCTGTTGTGCTTGACTCATTTTCTATAGACATCACTTTGCGCCCCCCGACGCTTTAGGCTCGCCGGCAACGCTAATGCCATGCGACGCAAGCAAACTCATAAGCTGGTCGTCCTTATTTTTCACCGCGATGGTCAGTAAAGCCGTCACGATTTCTCGACTTAATGCCTCCAACTGAATACTTTGAGTGATGAACTGCTGCCGCTCCGTCACTTCCACGCGGAGAAATTGATTGCCCAGGCTCACGAGCACATTCACCAAAACCAAAACGAGCAGCAATCCCGCCAGCGGTGTCAAAAACCCAATTCTCCTTCGATTTGCAGCCATTTGCGTCCCTCAGTAAATGTGAAGTTCAGTTTCCAAACTGTGGAGGACCACGACAAAACCCACTCTAACTCAACAGGGGGATTCGGAGCAACTCCCGACAAGGAAGATCCGGTGGCGCTACTGACGCTTGCCAGGCGCCGCTACGGCGAAATTTTCTTCTCCTTCAGCAGATACTTGAGCGTTTTCCCCATGCTATTCTTTGGGAGATCATTCAGAAACTCAAACTCGCTCGGGATTTTAAACCTGGCGAGCTTTCCCTGACAAAACTGGCGCAACTCCTCTGCGCTGACCTCGGCTCCGGGTTTCTTCACCACAAATGCTTTCGGTTCTTCCCCCAGAACCGAATGGCCGATTCCCACCAGGGCAGCGTCCTGAATTGCGGAATGGGAAAGGAGAACCGACTCCACCTCAGGCGCGAAGATTTTCTCTCCGCCACGATTAATCACGTCATTGATCCGACCCACGATATAGAGATAGCCGTCTCCGTCCATTCTCCCCAGATCGCCGGTATAGAACCATCCGTCCCGCACCGCTTCCCGCGTAGCCTCTGGATTCTTGTAGTACTCTTTCATAAGGCCGGAGGAGCGGATGGAGATTTCTCCCGGAGTCTCCGGGCTCACATTATTTCCCTCGCTATCCACCAGTCGAATGTCGGCGAATCCAGCCATCGGTTTTCCGCATGAGGTCGGCCTCTCCAGCATGGCCGGCGTCGAAATGTGCGTCCCTATCGGAGAGGTCTCCGTCATCCCATAAAACTGAATGAATTGAATACCCGCAAGGCGCGCCTGCATCTTTTTGAGCATGTCCAGCGGCAAGACATTCGACCAGGTGAGCAACCTGAGAGAAGAAAGATTCCGGGTTGCATAGCTCGGGTGATTGGCGATAAGCCCATGCTGGGCGCCGGCTGCATGGAGAACGGTGACTTTTCTCTCTTCGATTTTCTTCAGCACATCCTCCGGGCTGAACTTCTCCGTAATTACCCAGGGAGTGCCGGTCATCAGGCTGGCGATAAGGTAGCCGTTCATGCTGGAAGCGCTGTACATAGGAATGCAGGAGAGAAGAACATCTTTAGCCTTAAGGCCCGTCGCCTGAAGAATCCACTGTCCCGATGCGCAGGAGTTTCGGTGTCGTATCACCGCTCCTTTCGCTCGACCGGTGGTGCCGGACGTGTAGAGGATCATCGCTCCATCTTCCGGATCGAGTTCGACCCGTGGCTCCTGGCCAGTTTGCGCTGCCACCAGATCTTCGTACCGGGCCAACCCCTCTCCTTCGCGACCGACCGTTATGGCGCGCTTGCGCCATTGCTCCGGCAGGTTTGCAAGCAGGGCAACATCGGCTACCAGGTATTTGGGCTCGCAATCGCTCAGAATGTGCTCGACTTCTCGGGCTAACAAACGGGTGTTGACGGGGACTATCCAGGCGCCCAGCTTCTGCGTCCCCAGGCGAGCGATGACGAATTCGGAAGCTCCGTTCATATATAGAGCAACCCGGTCCTTTGCGGCTACTCCCAGTTCCCGCAGGCTCAGGGCGAGATTGCTGGAGAGACGATCAACATCCCGAAAGCTCAGGGTTCTGCTTTCTTCGATCAGAAACGGCGCATCGCCGAACTTTCCGACCGCATCCCTCAATACGCCGAGTGTTTTCATCAATGGTCTCCTATCGGTCTGACTGCGCAGCGTCCCCCTTTCAGCGGCGGATAGCCGGAAATCGGATCCCGCGCCGCATGATCGGTGAGCAGATTCGCATTACCTTCCCGCGGCCAGCCATGCGGCAAATGCACTACCCCTTTTGCCAATTCATCCGTCACCCTGGCGCGCACTTTGGCTCTTCCCACCGGGCTGACCACTTCAATCCAGTCGCCATCGTGAATCCCCAGGCGGCCCGCATCCTCCGCATGAATATCCCCGAACGGACCGGGAGAGATCGCGTTCAGCTTCGCCACCTCATGATATTGCGAGTGCGTGTAACCCATTTCCCTTCCTCCCGTCGTAAGGAGGAATGGATAACCTGGATCCATCTCCACTTCTCCAAACTTTTCCTGGTCGGGAGGCAAAGTCGGCAAAGGCGACAGCCCCGCATCAGCCAGACGCTTGGAATAGAGCTCCACTTTGCCGGATGGCGTCCGAAAACCCTCCTTGAGATAACGCCGCTCGGCTCTCGCGCCGTAGAAAAAGCCTTTACGGTTTTCTCTTAGTTTGGCACAGTTGAACTGTGTGCCCGTGAGCTGGAAATCGATCACCTCGTCCAGTGTGTTCCACGGCAGATATTTTTCCAGACCCAACCGCTTGGCCAATGCCAGCCAGAGCTTCCAGTCGGGCCAGCATTCTCCAGGCGGATCAACCGCCTTATGCGCCATATTCAGATAAGGCGCGGCCTGATAGTACCCGTAATCGATCAACTCATCGCGCTCCAGCCAGGTCGCCGCCGGCAAAACAAGATCAGCCATCTCAGCGGTCTCGGACATGAAGACATCCATCACCACAACAAGCGGCAACGCGAGCAGAGCTTCGCGTACGCGGCGGGCATTCGGCCAGGTGAGAACCGGGTTGATTCCCTGCATGATGAAAACCTCGACAGGGCAAGGCTTCTGCTCCGTCGCATCGAGAAGAACCATTGGCTGGCACTCATCGACAATTTCGGTATAAAAAGAATGCTCCTGATCCCCCATCCGGCGGCGCTTCCACGAATCCTGAGGAAGCTCAGGTTCATTTGGAGTCAAGGAGTCCACGTAAATATTCCCACCCGGAGCATCAAAAGTCCCGCAGATAGCAATCAGCGAAGCAACGGCCCGGACCGTCTGGACACCGTGAGAATGGTGCTCGGCGGCAGACACCAGCATGACCGCCGTACGCGGGGCATGGGCGGCGAACATCCGCGCCGAGTCCACGATTAGCTGGGCCGGAACACGGCAGATCCGCCCCATCTTCTCAGGGGTATATTTCTGAACGTGCTCTTTCAACTCAGCAAATCCTACTGTCCAATCGCGGACGAATTCCTTATCATAAAGCTCCTCATTGATAATCACGTTCAGCATTCCCAATGCCAGCGCCGCATCGGTGCCGGGAAGCAGCGGAACGTGGATATCGGCCTCCTCGGCAATCCGGGTCTTGCGCGGATCGATGACGATCAGCTTGGCGCCATGCCGGCGCGCGTGTTTATATCCGTCAAGAGCGGGATGGGCCGACTCATGCGGGTTATTGCCCCAAAACACCGCGCATTGAGTGTCGCCGAAGCGAGGCAAAGTGAATTTCCCGTACGTAAGCTTCATCGCAATCACGTTGCTGAAATGGCAGAGAGCGGCGCCCGTGGAGTAATTGGGAGAACCGAAAGCGCGGGCAAACCAACGTGGAATATGACGCGTCTCCCGCAGGCCAACGGCATCGCCATAATGAAGGAGCAGCGCTTCCGGCCTGCCTTCGGCCCGCAAAATTTGCAGCTTCTCGGCAATGATATCCAGGGCGGCATCCCAACTGATACGCTCAAAACCTCCGTTCTTTCTCCTGAGCGGATAAAGCAACCTGTCGGCGTGGTACTGAGACTCAAGGAAAAGCGGACCTTTCGGACAAAGTCTCTTGATCAAGTGATCCTCGCGGTCGCGCATCTTGATCACGCGGCCATCCTCCACGTAAGCATCTATGCCGCAACTGATCGGGCAGGCCTCACATATGGTCTTGACGATCTGCTCACTCATAAAAACCCCTTTCAATTCCGCCCGCTCGACGACGCCTGAGCGGCTCCCGGAAGACGAACTCCACCCTACCTACCATTGCGCCGTGTGGCATGCAAGATTGCCCCCTACCACACATTGTCAAAGACCTGGCGACCGATTTTGGCGCCGAGTGAGTTTACGAAGGAGCTCCTTCGCTCCTCTTCCGTGCCCGACGGCATCCTCCTGATTAGAGATCAAGGCTCAATCCTGCAAGCCATGGCGCTGAGCCAGAGTTAGAAAAACTGTTCCCAATAGGACTGTGCCAAGCGTGATGACGAGGCTGAAGGCCGCCAGCTCCCCCACGTGACCGTTCTCCCACAGCTCCCAAATCGTAACGGCTACAACCTGCGACCCCGGTGAGTAGAGCAGAAGAGCTATCGACAATTCTCTGAAGGTGATGAGAAAGATATAGATCCACCCGGCGAACAGGGCCGGTAGGACCAGCGGAACGACGACGTGACGCGCCATCTGAAACCAGCTGGCGCCGCTTGCCGTGGCTGCCTCTTCCAGCTCGCGATGGATGCTCAGCAGCGCCGAATGACAGAAACGGATTCCATACGGCAAATACCGTCCGATAAAAGCCAGAACAATAATCCAAATCGTGCCATAAACGGGCACAGGGACCATCAGGTACATCTTTAAAATAGCGATGCCCATAACGATCCCTGGAAACACCAGGGGCAACATCGCCAACTGATCCAGGGCCCATCGTGATCGCATTGAAGCTCGCACAATCAACCAGGCCGCCAGAAAAGTGATCACCATCGCTCCCATCGCGGACGTTACGCTGACCGTTAGACTATTTGCGACAGAGCGAAGAATCCCGGCATCCGAAAAAGCCGACCGGTAGTTGTTTAGACTGATCAATGAAAGCGCGGCTTTGGATGGAACCTGCGCGAACGGGAGGAGAGAAGACCAGCCGATGGCCATTATGGGAAGAAATTGAAGAAACGGCAGGACGAGCAACAGAGCGCCGGCGACCCATCTCCACTTGCCAAGGTCGATTCGATGCGGGCGATATCCCTTGCCGCTGATAGTGGTGAATCTGTAGCTCTTACTGGTTATCTTATAATAAGGAACCAGGCCCAGACTCACGAGGAGAATGAGAATAAGCGAATAGGCGCTCGCTTCACCATACCTGGGAATCAATCCTCCTCTAATTTGAAGGTAGATCTTGGTCGTCAGCACCTCGATCCCTGCGGGAATTCCGATCAGCGCGGGAATTTCAAACGCTTCAAGAGAGCGAATAAAAGTCAGGATTAAGACCGCAAGAACGCTCGGCAAAGCGAGCGGCAGCGTTACCCGACTGAAGACCTGCCAGCCGCTGCTCCCCGCCACCGTGGCGGCTTCCTCGAGCGAAGGGTCCATGGACCGAAATGGAGTGGCCATAAGCAAAAACACAAGAGGTATCCAAAGAAAGCTCTCTACGAGGATCATCCCTCCCATCGAAAAGATGTCCAGAAGCCGGGTCCCCGCCATGGCCACAGCCGCAGCATTGAGTATCCCCGCTTTGGGTCCCAGCAGCATGATCCAACCGATGACCTTGATAATGCCCGGAATGGCGAACGACACGTACGCAGAAACGTAAGCGACGGCGCGGAACGGGGCATTGGTGCGCTCCGCCAACCAGGCCAGGAGAGTTCCATACAGAAGGGCGATAGCCGCGCTCCCTACCGAGAAAATCATGGAGTTGCGCAGCAGAGTTTGGACGTCGGAGAGCGACTCAACGATGTTGGCGAAATGCTGGATCGTGAACTGGCCGGCCCGAATGCCCCTGTCGACTACGAGACTTGTATGAATGATGAAAAAGAACGGCGGCAGAACAAAGTAAGCCAGCGCGAGACCTGTCAGTATGAATAACCATCGTGCAGCGCTCATGATCAAAGCTAAGAAAACCGTTGCCCTAGCTGGGCCAAAGACGCAGTGTCCCCATATCACCGGTGAGCGAAATGTGTCAACGGAATCTCTAGCGACGGCCAACGCAACTTCGGTTCGGGCATCCTGTCGCAATCCTGTTTACGGCCCCCGGTTGACAGGTCGCGTTCATGTTCGGTAGTTTCTCCCTGCCCTCCGCCACTCGGTACCACTGGGATTCCGCGGCACGGAGCAGGATGTCTCGTGGCACAAGCCTTGCGACACGCGCACTGGATAGCAAAGTTTGACCCCGAGAGCCCGTTGGGTAGGGGTGCGCTGGGCGAAGGCTTAATGGGCAGACTCTGTTGACCTCTTGGCAAAATCAAGCTTATCGTCCGGAACTTGATAGCGGGCGCCCCCGCCGGTTTTGTACCCCTTGCTGTATCCCCTATTTCCGGCGCAGATGGAGGCGAAAAATGGGAAGACGGCTAGAGAATCCGTGGAGAATTCCGCTCGTCGGAATAGTGTTGCTCCTTCTCCCACAGCCGATCTCGGCCGGATCGATAAGTCTAGGTTCGATCGGGGTATCCGCCGCGCGCGAGACAAAGAAGTTTTTGCCGCTTGCGAATTATCTTGCCAGGTATTTGCAGGCGGAGGGAGTTCAGCAGGGTAAGGTCGTCGTGGCAAAAACCATTCCGGAGATGGCTGCCCTCATGCGGAACCGAAAAGTCGATCTTTATATCGACAGCCCGTTTCCCGTGGTGGCGGTAAGCCGCTTGTCGGGGAGCCGGCTTTTTCTCCGGCGCTGGAAAAAGGGCGCCAGCGACTACCGTTCCGCTATCTTTGCAAGGCAAGATAGCGGGTTCGTCGGTCTCGAAGACCTCAAAGGAAAAATGATAGTTTTCAAAGAACCTCATTCCTCCTCCGGCTATTTTCTGCCGAAGATGGCTATAGCAGCGAAGAAGCTAAAGTTGTCAATGAAAAAGGAGGCCTCTGACTCGGTGGGGCCTCACGAGGTGGGTTACGTCTTTAGCTATGACGATGAGAACACGCTCGTTTGGGTGCTGCGGAGAAAAGTCTCGGCTGGAGCGACGGATGATCAGAGCTTTAAATCATACGCAAAGGGAAACCTTGGGACTTTGAAGGTTATTCATGAGACTTTCCCGATCCCCCGCCAAATAGCCGCTTATCGGGCGGACCTGGATCCAAAACTCGTAGCCAGAATCAGGGAAATCCTCATCAACATGGACCAGATGCCCATGGGAAGGAAGGCGCTGCAGGCATTCGAAAGAACAACTAAATTTGATGAATTGCCGGACCAGGCGATAGCCCCAGTGTTAAAAGAACGGCGGTTCGTCGATGCTGAGTTTGGAATCAAATGAAGCCGAGCATCCGTCTCAAACTCATTTCCTTTACCATATGTATTGTTCTCCTGGTCGGCGGCAGCATCTCCTTCTATTCCATATCCCAGGGAAGGCATAGAATCCTGGCGCACTTCGAGGATGAAGCCAGAGTTATATCCACTCTAATCTCCACGAGCCTGGTTGACGGTCTCTATTCTCTTGATATTCGCTCAATGCGCGAACACCTGGAAATCTCCCATGCCAATCGTGACATCAGCTATACGTACGTTACGGACCGGCAGGGAGTGGTCTTGACCGATGGCACCGACGAGAATCCCCGGCGCGATCAGAAATTGAGTGATGCATTTAGCGTCTTCATGCTGGCGTCGCATGGGTGGGTATCCACTTGGGACAAAGAGATACTAAAGGTCGGCGGGCCTATTCTTCTCCCTGGCGGCGAGCATCTCGGATATCTTCAGGTGGGATTTTCACTTAAGAGTCCGCGGGAGGTTATTCGCGTTACCACGAGGACAAGCCTTTATATTACTGTGATTTGTCTTGTTATTGGTTCTCTTCTCGCTTTCTTTCTCTCGACCAGCTTTAGCCGTCCTATCTGGTCTATCGCGCAAGCGTCGAGGAGAATCGGCGAAGGCAAACTCGACACTCGTCTGCCCACAGACAGGCGTGACGAACTCGGTTTCCTGGCGGAGTCGGTGAACCTGATGGCTGGAGCCTTGCAGGCTCGCGAGGCCGAAGCAATTAGAGCGCGAGAAACACTGAAAGCTCAATACCAGGATCTTCAACTCCTTCACGAGATCAGCCAGATCGTGTTGAGCTCACACGATTTTAAAACCGTTCTGCAGGATATCCTTCACAAGGTTCTCGTGGCCGGCTCGCACGATCTGGGTCTCATTCGCCTCGCTGATCTCAATACCGGGATGCTCGTGCCCGTGGCCAGCAAAGGATACCGTGACCCGGAAAATGTGAAGAGGCATCGCAAGGAGACCAGACCAGGGCGGCTCCGTACCGAAGCAATGGTCTCCAAGCAGCCGGCCATAGTAGAAAATGTCCCGGAATATCAGGGACTGAGCACTCTAAAGAGAGAAGGGGTTCATTCGGCAATATTGGTCCCTGTACAGGCCCAACAAAAGGTCTTGGGTGTCATCCAGTTCGGTAGCCGCACGCCGCGTGTATTCCAGCCTCACGAGGTCAGCCTGCTCGAAGCTGTCGGAAATCAGATGGGCCTTGTGATTCAAAAGGCGAGGCTTTTTGAGGAAGTCCAACGGCAGAGCCAGAAAATTCAGGCCCTCTACTCCGTAACCAGCACCGTCAGCCACTCTCTGGATGCGAATACCATCGCGCAGGCGGCCCTTCGGGCGACTGTCGAAGCTCTGAAGTTGGATGCGGGCTGTCTCTACATTGTGGATCAGGAGAAAACCCTTTTGCGCGTCCAGGCTCGCTATGGGATTCAGCTCGACGCGTTGAGCGGCCACGAGGTTTGCGCTCCCGGGGAGGGGATCATTGGCCGAGTCTTCAAAGACGGCGGAGCAGTGGTTTTTTCGGACGTCGCCAACGACTCTCAGTACGGCTCCATGGCCGGCTCCGGTATGGCGTGGGATTTGGGATTCCGCTCGGCGGCAGCTCTACCCATTACCACCAAAGATCAAGTGTTCGGGGTGATGTATCTGTGCGGACGTGAAGTCCGCGAATTCACTTCGCACGATATTGAGCTGTTCCTGGCAATCGGAGTTCAAGTCGGTGTTGCCATTGAAAATGCCCGTCTATTCGGCGAAACGCAGAAAAATCTCAAGCGCGTCCAGGTCCTGCGCGAAATTGACCAGGCCATAGCATCGTCTTTGGATTTACGCGCTGTTCTCGATATTTTTCTCGAGAAGGTCACTCTGACGCTTCCATACTCTTCTGCCGCTACCATATTGTTGGTCGATCCCGGGCGTGGAGAGCTTGACCGAATAGCCTGCCGTAATCTCGACGAAGCGGAATGGAAACAAAGGGGGATGGTCCAACCTCGTCACCCGCTGGCGGTACTGGAAGTGACTCGCCCCCTGGTCATTCGTAATGTTCAAACCGATCCGTCCACCGCCGATCCGGATTTTTTCCGGAGGCATGGATTGGTGTCCCTCGTTGTACTTCCGCTGGTAAATAAGGACGAGGTGGTAGGCGTGCTTTCCGTTTATAGCAAAGAAGAGCGCGAATTTGGCAAGGAGGAGGTCGAATTTCTTAATACTCTGGCAGCCCGCGCGGCTGTGGCGATTCACAACGCCCGGCTCTATGAAGAACTCAGAGCGTCGCGCGACGAATCAGAGAAGGCAAACAAAGCGAAGGATGAGTTCTTGGGCTTCGTTTCGCACGAACTGAAGACCCCGGTCCATGCAATCTTGGGCTATGTGGGAATGATTGAGGATGGGATTGTGGGAGAAATCAACCAGGAGCAGCAGCAGGTTTTGCGTAAGATTATATGGCACGCCAAAGACCTGTCGATCCTGATCAACGGCCTATTGGAAGCAACCAGGGTCAGGTCTGGAGAAGTCAGGTTGGAATTGAGCGCGGTGCCTCTAGGTCAGTTTCTCGACGAACTCAGGAGTGCCTACGACTTCCCTATGGAAAAACCGGTTAGCCTCAACTGGGACTATCCTTCCGAGCTGCCGGTGGTGAGCACAGACAGCGACAAGCTCAAACATATTTTGCAGAACCTCATCAGCAACGCCATCAAATTTACCGAAAAAGGAAGCGTCACCATCTCCGCTCGAATAAAAGAAGCCAACGGCGGCGAGAAAAACAACACCCATCCTGGAAGCCGCCTGCCGTCTACGGAAGCCCGGAGATGCGTCGAGTTCAGAGTCAACGACACGGGGATCGGAATTCCAAAAGAGTCCTTCTCTTACATTTTCGAGATGTTCGGCCAGGCGGACGGCCCAAGCCGATCGGGGCGCTCAGGGGGAGTAGGTCTCGGACTCTATATCGTCGATAAATTTACTGAGCTCTTAGGCGGAGAGGTTGAGGTCCAAAGCGAGCTCGGAAAAGGCTCGACGTTTACGGTCACGATACCTGCGTAAGGAATCAGCTTACTCAGTTAGGGACCATATTTCTTGCTTTATCCGATCGATGGGGCAGCGGATGGACTCGTCATCCTCAGGCACCCACGGAATAAGGCGGCCGCGCCATTCTTCGTTTCCCAAAGAGACACACTCCACCTCATCTGGGCCCTCCAACAATCTATTTGATCCAGCTCGACCGGGGCCTTTGTAAAAGGTGAAGCTTTCTTCCAATGTTTTGCGGGGCACGAGCTCAATCACCATTTCGTTAGCGTCAAATGGATACCGCAATTTTCGGTTACGACCATCAACCCTTGACGCTCCATCTTCTCCCTCAAGCCGCCACCGGTCGTAGCCGTGTTTAAAGAAGTGAAATTCCAGCCCAACCAAGGCAGTCGGATCGGAAGCAACAGACTCTCCGCCCTTGATAACAAACTGCCCGTCCTTGTCAGTCGTAAGTTGTTCCGGCTGAACGGCGGCGACACCGTTCACGTCGGACCGGTGCTTCTGCCACAGTACGATCACCGTAACCCCTTGAAGAGGTTGCTTTGTCTGCGCATCGATGACCAGGACCTTCCAGGGTCCCAATGCCTTCAGAGGCGGCGGAAAGGCATGGGAGGAGAGTGTCAATAGAAAACTCGACGCCAGAAATACAATGCGCTCTTTGACTGATTTGTTAAGCATCATACTTGATGGAGTGCGCAATGGCCGTGCCATCCGCGAAACAATCGGCATGGACTGGAGCAACATACTGGATTTTGAAGGAAATTAAGGAGATCTTCAGAAGAGATTTAAACGCGGCTTGGAGAAAACCGTAGCTTTTATGATACGCCTCCGTGCGTTATCGGATACTCTCCCGCTTCAGAAAGGCTTGCCCCGGGGCGAGTGCATAGCAGTGAATAATCCGCGCTACGACTCTAATTTTCTCTTCAGGATCTCGTTCACCATCTGGGGGTTTGCTTTTCCGTGAGTCGCCTTCATGACCTGGCCGACCAGAAACCCGAAGACTTTTTCTTTCCCCGAGCGATAATCCGAAACCTGCTGGCTATGGTTGGAAATCACCTGCGCCACGGCTTGCTCTATACTACCGGTGTCCTTGACCTGTTCTAATCCCTTTTCCCGGACGATTTTGTCTGGCGGCTGGCCGGTAGCGAGCATCTCCTCAAACAGACCTTTGGCCATTTTTCCGCTGATCTTTCCCTCATCGATCATCCGCACCATCGCCGCGAGATGTGCCGGGGACAAAGGCCAGTTGCTGATGCGCAGTTTTTCGTCCAGTCTCTCCTCTTTTATGACACGAAACAGATCGCCCACGACCCAGTTGCTGATGCCCTTGGGATTAGCGTGAAGACGAACCGCCTCCTCGAAATAATCTGCCACATCTTTCCGGCCCGTAAGAAGCTCGGCATCGTAGGCTCGAATGTCGTACTCAGAGATAAAGCGCGCCCTTCGCTCGTCCGGCATCTCGGGAAGGCTCGCTCGAATATTCTCAATCCATTCGTTATCGATCACGAGCGGGAGCAGATCCGGATCCGGAAAGTACCGGTAGTCGTGAGCATACTCTTTCGACCGCAAGGATCGGCTCACCTCTCGGTCCGCATCCCATAAGCGCGTCTCCTGAATAAGCGTGCCTCCATCGGAAAGAGTTTCCATCTGTCTTTTGATCTCGTACTCCAGCGCCTTCTCCACCGCCTTGAAGGAGTTCATGTTCTTGAGCTCGGCTTTAACGCCCAGGACGCTGCTTCCTGTGGGGCGAACGGAAACGTTCGCATCGCAACGAAAGCTCCCCTCCTCCATATTGCCGTCACAAACTTCGAGGTACTGAAGAATAGACCTCAGGCTCCGGAGGTAGCGGCCGGCTTCTTCGGGGCTTTTGATATCGGGCTCGCTGACGATCTCGATCAGGGGCACGCCCGCGCGGTTGAGATCGACCAGGCTATAGTCGCCCCGCACATCGTGGATGTTTTTCCCCGCGTCCTCCTCCATATGGATGCGCGTCAGCCGGATTCTCCTTTGGGCGGCCTCGGCTCCAATATCGATGTACCCGTTGCTGCAGATGGGAAGCTCATACTGGCTGATCTGATAGCCCTTGGGAAGATCCGGATAGAAATAGTTTTTTCTGGCCCACCGGCTGTAGCGGGAAATTTCACAGTGCGTCGCCAACCCGACTCGAATCGCGAATTCCACGACTCGTTTGTTCAAAACCGGCAGGACTCCCGGAAATCCCATGCACACAGGGCAGGTATTCTGATTCGGCTCCTCGCCAAAGCGAGTCGGGCAGCCGCAGAAAATTTTCGAGTGGGTCAGAAGCTGCGCGTGGACCTCTAGGCCGATAACGGGTTCGTATTTCATCGTGTAACTCTTAAGGCAACTTCTGAGTGATTGTCGCTTTGATCTGTTTGAAACTATCGATGGCTCTCTTGGCATCGTCTTCGTTAGGCGCTCCTTGCGCGAGGTTTCCTAGCGGCGCGTCGGGATAACGCGTCGAAACGTAGAACTGATCCAAGTACAAGCAGTCATTCCTTAAGGCATTCAGCTTTTGATCCAAGTAGCTTGCCACTCCGAGAAGCTCCAGCAACGAGTGAACTTTCGGGAATCTGCCGTCTTTCTCCACCAGGAAAGCTTTTAAAAGCTTCTCCGCTCCCTGCTGGCAATGG
Source organism: Deltaproteobacteria bacterium (assembly GCA_016210115.1). Classification (GTDB taxonomy): domain Bacteria; phylum Desulfobacterota; class Binatia; order UBA9968; family UBA9968; genus JACQUW01. The sequence continues at coordinate 5,834 of JACQUW010000316.1, read as the reverse complement.
AAGCAAACTTGATTATACAGCTTTTCTCTGTAGGCGAGTTCCGCCATCTTCTCGTCCTCTAAGGCTAGATCTACCCACCGGCTGCTATCGTCCATAAAGAACTTTACCCTTTTTGATGATCTCATCGACAACAAAGAAATTCCCGGCCTGGCTTTCTTTCTCGAACTCTTCAGGCGTATACACGAGAAAATTGACTGCCACTGAAGGTTGAGCAATCGCGGCGACTTCAAGGCTTCGGTCAAGAGGTCTTTTATTCGTGTCCTTAATAATGGCCAGGTCGATGTCGCTTCCCTCTTTGACGTCTCCTTGTGCCAATGAGCCGAAAAGAATTATTTTTTGCGGCTGGTATCCGCTCTTTAGTTTTTCCAAGATTGTCCCAAGTTCTCTATGGAGCAAGCGTTCTCGATCAAGAAGTTGCTCCAGCAACGACTTGACTTCCTCAGGAAAGGGGTTTGTCGCGCGCGGATTGACGAATATGCCAGAACGTCTGATCAGTCCTTGCCTGCTCCGCCTTAGGCAGAACCACGCAATGGATGTAATCTCCTTGCCATATGTCGAATCGTCGAAAACGCCGTTCGGATAGCGGCCTTGGATATACTGACCGCCACGAAAGACATCATGGGGATCCCCATACACCATCGCCATCAGATGTTCACGAGCTGTTGAAGGGGAACCGAAAGCGTCCGTGAGGCCGAGGACGATCAGATTAGCTTTTCCTTCGGGAAATTTGGGAAGGGAACGTTTGATAATGATCTCTCTAAGCTCGCCGCTCTCCGGGGTCGATCTGTCAAGCTCGTCTGGAGGTGCGCGTTCGGCTACGCGATAGTCAATGGTCGCTCTGGAAGCCGCGTACAATTCCTCGCCCGAAGCGTCCTTTTTGGGCGGAATGTTAAATGGAAAGCGGTCATATCGGGTCGTCACATCGCCGTAGATCTCGCAGCCGCGAACGCTGACACGAAAATCACAGTCTTTATTTCTCTTCCCGGCCGCATGCAGCTCGATATCCTCACTGACGGAGGCCAAAAGAGCAGCAGCGTAGATTTCATAAACCGTCTGTATGAATTGGGTGTCGTCCAAAAGTTGCTTCTCGTAGGCATTCTTTAAAGCCTGCACACTCAAGCGACGTTCCAAGTAACGAAGATCAATCTCCGCTTGATGAAACAACGCGTCCGCGTCTTTGTATAGACTCAATTGGTAGAAGGCCCTTTGGAGATCCTTAGCGCCGAGAATTTTCGTGAGGGTGAGAAATCTCCGGTCAAGGTCAGGAGTCTCATCTTGTCTATTCATTTGCCCCATTATACCACTCAATCTGCTGACGTGTCAGAGCCCCGGCTTCCTCTTATGCCACTCTGTTGCCTGCTCATACGCGAAGCCGAGTCTAAGGATCGTGCTCTCGTCGAAATGCTTGCCGATAATCTGCAGACCGATCGGCAATCCCTCGGCATCGAATCCACATGGAAGGGATAGCCCGGGGAGCCCTGCCAGGTTGACTGAAATGGTGAAGATGTCCGACAGGTACATCTGCAGAGGATCTTTGGTTTTCTCCGCTAGTTTGAACGCCGTCGTCGGCGCCGTGGGGGTCACAATGGCGTCGCACTTTTCAAAAGCTTCTTCGAAATCTCTTTTGATGAGCCGTCTCACCTTCTGCGCCTTCAGATAGTAGGCGTCGTAATAGCCGGCGGACAGCGCGTAGGTGCCGAGCATGATCCTGCGCTTTACTTCTGCGCCAAATCCCTGCTCTCGGGTTTTTCGGTAAGTGTCGGTGAGGTCCCGCGCCGGCACGCGCAAACCATACTTCATTCCATCATAGCGAGCCAGATTGGAGCTGGCCTCAGCCGTTGCCACCAAGTAGTACGCCGCCACCGCGTACTCCGTGTGCGGAAGAGAGATCTCTTCTACTCGACTCCCTTGCCGCTCAAGGATTCGAATTCCCTCGCGAATCGCTCGTTCTACCTCAGGCTGCATTCCGGCGATAAAAAACTCCCCGGGAATCCCGATCTTCAGTCCCCCGACGTTGCCGTCGAGCTCGCGGCTGTACGAAGGAACCGGAAGATTGACGGAGGTTGAATCCGCAGGATCATATCCGGCAATCGCTTCCAACATCAGAGCACAATCGGTCACGTCCTTCGCCATCGGCCCCACCTGATCCAAAGAGGACGCGTAAGCGATAACGCCGAAACGGCTCACCCGACCATACGTAGGCTTCATCCCCACAATCCCGCAGCACGCAGCCGGCTGGCGGATAGAGCCGCCGGTGTCTGTCCCTAGAGCGGCGACGCATTCATCCGCCGCAACGGCCGCCGCGGACCCACCGGAAGAGCCGCCCGGAACGCGGTCGAGCTTCCACGGATTGCGCGTAGTCGCATACGCGGAGTTTTCAGTCGAAGAACCCATGGCGAACTCGTCCAGGTTCGTTTTGCCGATGATCACGACGCCCGCGTCTCGGAGTCTCTTGACTGTGGTAGCGTCATAGGGCGGAACAAAATTGCCCAATATCTTCGAACCGCAGGTCGTCACCGCGCCCCGCGTCAGAAAAATATCTTTAAGGGCGACAGGTATTCCCAACAGAGGCGAAGCTGGCTCGCCCCGTCTGAGAAGCGAGTCGGCCCTTTTGGCCTCTACGAGCGCCGAGTCATGACAGAGAGTAAGGTAAGCGCCGATTTTCTCTTCGGTGGAAGCGATTCTTTGGAAGACCGACTCTGTGATTTCTTCTGAAGAAATCTCGCGCCTTTTGAGCTTGTCGTGAAGTTCGTGAAGAGTTAGCGAGCAAAGATTCATTCAATGATCTTGGGAACTCTAAGAAAGTTTCCCTCCCTCTCCGGCGCATTTTTGAGAAGGAGATCGGGGCAGGGTTCGTGTTTTATCACGTCGTCGCGGAAAGCATTGACGATGTCGATCACATGGGCGAGCGGCTCGACATTTGCCGTATCCAACCGATTGAGCTGGTCCATGTACTGGAGGATTTGATCCAATTGCTCGGTCAACAATTCCTCCTCTTCCGGAGTAAACTCCAAGCGCGCAAGAGCCGCGACGTTTTTTACCTCCTCGCGCGTAATCTTCATGATTTTTTTTAACACAATCAGCGTTTGCAGTTCAATCGCTTCTTGCGTTAAAAGGGAGGCCATGAAGCATAGCCAGTTATGGCTATCGCTGGCGCGGGACCATCCCGAGCATTCACGGGCGTTCGAAGAAGAAGGCTTTGCCCGCGGCTTCGTGCGTATAGCCGGCGTCGATGAGGTCGGAAGGGGACCTCTCGCCGGGCCCGTTGTGGCGGCTGCTGTGATCTTGCCGCGAGATTTGACCCATTCCGAGATTCGAGATTCCAAGCTCCTGGCTGCCAAAAAAAGAGAGTCTTTGGCTCTGTGGATCAAGCAGAAAGCGGCCGCCTGGGGTGTGGGCGTGGTCGATTCGGGGGAAATTGATCGGGTCAACATCTTCAGAGCAACTTTCCTGGCCATGGCCCGCGCTCTGCGTCATTTGCGGCCGGCACCGGATTTGATTTTGATCGATGGATCCTATCAGATTCCCTTCGAATTTCTGAAACCAGAAGATAAAAAGGCGGGCGACGGCCGTCTCGTCTCTTCGGTTTCGAGTTCCGGGCCACTGGATGAGATCCGTGATCCTAAGCCGGAAACGGGTAGCTCGCGCAAATTTCCCATGCAGCGCGCCATTCCAAAAGGGGACCGGCTGTCGCTGGTGATCGCGGCTGCTTCCATCCTGGCGAAGGTCGAGCGGGATCGCATGATGCTCGAGTATGACAAGTTATACCCGGAATACGGTTTTGCCCGGCATAAGGGATACGGATGCCTCTCCCATATGCAAGCGTTGCGCAGCCATGGACCTTCACCGATTCATCGTATGAGTTTCAGGCCGCTTCGCGAAGCTCTGGCCCGGAAACAAGACAATGACCCGGGGCCGCTTTTTTCCAGGCCGTAAAAGTGCAGACGCCAAAACAGATTCTGGGAAAAGGAGGCGAGGAAATTGCGGAAAACTATCTCAAAAAGAAGGGTTACGCTCTGGTTGAGAGAAACTATCGATGTCCCGTGGGAGAACTCGACCTCATCGTTTTGCATCGCCGGGTTATCGTGTTTGTGGAAGTCAAAACACGCACGCAGGAGCGTTATGGCCCGCCTTTAGAATCTGTCCATCCCGCCAAGCAGCGGAGAATGACTCAGGCGGCGCTATTTTTCTTAAGCCAACACAGGCTGCACAATAGGTATGCTAGATTTGACGTCGTCGGAATCTCATTCGACGGCGGCAAGCCCGTTATCGAACACATTGAAAACGCCTTCGAACTCGACTAGACAATTTTCGTGATGCCTTCCTCGTCCTTGCAGATGAAACCTCTAACCGAAGGGGCACGCCTGTAGGTCCGGGACGTAGAACCGTGCAGGTTGTGGGAGCATAGGCTAAGGGATAATCGACCTTTGAATCACCCGTGACCATGGACGCCGCCACCCGCTCTCCGAACGGGCAGCGGCGTTACCTTGGCCGAGGGGCGTAAGGGAGAGGGCCGCGGATGTCCGATAAGCCCGGTTCAACTCATGGTACTTACTCAACGGCCGCGCCCCGAGGCTTACGGCTGCGACCGGAAGGCGTGCTCCTGAGCAACTGTTTTCGAGGGAATTATTGTGATTGATGTAAAGTTACTCCGAGAAAATCTCGACTCGGTCAAGCAACGAATCGCGTCCAGAGGAACGAAAATCAACTGGGAGGAGTTTACTGTCCTGGACCAGGAGCGCCGCCGCGCGCTTGCCAGCCTGGAGCGACTCAAAGGAAAGAAAAACGATTTATCCGCCGAGATCGGAAAATTAAAAAAGGCGGGCCAGGACCCGGGCACGCTCATGGCCGAGGTCGAAAAGCTCGCGCAGGCGATCCGCGACGGCGAGAAGCCTCTCGCAGAAACAGACAAGCGCTTTCAGGATTTCATGTTGCGCTTTCCCAACTTGCCGCACGAATCCGTTCCCCTGGGGGCTGGCCCCGAGCAGAACGTCGAGGTTCGGTGCTGGGGAGAAATCCCCCGCTTTGACTTTAAGCCAAAAAATCACTGGGAGGTCGGCGAAGAGCTGGACATTCTCGACTTCGCCAGAGCGTCGAAAATAGCCGGCGCTCGCTTTGTTGTCTACCGCGGATGTGGCGCATTGCTGGAGCGCGCGCTGATCAACTTCATGCTGGACCTTCACACGCGGGAACGAGGTTATCGGGAGATTATCCCGCCCTTCCTCGTCAATCGAGACGCGATGACCGGCACGGGCCAGTTGCCCAAGTTTGAGGAAGATCTCTTCCGCACCGTCGACCCCGATTTCTTTCTGGTTCCCACGGCCGAAGTTCCGCTGACTAATATCCACAGGGATGAAATTCTCGAAAAGGAACAGCTTCCAATTCGTTACGTTGCCTATACTCCCTGCTTTCGCCGCGAGGCGGGCTCGTATGGTCAGGATGTCCGCGGATTGATACGCCAGCACCAGTTCAACAAAGTGGAGCTGGTCAAATTTGCTGAGCCTCGGGGCTCATATGAAGAGCTGGAAACAATGGTGCAGGACGCGGAAGAGGTCCTTCGGAGGCTGAAAATTCCTTACCGTCTGATGGCGCTCTGCACCGGCGACATGGGTTTTGCTGCGGCCAAGACTTATGACCTGGAGGTCTGGCTGCCGGGGCAGGAGACCTACCGGGAGATCAGCTCCTGCTCGAATTGTGAGGATTTTCAGGCGCGCCGGGCGGCCATCCGTTATCGCCCGGAGAAGAAAAGCCGGCCTGTTTTCGTCCATACGCTAAACGGCTCCGGACTGGCGGTGGGACGAACTTTGGTCGCGGTCCTGGAGAACTACCAGCAG
>JACQUW010000306.1 GCA_016210115.1 Deltaproteobacteria bacterium | reverse complement strand
CTCATGCGCCGGATATGGCGGTGCTGACGCCGATCTTTTATCGCGGCGAATGGGTCGGCTTCGCCGCCAACATGGCGCACAAGAGCGACATCGGAGGGACAGTCCCCGGAAGTGGCTCTGGCCAGGCCCGGGAGGTTTTTCAGGAAGGCATCCATTTTCCTCCGATCAAGTACGTATCGGGTTGGCAGACAGCGAAAGAAATAGAGGCGATTCTCACCGCTAACAGCCGGACGCCGCGGCTTGTCGTCGGGGACCTCCGCGGCCAGGCGGGCGCTAACCGCCTGGGCGCAAAGAGAGTGGTTGAGCTCATGGAGCGGTATGGGAAAGAGACTGTCCTGGTGTCGACGGACCAACTCGCTTCCTACACTGAAAACAGAGTGCGTCAGGCGATTCGCTCGTGGCCTGACGGCGTTTCGGAGGGAGAGGGGTTCGTCGACCATGACGGCATCAACCTGGACCGGCCGATTCGTATCCACGTAGTGGTGAAAAAGAAAGGCGACGCACTCGAGTTCGATTTCAGCGGTTGCAGCGACCAGACTCAGGGTCCGGCCAATATCCGCCCCCCCCTCGTGCAGGCTTGCTGTTCGTATTCCCTCGTCTCGCTTATCGACGCCCGCCTCCCCATTAACGAGGGGCTGACGAGGGTGTTTCGCTCGCTTTTCCGCGCAGGAAGCGTCGTCGATCCCCGATTTCCCGCGGCGGTCAATACCTACATGCCCACGGCTCATGTCGTCGTCGAAGCAATTCTGCGAGCGCTCGGCCATTTCGTAGCGGGAAAACGGGTCGCGGGTGGTTCCGGGAGCGCGGCCATCGTTCTTGGAGGACGACAAGCCGAAGATCGAAGAGCGTTCGTGCATTATGAGATCTTCACGGGTGGAACGGGGGCTCGAACGGGAAGAGATGGAGTTTCAGCGATTGCTTTTCATCTGAGCAACTGCAAGACCGCCCCAATTGAGATCATCGAATCTGAATTCCCCACGCGCGTCGAGCGTTTCGAGCTCATACCGGATTCCGGGGGAGCCGGCCTGTGGCGCGGCGGTTTGGGGTTCGTGCGGGATTACCGGATCCTTCAGGATGAGGTCCGATTTTCGATGAGAACGGACAAGCACGATCTGGAACCCTGGGGCATGGACGCGGGAAAAAACGGACGGAAGGGAGCGTGCATCGTCAATCCCGGCGGTCGGGACGAAAAGAGACTGCCATCTCGATTTGGCGATTTTCCGTTAAAAGCCGGTGATCTCCTGCGGGTCGAGAGACCCGGAGGCGGGGGCATCGGTGATCCTTTTGAACGGCCCCGGGAAAAAGTCCTGGAGGATGTGCGCCAGGGGTATGTCTCGGTGCAAGCCGCTGCGTCCGGGTATGGAATAGTTCTGCAGAAGAGGAGAGATGAACTTGTCCTGGACTCTGACGAAGCCCTGAGGCCAGAGCAAATAGATACAAAAAAAGCTGGCAATCGTAAACCGCCAATGGTATAAACGCGGCCACTAACATACTCCGAAGGAGGGGAACCATGCCCGCAAAGAAAAAGCGCAAACCCAATCCCGCTTTCATGAAGCCGGTACAGCCTGACGAGGCTCTCGGAGCGGTCATCGGGGCCAAAGCCATGCCTCGCACCGAGGTGACGAAAAAAATCTGGGGCTATATCAAGAAGAACGGCCTCCAGGACAAAAAGAAGAAAACCATGATCAACGCCGACGACAAGCTCAAGTCTGTCTTCGGCGGCAAAAAGCAGGTCACCATGTTCGAGATGACCAAGCTTGTCAGCAAGCATCTCAAGTAGCCCGTTTTTAATTTCGATTTGATCGTAGAATCTCCGGGCAAAACGCAAGAATGTTTTGCCCGGCAGGGCTGTTTCCGCCGAGATATGAACTGCCCGGGCATAGCTGTGCCTGAAAACGGCGGGTGAGATAAAAAGAAAAATTTTCGCGGGCGAAAAAAAAGAGGCCCCAAGCATGGGGCCTCTTTGCCTGAAGGAGAGACTGAAGGCAAATTAAATCTTGGTCTTCAAGATTCCCTTGATTGGAGCGACCCCGGGGATCTCCCATTCGTCCCACATCTCATTGACCATTTTTTGGATATAGGTGTAATGCTCCTCTTTTAGATGGTCGAAACGACCCTGCCGGCTGAGAAATTCTTTCACCGGGATCCGGCCTTTGCCATTTTTCCGGGCGTCATAAGTGTAGATCACCTGACTCTCCACGACCTCATAAAGCGGGTAGAGACCGGAGCGAATGCCGAGCTCGCCGAGATCGTGCGAATAGCGCGGATGATAGTCCCAACCCTTCGGGCAGGGATCATAAGTGTGAATGAATGTCGGACCGCCGACCTCGAGTGCTTTGCGGACTTTGTTGAGGTAGTCCACCGGCGGGTAAGTCGCGCAGGCGGTGGCGACGTAGCGACAGGTCGGATGGCCGACGGCCAGCATCCCGGCCACGTTTTTCTTCCAGCGCCGCTGCATAATAGGATGCTTTGTTCCCGGAGGCGTAAAGGTCGTCTGGGCCCCATAGGTCGAAAGACCGGTGGCCTGGATATCCGTGTTGGCGGCCGACTCATTATCGTACATGATGATCAGCAGATCATAATCCGACTGCAGGGCGCCGGAGATGCCCGACAGCCCCATATCTCCGCCGCCGAGATCGCCGCAGAAGGCGATCGTGTTGATCTTCTCCTGTTTGATTTTGCCCTTACGCATGAGCGCTCTTAGACCGGCGGCCATACCCACCGCCGAGGAGCCGCTCGCGCCAAGCTGCGTATGCATCCAGGGAACAATCCAAGGTGTCGTCATATAGGAAGTGTTGGCCACATACATGCAACCCGTCGATCCCGTGACGACCGTGCGCGGACCGGATGCTTTGATAAAGCCGCGCATCGTCGTTGCCGATTCGCATCCCTGGCAGGTGCGGTGGCCTGAAGTATAGAGCTCTTCCAGCGGAACTTTATGAACGCCTTTGATCTTTTCGTAATCGATTTGTGGTGCGGTTGACATAAGCTTTCCCTCCTAGGCTTACTCTCTTAAGCCGATCCAGGTAACGAATCCATCCATGGAATCCCTCTTGGCTGCCTGTTCAGTCACTTCGAACATTTTCTGCGCATCGGCGATTGAGAGATCGCGCCCGCCCAGGCCGCCGATAAAATTGACGATCGCAGGCCGGTTCTTTGCCGGATAGAGGCAGGAGCGAACCTCATGCATCAGGATGCCCCCGTCATCGGCGGATCCATGGGCAAAATCCCTGTCGATAACGCCGACCGCTTTGAAACGGCTCAAGCACTCCCTCAGCTCGATTGTCGGGAATGGCCGGAACCAGCGGAGATTGACGTATCCCACCTTGTGCCCTTTCTCCCGGAGCCGCCGCACCGCGGTGCGGCCGGGACTGGCCACCGTTCCGACTCCGATCAGGACCGCGTCTGCGTCCTCGGTCATGAATTCGTCGAAGTAGTAGGGCGCGGAGTAACGATTTCCGAAGACGTTATTGAATTCTTTATAGGCGTCCTGGATCACTCCGCGTGCTCGTTTTGCCGCTTCCCAGTTCTGCCGCCTAAGCTCCATGACCCAATCCTCGTTGATTTGCGGGGCGATGGAGATCGGATTGTCGGGATGGAGCCGCCGCTCAGCGAGATCATACTGGGGGAGAAATTTCTTCGCGGCCTCCGGGGACGGGAGCTTCACTATGTGCTGCGAGTGAGTAAGAAAGGCTCCATCCATCGCCAGCGCCATTGGCATTCTGACTCGCTTGTCTTCCGCAATGCGATAGCCAAGCAACACATGCTCCAACGCCTCTTGTGGTGTTGTCACCCAGCAGAGAAGCCACCCCATGTCCCGTATCGCCATGGCGTCGTTGTGCTCGACGCCGAAAGCGCCTGGATCATCCAGGGCGCGGTTGCCCACGATGAAGAGAGGGGGTAGCCGGTCTGTGGCCGTCACCACCAACGCCTCGAAGCCATACATCCAGCCCGTGCCGCTCGAACCGGCGAACGCGCGGGCATTCACCGAGCTTGCGTGCTTGACGATCTCGAATTGAGAATGCTCGCTGTCCGCGATGATGTACTCGGCGTCGAATTTCCCGTCGGCGATAAGCTTCGAGATCGCGTCCATCACTTCGGTGTACGGACGGATCGGATATGCCGCAATGACATCGACGTCGGCCAGGCGCACCCCATGGGCCACGGCCTGGCAGCCGTTTAAAAGCTCTTCTCCCTCATAGATATCAGACTTGGCTTGCGCGACTGCAACACTCATAGTTCAGCCTCCTCAACCTTTTTGATTCCTACAATCTTTCCTTCGGGCATCACCTCGCCCGCAGTGACAATCACGCCTTTTCCGGTGACCACGGAGTACGAGACTCTATCTTTGCCCTTTTTTTCTTCAACCCACTGGATATAGCCTTTGGAATCGCTCTTCCAGTGCTCATAGGGGCTGCTGTTGTCCTCAAACCGGAGCTCATCCACCATGACGATGCATTCCTTGACGGGGCAAACCTCAGCGCATTTGCCGCAGCCCACGCAATACTGGTATTCGATGTCATAAAATCCGTCGCTGGTCGGATCGAAACATTCATCCGGGCACTCCGCCCAGCAGAGAGTGCACTTGGTGCAGAGGTCGAACCGCACCGCGGGTCTCTGGCTCTTCGTCGTCCCGCGCTTGAATGTGAGATTTCTGGATTGCCCCCTGGGGCCGACCTGGAATCCGCGCTTCACCGCCGGGACCACCGCGCCTTCGGGCATCTCGAACCATTTTGGCAGAATGGGAATTTCGTGCGTCCAATCGATCCCTTCTTGGGAAGTGACGACTTTGACCCGAGGCGGCTTGGATTCCTGTCTGAGTGAGTCGTACGCCGCTCGCGCCGCTTCCGCTCTGTGTTTCTGCTTGGTCTTATCGAGAAGATACGACTCGACGGCCTCGATGCTGATCAAAGCGGGATCCAGGGCGGCGATTCCGCCGAGCGTCCGCTCGTGCGTCAGGTCATCCTTGTTGACCCAGAGTCCGGCAAAGCTCGCATCGCCGTCGAGAATGGCAAGATTGTACTCATAGGGTTTTTTGCCGATGAATTTGAGAAGGTCTGAATGCTCCTTCTTCGAAAAGACCAGAAGAGAACCGCCCTTCACCACCTTCTCATTGATCGGCCGAATGCCATGCCATCCCCAAGGCTCAACCCCCTTGCACATCGTGTCATCCCGGACCACCGAGACGTTGGCCTCATCGATCTCCAGCTTGGCGCCGCATTCGGCTTCGAGTTCCTCCTCCGAAAGATCCGGCGAAACAAACGCGAAGTATTTACAGGGAATCCCGTTTCTCTCCGGCGAGTCGCTGTAACGCCCGTTCGAGAACGCCCTCTGCCCCATGCGGCTCGCGATCATGACAATGTCGCTGCCGATTTTTTTCCCCAGGTTCTTCTGAAAGATACCCCGGTAGTTGATCTCAACGCGCTTAATCATTAATCCTCCCTTCGCCCGCAGAGCTTTCAGTATAGCTTGCGGCTGTTTCCGTCTTCTTCGAAACCAAAACGTATTCTTCGACCTGCTCAATATGGCGGAGCATGGCTTGGCGCGTCTTTTTTTTGTCATGCGCCGCAATGGCTGCTACTATCGTGTGGTGGGATTCGAGGGAAGCCTGGCTCCTGCCGGGGGTCTGAAGAGCTTCCTCGCGGCTCCGGCTAAGAATATCCAGCAAACCGGAAACCAGCTTTTCCAGTGCATGGTTCTGTGTGGCCTGGCCGATGGCGAAATGGAGCTCGGTGTCCGCCTCCACTCCCGTAGCTCCGCGGCGTATCTGTTCTTTTTGCTTTTCCAGGATTTTATTCATTCTGTCCAAATCGCTGTCCGTTGCTCTCTCAGCGGCAAGAGCGGCGATTTCGGGCTCTATGACCTTACGCATTTCGAATATGTCCGCCAACGCGTTTTTCTCCTCGATCAGGAGCGTTGCCAATGGCGTCACTAATGATTCAATCGGACGGGCCGCTACAAAAGTGCCCATCCCCGTCCGGCTGACCACCAAACCCTGGGTTTCAAGAGTCCGTAGCGCTTCGCGCACGGAAGTCCGGCTCACCTTGAAAATCTCTGCTAGCTCCCTTTCGGACGGCAATTGATCTCCAGCCTTGAACTTCCCCTCCCGGAAAAGGCTATGGATTTGGCTCACCACTTCCTCATAAACCCGCGTTTTTTTGATCGCCTTAAACATCTCCGGTCTAGCTGTCTACTTGTCAGACCAGATAGGGAAAGTCAATAGGCGCCCTTCGTGCCTAGAAATTTCCATTGTAAAAATGGAACCTTGACGCACCTCGCTCTTGACTTGCGCGTTACCGCTACTTTGGAACAGCAATGGAAACGCAAGATATCAAAAGGAGAGCCAAAGAGGATCATGCCAGAAGCAGCACTGTCGCGCGAGCCGTCCGCGCGCGCCAGCGACTTATCAGTTGAAGGCTTTTTGTGCTCAAGTCTGGGGCCAAGCCTTCCGGCCGCAGCCGATGGGCAGTGTATCGAGGCGCCGAGCCGCTTATTGCCGGGCTATGCCTCCCACAATCTACACGGTCCTACGTCTGCGACTTCCAGGCCTGCCCCTTCGGTCACAGCTTTCATTGTTGAGCGTGAAGCAAAACTTCATGGTTATTTCTCTGACGACGGACAAAGCTGTTCGACGACGGCTTTTATGGTCGGAGGCGGCTCGGTGCAATCTTTGAAAGGCGCAAGTCGCTCATAAATTTCAGTGGCCGCATCGTGAAAGCCTGTCGGTAATCCGGCGGCCTCGAAAGTTGCGGCAATCTCTCTCATCTCGCCCACGTAGCGCCATCCCTTGGGCGCTGCGACCGCGGCGGCTTGAATGCTCCGGCGCTCAAGGTCGGGTTGAGAGAGCGCCCACTCTTCGAGGAGCGCCTTTTCAACGCCTTCACGCCTCGCGAGCGCACGGATTGCCAGGACCAGCGCATCGGTGCATTTGGTCCAGGCCGCATAGGCAATTTTCAGAGCGGACGCGGTGCCGGGCTTTTCGCCAACGGCTCTGGCATCGAGCATGCTCGCAGAAAAGAGTTCTGCCACTTCTGCGGCGCGAGGGCCCGATAGATAAAGACGGGTTGTTCCGGCTCGTTTCACGGGCGAACCGATAATGCCGCCATCGACGAAACTCGCTCCGGCTTTCGTCACTGTCTCCCCGATTTGCTCAGCCGTGGGTCGCGATACGGCGTTAGCGTCGACATAAATGCCTCTGAAATTGTGCTTCACCACGCTCCGGGCGAGCTCCAGCGCTCCATGCGGCGGGCAAACGGCAAGAATGATCTCGCTTGCGCGGACCGCATTGGCCAGGCTCCCCACATCGATAAGGCCGGCCTGTTTGGCCCGTTTCCGGCTTTCCTCGCGACGTCCCTCTGAAACCCAAACCATGCGGGCGCCGCTCGTCGCGGCAGCCGCGCCGATGGTGACGCCCATATTTCCCGGATGCAGCAGCGCGACAGTTTTAAAATCCATCCTCAATTCCCTCCCTTACGCCAGACGCTGGCCAGCCACGGCTGCTGTTCGCGTGGCAATCCGGCAGGCCGGTAAT
>JACQUW010000314.1 GCA_016210115.1 Deltaproteobacteria bacterium | reverse complement strand
GCTCTACATCGCGATGATCGAAGAGGGCGCTCACCCACGTCACCCCGGCTTTCTCATGTTGAACGCCTCGACGGCCTACGATGACCGGCGCTACCAAAAGGGAGACAGGATGATAGCGGATTTCGGCGCCTGCTGCGAAGGCTATTATGGCGACATTACCCGGATGGCGATTTTCGGGCAGCCCAGCGTGGAGCAAAAGACGGAACATCGAACTGCCCGTGATCTGGTCCAGCTTTGTTTTGAAGCGATGAAGCCGGGCGCGCCTATTGCCGAGCTTTCGCGCATCGCTAACCGGGAGCTGGAGAGACGAGGTTATCAAAAGGTGGAGAGCCCCAAACGGATCGGTCATGGCATCGGGATGGCAAGGGCCGAGCCTCCATCTCTCAATGAAGTGGAAACGGAGCTTCACCGGCCGGGAATGATCCTGGCCCTCGAGCCGAAAGTAAGATCTGCAAAAGCCTCCGTGCACCTGGAAGAAGACGTCCTCATCACCGAGAACGGGGCGGAGTTTTTAACTTCCGGATGTGAAGAGCTGCGGATCATAGAATAAGTGGTCACGAACTTTGATCGGAATGAAAGCCCGCCGACGGAGCGAAACTGAAAGGGCGCAGACGTGGACGGTGTAGGTGATGCTGAAGCAGAGACCCGTCGGCTGCGGGCCGAAAGGTCGCCCCTGAGGACCACTGCGGAAAAACATGGAGCAAAAAGGTCTCATCTATCTCTCCAACCAGGAAGTGAAGCGCTTACTCGATCTCCGCCAAGCCATTGAAATCACGGAGCAGGCGCTGCGCGATCACAGTGAGGGACGCGTCATTTGGTCCACTCCAGAGGATCTTGCGATCAAGCCGGAAACCGGCTGGCAATCCTGGGTGACCGGCTGCGCGCTTTCGACCCACCCGGTGGCGGGTTTTCGCATTCGCTCGATCAAAGCCGCCGGCGGAAGTCGCGATCCGCTTCGGCCTCCTCGCGGTCCGCGCCGGATTCTGATTCTCAGCGACAGAGACGGAGGCGAGATTCTTGCCATCATGGATGAGGACTGGTGTCACGCAGTGCGCACGGCCGCGGCGGCGACGGTGGCTTTCCGTTTGCTGGCTCGAACCGGCTCTTCGGTGCTGGCCATGCTGGGGGCGGGCGATACCGCCCGGGCCGCAGTGCCTGTCATGACGAAAGCTTTAAAACTCAAAGAGGTTCGCGTGACATCGCGAACGCCGGAGTCGCGCCAGGCCTATGCTCGAGAATTGGGAGATCAACTCGGGCCAAATGTCCGGCCGGTCGAATCGACGGAGGAAGCGCTCAAGGGCGCGGATCTGGTGTTCTCCGCGACAACGACCTCAGTCCCTTTCGTCCGCTATGAGTGGCTTGAAGAGGGGACCACCGTCTACTCCATCGGCAAGCACCAGGAAATGGAAAACGCGGTTTATACGAACACGGATAAGTTCATCGTCGATAGTTGGATTCACTGCAAGAAAAAATCCGACATCGACCGCATGCTGAGAGAAAAAATTCTAAGCGACAAATCTCTTTACGCTGAGCTGCCGGAGCTTCTCGCAGGGAAGAAACCCGGCCGGCAATCGGAGCAGGAGCGTATTTTCGTTCGAGCAATAGGCCTGGTCAATCAGGATATCGCGATCGCGGACTATATCTACCGGCGGGCGCTCGACGCGGGCGTCGGCACAGTCCTGCCCTTCAAAAGCTAACTAACAAACGGCCTGTATAGGCCTACTGCTTTCTGCCTCTGTTCCAAAGCCTCTTGTCATATGAACTTACTCTTTCAAGGGAAGCCACCCAGATGCAGACGTCTGAAAGAGCCAAGCCCGCGGCGGAGAGCGCAAACGAATAAAAATAGCTGTCAGTGAGATCATAGAAGACTCCGCCGAGCCACGACCCCAAAGCGCCGCCCATCCCGACGCTGATGACAGAATAACCGTAGATCGCCCCAAAGCGTTTGCCGGAAAAGATGTCTGCTGAAAGAGCGGAAAGGATGACCGCGCGGGAGCCAAACCCGATTCCAAACAGAAGCACGTAGACATACAGAAGCCATGTTTGGGAAGCATCGTGAGCAGCCATTAAGGCGCCCACTCCCACCAGCGTTGTCAGAACATTCAGCGTATAGGCGGTTTGTTTCGAAAAGCGATCGGCAAGAAAACCAAAAACAAGCCGGCCTCCGGTGCTGGTTACGCCCATGAGCCCGAAAACGGTTGCAGCAAAAAGACGGCTGTAGCCGATGTCGACAACATGGGCTACCTGATGGGTGATTATGACGGTGGTACCGCCGGCGGCCACGAGTCGGCTGATAAAAATCAGCCAGAATTGGAGACTTGCAAAAGCCAGACGCGCCGTCCACTCTTCTTTGGCGGCGCTGCCTCCACTCGACGTCTGCCGATAGGGTCCACGCCGGTAAAAATTCCACACCAGAGGAAGAAGCAAAAGCAACGCGAATGCCGAAAGGATTTGGAACGCCCGCGCCCACCCCCATTCTGAGATAAGCCACTCTGAAACAGGGGCCAATAACAAGATGCCCACCCCTGTCCCGGATGAGACGGTTCCCAGCGCCGATGCCCTCTTAGTGGAAAACCATTCGGAAATCAAAACTACGTGAGGAACCATGCCTAGAAAGCTCAGCCCTACGGCCGATACCAAACCGAAATATAAGTAAAATTCCCACAGGTTTTGAATTCGGCTGCTCAGCCAGAGCCCGGCGCAAAGCAACAGACAACCGCCGGCAACTATATTTCTCGGCCCATACCGGTCCAAAAGATGACCAATAATGGGTGAGGCAATGGCGTCCACGATGAGATTGACGGAGAATACTGCCGCGGTGATTCCTCTTCCCCAACCGAACGTTTGCAGAAGCGCAACGTAGAAAACTCCGAAGGAAGAATGCACTCCTCGGGCAAAGCCGAATATAATGAAAGCTATCGCCATAATATTCAAGGAAGGATTGCTGGAGGCGAAGAGACGGCGCATGGGTGTTCCCCGTCTTTAGCAGACGGCTGGTTCCCTGGAAAATTCGGAGCAAACCGCGGAGCGCCTCAACGACTTCATCTGCAAAACGGGGAAAAGCACGGTACGTGCAGCGACTTCGAAGACGCGGTTAAGCGGCTGAGAAGCGGGTCGATTAGGAAGTTCGGGATAAAACGGGTCGCGGCGAGGAAACAAAAACACATCTGCGCGCGCTGCGCTTCGGAAAGAAAAAGGAAAGCGGGGAGACTGTCTTGACGATTAAGCCGCCAAACTCAGGCTTTTTTTGAGAAGCACGAGATCCCTTTCTCCAAGTCGCAGTACCGGGTCTCCGTCCTCATCGTGCCACATCCCGAGTTCGTCCTTATCAAATTTCACTATGAAGCGATTCCCTGTCCGGTCCTCTATTTGCTTGATGGTTCCAGACCGGTCCGGCATCCACTGATGCGCGCTCACTACTCTGACACGATCGCCCTTTTTAAGGCTCTGCTCCATGTGATCTTTCCTCTTTTGCCACAAAAAGAGGGGTAGCCTTTCGGCGGCTACCCCCTTTTGCGAAAAACCAGGCCGGGTTTACTTCATCCCGCCCTTGGTCTCCTCTTTTTTCATCGCGGACTTGGCCTTGGTTTCTCCGGCCTTGGTCGTTTTGGCTGCGCTCACGGAACGGGCGATGAGCTTGCCGTCCTTATCAGTGTAGGAAACCCTAACCTGGTCTCCCACCTTGATCTTCTCGAGAGCACCTTTTGCGCTCTTGCCCTCGGCGGTAAAGCTCATCTCCTTGTCCTTGGCTTTTACCGTCAGCGTGCCCGCTTTGGCGTCTACCGCCGTAGCTTCTCCAGTCACGCGAGATGTCTTCGGCGCCTCGGATTTCTTCTCCATCTTTTTTTCCGAGCCGGCCGGTGGGGCGCCCTGCGCAAAGCTCACCCCGGCAAAGGTAAGGGAAATGAGAGGAACTAGAAACAATCTAAGAAAGCTTTTCATGGATTCACCTCCTTTCGACCTTTAGACGTATCCGTCCCGCCTTTCTTCAAAAGAAAGAAAGACAATGTCTTGGAGATAAAGGAAAGCGTTTTAAGTTCCTTAGAACGTTGGGGAATCTCTACTGCTTACGATGCTGGATAGCTCTCCATACTTTTTCCGGAGTAAGGGGCAGATCATAGATTCGAACGCCGATTGCGTCGTAGATAGCGTTCGCATAAGAGCCCATCGTGGGAAGCGTCGCCCCTTCGCCCACTTCTTTGACTCCCCATGGTCCGGCGGGCTCATAGCTATCCACGAGTTCTGAGACCACCTGAGGCACATCCAGGGCTGTGGGCACCCGGTATTCGCCCAGATTGGCGTTGAGCGGTTTG
>JACQUW010000331.1 GCA_016210115.1 Deltaproteobacteria bacterium | reverse complement strand
GCCAACGGGATTACCTTCGCTTTGAACACCGAGGTGCCGGTCGTCTTTAAGTATCTGCTGGATCAGGTCACAACCCCAAGCGGCACATCCGTTCGTTACAGCTACTATAAGCAGAGTTCGGTCTATAGAGGCATTTCCTATGACCAGGCCGTCTATCCGGACACGATCACCTACGCTTACCACAGCGGCTCGGCCGTCGGCTCCGTGCGGGAAGTGCGCTTTAACCGAGCGTCCAGGGATGACTGGACCGACGTGAGCGCAAGCCAGCATACGTCCTATCACGAGAGGTCGAAGCTCGATTCCATAGAAATCAAGGTCGGCACCCGTCTCGCCCGCAAGTACGTCTTCGGCTACGACTACTCCATAGACCGCGACCCCACTTACACCTGGGGCGGAGGCGCGACCGGCGATCTCACGCTAAAATCCGTGACGACGTTCGGAACCGACGGCGGCTCGCTCCCGCCCCTTGCCTTGACCTATGCAGACTCCCTTCTCGCCAGCGCAAGCAACGGACTGGGCGGCAGCGTGAGCTTCACGATTGAGAAGGTCACCCCGCTATACATTGTGCGGGACGACAGCGACGACTTCGGCTGCAGCCAGACCTGGCATCTAGATTATCAAAACGACGGTTATATCTGCGAGTGGCGCGAATTCGGCCTTTTGGGAGACGAGCATCTTGGCAATATCCCGATTTATCTTGTGCGGGATGACAGCGACTATGGTTGCAGCCAAATCTGGAGGCTAAGCGACACCGCAGAAGGCAATTTCTGCGAGACAAAAATCCACGGGTATGTAAGCGCAAATCCTTTCGCGGGCGGTGTCCAGCTTGTCCCGCTCTATCTCATCCGAAAAGAGGAGGAGAGTTGCTCCCCCACCTGGGAGCTCAGCCATACGACCGACGGCTCGTGCGCGTCAAAGATCCACGGGTATGTTTATCCGGGGACACTCGACCACCCTCGCCACCGCGTGATTGCCCGAACCCTGAGCGACGGCCTGAATTGGGACGCGACGACCACCTTTAACTACTGGGGCTCAGCCCTTGCCGGCGACGAGTTCTGGGGCCATGGGCAAGTTCGCACCATCGACCCTCTCGGAAACTATACCGACACTTTTTTTCACCAAGACGACTGGGCAAAAAAGGGCCGCCCCTATCGGATCGAGACAAAAAGCAGCTCCGGAGCCTTGTGGGCTAAAGTCGAGAATACCTGGACAACCACAAACCCCTATACGGGAACGTACTTCGCTTCCCTGACCCGCGTGGATAACTATCAATACGATGGCCAGCAGACCGCGTATCAGACCGCCCAGACCTTCGCCTACGATAGCTACGGCAATCCCACCCAGACCTATAGCTACGGGAAGGTTGGGCTTTCAGGAGACGAACGCGACGAGAGGACCGACTGGACCGTTAACGCCACAACCTGGATTCACCGGCCAACCCGGACGGCTCTTTACGACAATCTCGGCGCTACGGTGCGCGAAAAATGGCTTTCATACGATACTCTCGGGCGTCTCATTCGCGAAGAAAGCCGCCTCGCGGGCCCGCAGGGAAACCCCGGCAATCCCGCAATCACGTACGGATATAATGATTACGGCAATCGGACAACGGTCACCGATCCAAGAAGCTGCACGATAACGACCGGATACGATGCGAGCCAGACCTATCCGGCGACTGTTACAAACTGTCTCCAGCAGTCTACAACCCTCGTCTATGACGACCGGTTTGGCGCCATAGCGAGCCAGACCGATCCCAACAGCCAGACGACCACATCTCTTTACGACCAGTTTGGCCGGATCAGCCAGGTCACGGGACCCCTCGATACAAGCTCAACCTACGGCACCGTGCATTATGATTACCTCGATTGGGGCAACCCTTCTCTCCAACGGGTCCTCACCAAGAGGACCGAGCAGCACGGCGCCGCCAACTTCATCTGGACCGAGGAGTATTTCGACGGTTTGGGACGGGTAGACAGGACAATCTCCGAAGGTCCCGGAGGACAGACGATTACCGTCGATACCGAGTATGACGCCCGCGGTCAGGTTGAGATGCAGTCGGCGCCGCGCTTTTCCGGCATTCCGGTCTGGACGACGTTCGATTATGACGTTCTGGGAAGGCAAACCCTGGTGACAAACCCCGACGGCAGCACAGTCGGTACCAACCAGGTCCAAGACGTCATTACGATCACCGATGAGCGGGGGAACATCAAGCGAAGATATCTCGACGCCTACGGCCGGCTAAGACAGGTCGATGAA
Source organism: Deltaproteobacteria bacterium (assembly GCA_016210115.1). GTDB lineage: Bacteria > Desulfobacterota > Binatia > UBA9968 > UBA9968 > JACQUW01. The sequence continues at coordinate 28,317 of JACQUW010000331.1, read as the reverse complement.
ATCAACGGCGCCGAGACCTATGTGACGACCTACCAGTATGACGCCGCCGGATCGTTGCGGTTTGTGACCGATCATCTCACCCATGTGACCGAGATGAGGTATGATCCGGTGGGCCGGAAGACCTACATGCAGGACCCCAACACCGGGACCTCGACCTACAGCTACGATCTTGGCGGGAATCTTCTTGGCCAGACCGACGCCAAAAACCAGACTCTCTGTTTCAGTTACGATAATCTCAGCCGTCCGTTAACAAGAAAACGGGGCACCGACACGTCGTGTACGGGCACGACTACAACCTTTGTGACCTGGACCTATGATACGTCCTTCCTCCCTGGAACCAACTACTCAGTAGGTCGGGTGACTCAGGTGGAGGACCTCTCGGTAATCACGAAGTTTAGGTATGACGAAATAGGCCAGGTAACCGAGGCTCAGAGAACTTTAAACGGCCAGACCTACACGATGTTGCAGGGCTATGATGCTTTGGGGAGGATCACATCCGAGACTTTCCCCGATCAGGATACCGTTACCTACACCTACAACGAGGCGGGGTGGCTGAACAGAATCATAGGCTATATCGATCATGCGAGCTGCGCCCCGAATTGCATCAGCTACAACGCCAGGGGTCAGAAAACGAGCCTCACTTACGCAAACGGCCTCACCACAAACTGGATCTATGATGACCAGACGTTTAGGGTAGCGAATCGGTCCACCGGCAATCATCAAGATCTTACCTACGGCTACGATCCTGCCGGGAATCTCACCTCGATAGTCGATAATATCCAGGGCGAAACCGCAAGCCGAACCTTTACCAATGATCCCTTAAATCGCCTCGCCTCAGCCTCCGGCGGCTTTCCCGGCAGTCCCTGCAACAACTACGGCTATAACGCCATTGGAAATATCACAGACAAATGCGGCATCGCCTTCCAATACGCAGATCCGGTGCATCCGTCCGCCGTCACGTCGCAGAACGGAAAGAGTTACACTTACTATCCCGATGGCAATATGTGGACTGCAGGCCCGACCGGGAGCCAGCGGACCTTCACATGGAACTTTGAAAACCGGCTGGAAAGCATCTCCATCCCAGGCGGCAGCACGACGACGTTTGAATACGACTACACAGGCGCCCGAGTGGAAAAGTCCGGTCCTTTGGGTACCGTCCTCTACCCGTTCAAAGGCTACGAGATCAGTGCCGGAACGATTTCTAAATACATCAAGATCGGCATTGAGACCTATGCGCTGAAGAAGGGAAGCGAGAAGTTTTTCTACCATAACGATCATCTGGGCGGGGTCAACGTTATCACGGATATCGGCGGCAACAGGGTCCAGCTTGTTGAGTATGATCCATGGGGGAATGTCTCGCGCTCCGAAGGCAATATAGACCCCAATCACCGCTTTACCGGCCAAGAGCTCGATCTGGAGACTGGGCTTTACTACTATGGCGGCAGATACTACGATCCGGAGCTGGGAAGATTCATCAGCCCAGACCCGTTTGTCGGCCAGCCCGGCGATCCCCAGAACCTCAACCGCTACAGTTATGTAGTCAACAACCCGCAGAACTACATTGATCCCGATGGGTACTTTCACAGGCACAAGAAACCGGGCGTTTGGAAGAAGATCCTTGGCGGTCTTATGATTTTTGCGGGCTTTGTCTTTCCACCTGCACTCGGATTGGGAGAGGCGGGTGCAGTCATTAGCTTTGCCGCCGTTGCTCAAGGAGTTGGAACTTTCATTGAGCCTGGAGCAGGAGTAGGCCCGACCTTTGCCCCCACCATCGAAGATTCTCTTTTGGGACGTTTGGGTACGGGGAGTTTCTTCAGTCTGGCGCTAGCCATGGCTGAATGCGAGGGTTGCCCCGATTCGCGACTTGATTTACTGCGTGTGCTGCTTGGATTCTTGCGTACAAGCGAGGCGCCCGTGGGCGCTAAGGACAAGATAAATGGTCGCGGAGGTATGCTGGGGTTTGGTCTTGCAGCTGCTGGCAGGCATGAAGGTTTTATCAAGAACCTCAGCGAAATGGCGAATAGAGGAGTAAGACGTACGATTGGGAGTCTCGAGAAAAGAATTGCTGAAACCCTGTCGAAATTAGCGGATCCGAAGCAGGCACTGAGCATTGACCATCACTTGCACGAAATTAGAGTTTTTCGGGAGCAACTTGAACTCGCCAGAGGTGAAGCGCTCAAAAGAGGACTTAAGCTTGGAGTAGGCGGATTACTGAGTGGCGCGGTTCTAGGAGAGCTCCTGTTTCCTGACATTGCTAACGCTGGCGAAGTGGAACTACTCCGCAATGCCTGTCCTCAGTGTGTTCCAGCACAGTGAGAAAATGTTGCAATCAGAGCCGGATGAATAGCGTTCACCTTAGACCGGCTTTAAGTGATGTAAATGATTAAACTTTGCAGATATGATCTTAATAACAAGATACAAAAATAAAGACATCTACTATTTTGCAGGTTCGCTTGCGCAGCTCTCTAGCGGAATAGAGGATTTGCCTGCCCCTCATTTTGTTTGCGGCTTTCTTCTTCACCAAACGGACTGGTCGAAGGCTGAGCTGGAAGAAACCGTTCGGCACCTACTGGACCGTGGCTGCGTATACTTTCTGTTTCATGGGAATAGATGCCAAGAGGCTCACGATGTTGCTGATGAAACTTATTACAAAACAATTTCGGCGCAGCAAATGACAAGTCACAATGTTGTCTTGACTACTTGGCATGACGACGAATCCGAGGAAGCTTTCATATTCAACGTCCTTTGCGTTGCTTGGCCTGCCCATGATTATGAGGATACGTTTTCGTCGTGTGTTTTGATTTCGATTGGAACTCCTGCCGAGAACAATCGGGTCAAACGGTTGTTGAGTAATTTAGAGACAACATTGCAGCAAGAGTAGTGCATAGACGAGACGGAAACAAAGAGCGGGCAGAAAAGGGGACGAGAACCTTTTCCCGTCTCCTTACGCAAACGGCCTCATCACTAACTGGGTGTATAACGACCAGACGTTTAGGGTAACGAACCGGTCCACCGGCAGTCATCAAGATCTCACCTACGGCTACGACCCCGCGGGGAACCTCACTTCGATAGTCGATAATATCCAGGGTGGAACCGCAGGCCGAACCTTTACCTATGATCCCCTAAATCGCCTCGCCTCGGCCTCCGGAGGTTTTCCCGGCAGTCCCTGCAACAACTACGGCTATAACGCAATTGGAAATATCACTGACAAGTGCGGGATCGCCTTTCAATACACAATACACAGATCCCCTGCATCCGTCCGCCGTCACCTATCAGAACGGAAAGAATTACACCTACGATCCTAATGGCTTAGGCTCTCCCCATTGTCAAGACAAAAAATGGGCTTATTTAAGGTAGGTTAATCGAGCCTGAGTTTGTTATTTTTTTCTCTCCATTGCCGAGCTTGTCCCCGAGTTTTGGACCGGAGTTTGACCAGACGCGAAAGTGCATGAAATCAAATCGTCTCATGCTCGGTCCTGGCGAAGAGCAGAATCTCATCGCTTTCTCCCGGTTTTCGATTTCTCTCCCCTCGCAGTAAAAAAATGACGCTCATAAATGCCCTATAAACGACGATCTCATCTCAGGTCGATATCTGGATACCCCCTGATTTTGGCTCTCACTCTGCCTGCAGCCCCCAGTGAATCTCTGCCGGCGTCCGATAGTTTAGACTCTGATGAAGCCGTTCCCGGTTGTAGAATCGAAAATATCGCTCCAGCCGATGACACGCCTCCCTTACCGTCTGGTAACTATTGAGATAAACCTCTTCGTATTTCACCGTTCGCCACAGCCGCTCGACAAAGATATTGTCAAAGGCTCTGCCTCGCCCATCCATGCTGACTCGGATCCCCGAGCCCTCAAGCGAACCCACAAATTCCTCGCTGGTAAACTGCACCCCCTGGTCGGCATTGAAAATCTCCGGCTTGGAACGACTTAACGCGTCTTGTAATGCCTTTAAACAAAACCCACGATCCAGGAGCCAAGGAGAGGGACGCTGTTGACTAGCTGGACAAACTCGGATAGCCAGGTGTGTGATTTCAGGACTAGCTCAAAAGGGGACGCGAACCTTTCTTGACTTCATAACTCCAACCGATGTAGCGTGCCCTCGATGTCGCCCGGAAGACTACCTCGCATTCGATGGTCCTCTGGCCAAAGAACGATGGTGAGATGGCGTCTCCTGTAGTCCCTGGTTATTCTCGTATGATTCTCGTATTCCTGAGGTTGACTGCTGCCCGGACTTGAGCCAAAGCGGTTTCTTCCCGACGAGCCGAAGCGGCCAGGCGGCATCGACTGTTCTATACTTGCCCCTGAGCCGTACCTTCGCGCGGGGTCAATTTTCCGGCTTTGTCCTGAATGATCCTCTGCTCCTGATAAAGGAGACCGACAGCCCGCGCGATCCTCGGGCAGCTTTCATCGGAAAATCGCTCAAGAAGCTCCGCGAAATGCATGGGCGCTGTTCGGACAGCCTGAAAAATGTCTTTTGCCAGATTCTCCAGCGTTTCGCCGTCAAACGATTGTGCTGCGCGTGGCCGCGCAATGCCCGGCTCGCCCAAATAGTCCTTGAGCTGAGCTCTACCCTCGTTCATATAAACGATGCGCTGATAACGTTCCCTCGGCACATTCTCGGGTACTGTGGCGTCAATTCCCATTTTGGCTGTCGTGGGTATGCCCGCGCCGGGAGGAAGCGACGGATCAAGCGGCTTTGACCGGGCATTGGACACAATCATCACGTCTCGGTCCGCCTGGACTCGGGTGGCAATCGCCCATTCCACGTCGACGGGATCGAAAATGTCGATGTCGTCATCCGTAACAACGACGTGCTTGATGTCAGCTATCGAGAGCAGCGCCAGGATGGCGTTTTTTCCATCACCGGGCTGTTTTCTGATCGCAGCGATAATGTGCCAGTGACAACAGCCGCCCGGGGTCACATTGATTGCGGTGGCGGTAACGCCGGCCTCTTGCAAAACCCGCCAGGCGGCCGCCTCGTAAATAGGAGCGCTCATCCAGATCTTTTCCCACGGCATGTGCAAGGCATAAAAGATCGCGTCCCGTCTATGCATGATCGCAGTGAACCTCACTCGCGGATTGTAATGCACCCCTCCCATCAACCGGTTGAACTCGCAAAACGGCCCTTCGGGTTGAGTCCATCCCTCTGGAATGATTTCTCCTTCGAGAACGATCTCCGCGTCCGCGATGCACGGCACCGGCACCGTTTCTCCGCAAGCCAGCTCCAACGGCTCGCCGCGCAAGCCGCCTGCGTAGGTCAGCTCGTTAGTTCCAAGCGCCGCCTTAAACGTCGATGCCACCATTTCATAGGGATGGACGCCGATCGCTACTGAGATTGGTAACGGTTTTTTGCTCTGGAGCGCCCGTTCAGCAAATTTCCTGAGATTATTCGGGGTAACGATATCGATGCCGGTTTTGTTTTTCTCCTTCAGCATGAGGCGATACATACCCGCATTCAAGCCATAATCCCCGTCCTCCGCTATAATCACTCCCCCGGTAATCATTGGACCGCCATCCAACAAGGAAAAAATCGGGATCGGAAGATTGAAGAGGTCCACCTCCTCTCCTGTATGGACCACCTCCTTGACCGGGGCCCGCTCCACCAGTCCAGGCGGGATGGGATGCGCCATCGCGGAGCGAAGCTTTTCCTCGATCTTCGCGTAGGGAACCCCCATGCCAAGACTCATACGGTTCCTGGAATTGAGCAGGCCCGAAACGACAGGCATCGAATAACCCTGGACGGAAGTAAAGATCAGTGCCTTGTCGGACTGAGGAACCAGAGCCGCCACATTGCGGAGATCAATCGCCTTCTTTATCTCCAATAGCTCGTCATGAGCCCGAAGGCTTTGCAGGAAATCTCTGAAGTCTGCGCTCATTCCAGTTCTCCTCCCGCTCTCACCATATTCACTGGAGGCATGGGAGTCAACGTTTCTGCTTGACAGCCTGCCGCAAATCAGTGATAGAAGCGCTAGATCACATCGTGGCTTTAGATCAACAATCAAGCAAGCGGTTCAGATTGTCGCGGCCCAAGGAATCCAATGACGATTCAGCTCAGGAGTTAACTATGCGACCATCTTTTGGTTTAACTCTGGCCAATCGAGGCGTCATTATCGGCGCCGTTAAGGCCAGCGATCTCATCGACATGACCCGCAGGGCCGAAGAGTCCGGCGCCTTTGACGCGGTTTGGGTGGGAGATAGCCTCTTGGCAAAACCCCGCCTCGAATCGGTGGCGTTGCTTTCCGCGCTTGCAGCTGTTAGCGCGAAAATCCGTCTTGCGGTAGGCTGCATGGCGACCTTCGTTCATCGTCACCCTGTTCTCTTTGCGCAACAATGGGCGAGTTTGGATCTCATATCGAATGGCCGTTCCTGGCTTGCGGTATGCCTCGGTGGCCCAAACGAACAAAGCGCGGCACAGGCGCTTGAGCATGCTGTGATGGGAATTAAACCCAGCGAGCGCGTAGGCCGGCTGGAGGAAGGGATCACTATTCTCCGCAAGCTTTTCGCCGAGACCAAGGTCTCGCACCACGGTCGATTCTATCAATTTGAAGGTGTAACGCTCGAGCCTCGCCCCGTGCAGCAGCCCTGCCCAATCTGGATCGCGAGCAATCCGACGGGCCTTACATGGAGAGATGGCGCCAGCGCTTCCGAAGCCGTGGTCGAGCGCAGCTTTCGGCGCGTCGCCCGCTACGCGGACGGCTGGATGACCAATAAAGTCAGTCCCGCACAATTCCGGCAGCAGTGGGCACGCATTGCCGCCATGGCGCGCGAGGAGGGACGCGATCCCGCCACAATTGGAAGCGCCCTGTATCACAACATCAACATTCAAGAAGACCGCCAGGCGGGCCTGCAAGAGAGCAAGGCGTTTCTGAACAAATATTACACGTCCAACTTCAGCTCCGGATTTGTCGAGGCCTGGACAGTGGCCGGAAACCCGAATCAGTGCGTCGACGAGCTGAAGGCCTACTTCGACTCCGGACTCCAGCACATCACGCTGCGACTGACTTCGTGGGACCAACAGGGACAACTGCAGAGATTTTTAAATGAGGTCGCGCCCGCGTTTACGTAAACTCGTCGTCCCGGTCTAAGCACCGCCTTGGTTGAGATATTCATGCTTCAAAAAGCCGGAAGCCCGTGGCGACGCTAGCATCACGTCTGTCTTACGCGTGGTGGGTGCCCATCGCGGGCGCTTTGGCGCACGCCGTGAGCACTGCTCTAACCTACTTTGGCCTCAGCGCTTACTTTCCCTCTCTGGAGCGAGAATTCGGGTGGAGCCGCACGGCCATTTCAGGCGCCTTTTCTCTTGCGCGAATTGAGTCCGGCCTGTTGGGCCCGGCCGAAGGTTATATCACCGATAAGCTGGGACCGCGTCGCATGATGCTGTTCGGCATAACGCTCACGACCCTTGGGTTCTTTGCCTTGAGCCTGGTGACCTCATTGCCGTCCTTTTACGTGGTCATCATTGTCGGCATCGTCCTGGGATCCAGTCTCGGATTCTATGTTCCGATCAGCATCGTCGTCGCGACGACGTTTCGAGCCCGGCGGAGCCTCGCTTTTGGAATTTTTCGTATGGGCCCGGGCCTCTCTGGCGTGTTGGTCCCGGTGGTAGGATGGATGCTCGCATTCTGGGGCTGGCGAGTCACGGCGCTGGCATCCGGATTTTTACTTTTTATCGTAGGCATTCCCTTGGCTCTGAGCATCTGCCATGCGTCGGAGAAAAATCGAACATCCGAAGAGATGCGCCTGGTCGCAAGTCCCACTCGCCGCGACGCAGCGCAACTCCATTACGCCCGCGAGAATGATTTCACCGCTAAGGAAGCGCTCAGCACCCTCCCCTTCTGGACCCTCTCGGTCGCGATGGCATTAAGACATCTGGTGACTGAGGGAGTCTCGGTTCATTTTGTCGTGCTTTTGGTCGATAGGGGATGGAGCCAGGAACTCGCGAGCAGTCTGCTCGGCATCTCGGCCTTGATCAGCGTCCCCGGAAGACTCGGAATGGCCTGGCTCGGAGACTTCCTTGACAAAAGGCGCCTGATTATGGCGCTGCTTAGCGCTCTCGGCGTTTCTGTATTTTTTATGGGATCGTTTTCCGACTCCATCGTCTTCATGACGTGCATGACCGTTTATTCCGTTGCCTACGGAGGATTGGCCTCGCTTCAGGAACCCATCCGCGCCGATTATTTCGGCACTCGCTACTTCGCAACGATCCAGGGTTTTAGCCGCCTGGTCCAGGCGGTCGGCGTTTTGCTCGGCCCCCTGATGGCGGGCTTCTTCTACGACCTCACTCGAAGCTATGCCCTTCCGTTCGCGTTGTTCGGCGCGATCTCCATTTTGGCAACGCTCTGCATGGTGTGGGCAAGACCGCCGCAGCGGCGGATAGTGCGTGCTTAGGAAGTTCGTTCCAACGACCGACCTACATCCCGATCGAAAACATGCCTTCCAGATCATGGCGGGAGTAGACCCGGAAGGCGATCAGGGTTTCAGACTTTTGGATCCCGTCAATCTTGCGAACATGCTTCGTGACAACATCGGCCAGCGCTTCGTTATCCTTTACTCGGACAATCACGGCGAGGTCGTGACGGCCAGCCACCGAGTAAACTTCCGTTACCCCATCGAGGTCGGCGATTTTTTCAGCGACTTCGTTTACCTTTTCTCTCTCCACGTCCAGCAAAACAATCGCGGTCACCATTAGTTTATCCTCCTTGCGCTGAGCCTCTCACAAGAGGCTAGTGAGACCATAACTTCGGAAGCGCGAAACCTTAAGCCATATTGGGAGAACGCTTCCGTTGGGTTGAACCAGCCGCTATTTCTTTTTGTCAACGAACCCGTCTCCCACCATCCGTTCTATGATAGAGTCATCAACAAATGTCTTGTGTGGCATTCCCGGTTTGCCCATAAACTCAAGGATCGTAGAAATTGCTTCCGGCTCTACGCGGGGAACGCGGTCCAGATAAGTCACCGCGTCCCGGTAATGCTCCTCAATGCTCGTTGAGTCCCTGAGGCGCGAATACTTGGCAATGATTTTGAGAGCCCGGTCTTTTTGGTTATTCAGGGCAGCCACCCCTTCGGTATAGGCCCTGACCATCCCTTCGACCACGTCCGGACTGCGTCGATAGTACTCGCGCGCGACTGTGATCATGTGCATCGAATACGGGATCCCGAGATCAGCGAGACTGACAAGGATTTTGGCCGGCACTTTGGCGCCCGCGCGAATCTCCGAAGTCACGGCCCCCGCTATGATCCTCTGCTGGAATGCGGCGCCCACCGCGGCGGTTGCTCCCAACTGGCGAACGGTTACGGCGTTCTCCAAACCGTTTCTTCGGAGCAAGATCCTCGTGAGGTTATCCGTAATCGAGCCGAACCGCGTCACGCCTAGTGTCTTGCCTCGGAGATCCTCGATACGGTTGATCTCAGGCTGCACATAGAGCCGATGGTACGGCCGATTGGCGGTTCCGGCCACACCCACGATCGGCGCCCCGTTCAGAACCGCGTTGATGACGGCGTTGCTCGCCGCGCTCCCTCCCTGAATGTCACCTCCGAGTAGCGCCTGGACGACCACAGGTCCGGAGGAGATATAGATGATCTCTGCCTGAAGGCCGTGCTTCTCAAAGGCCCCGATCTCTTTCGCCATCCAAAAGCCGGTTGCCATGGGCCCAATGCCCGGATAGCCCAACGTAATCCGTTTTAGCTCTGCTGCGCTCGCTTCCAAGCCCCAGAGCAGCAAAATCAAGCACAGTCCGGGTACGGCTCGCCGGGCATAGCATTTATAGCAGCTCATATAGTGAGTGGGATTCATACAAACTTCTCCATACAGCTCGCGCTGGCCCGCTTGGGTGGAGAAACAATACAGAATTCGGATAACAAGTTCCAGACTCTTTTTTTCTTTCATTCGCCGCCAAGGACTGTTATACACCATGGTCCGGCGCGGCGCCGCGATTCAACTAAAGGCAAGAAAGAAGGATCTGAAAAGAAATGGTGGAACCGTGTAGGACTGTTGAGACGGACGTCCTGGTGATAGGCGGAGGCGGAGCCGGAGCGAGAGCGGTTATTGAAGCGGCTAAAAACAATGTCCGCGTAACCTTTGTCAGCAAGGGACCCATAGGGAAGACGGGTTTAACGGCGGCGTCGGGAGGAAGCTATGTTGTCTTAGAATCGCCGCCGGGGGAGCCTTTTGAAGAACTTTTCAGGGAAGCGGTACTCAAGGGATGTTACTTGAACGACCAGAACTTGCTGGAGATCTGGTGGAAGGAAAGCCGGCCGACGGTCGAAGAGTTCAAGAGTTCGGGCGCAAAGGTGACTGAAAACCGAGGCGGAGGGAGTTATCGCATTACGGGAAGCGAGATGATGTCCGCTTTCAAAACCGACATCACCCGCCACCCGAACATCCGATTGGTACAAGACTCTATCGTAACAAAGCTCCTGACTCACAATGGAGTTATCTCCGGAGCCGCGAGCCTTGACCTCGCAAGCAGTGAGTTCTCCTTAATCAAGGCCAAAGCCGTGATCATCGCCACAGGAGGACTTGGAGGGCTGTACTGGCCGGCGGAAGCGACTCCTTTGGGAATCGATCCAGGAGTGACCGGAGCCGGCCATGTCCTCGCCTATCGCGCCGGGGCCGAGCTCGTGAATATGGAAATGATCATGTTCAGCTGGATACCGCTCAACCCTAAGAGAGTGTTTGCATGCCGGCACTTCGAAAATCTTGCGGCGGCGGGGTCCAAGGGACCTTATTGCGATAAGGATGGGAAGACAGTCATTAGCAGCGAAGAAATCGAGACTGCGCCGTGTGGCATGGGATCTCCTGACCATTACAATCCCTATTTGATGAGGCGACTTGCCGAAGAGATGAAAAAAGGGCCCTGCTATCTCAAAAATGTCGCCGTAAAGCCTGGCCAACGCCGCAGCCACCCGGACGTCGATGAGGTGCTCAAGCTGGACATGTCGGAACTTCAGATGGTGCAGGTTATCCCGGGGTGCCTCACGAGTTTAGGTGGTCCACGGGTGAACGAAAAATGTGCCACCAGCACACCGGGGCTCTTCGCGGCGGGGGAAGTCATTGGAAATATAAACGGCGCGTTTAGAACCTATATGCTCTCACAGATTATCGTTTTCGGGAAAAGAGCCGGGCTTTGTGCGGCTGAGTACGCTAAGAAGGCTGATCAGATCCCAACAGACGTGGACAAGGTGATGGAAGAGCGAGAGAGAGTTTACGGATTCCTTAAGCTCAAGCCCGATGGCATCTCGCCGGTAGAAGTGAAAAAGAAGATAAGGGATCTATCAATGAAGCGTCTCTATGTCCTGAGAAACAGAGACGGATTGATGAAAGCGATCAAGGAGATCGAGCAGATAAAAAAGGCTGATCTGCCGAGGCTTCAGGCCGCCGACATCAGGAAGTTCAACCTCGAATGGCTCGACTGCATAGAGGTCCCGGTGATGCTGGATGCAGCCGAGATGATCGCGAGGTCAGCCCTGTTCAGGGCTGAGAGCCGCGGTTGTCACTACCGGGAGGATTTCCCTGAGATGGACAACGAGAATTGGCTGTGCCATACGCTCCTTAAAGAGGAGGCGGGTGGGATGACGCTATCAAAGGCTCCGGTTCTATTCACGACCATGCCGCCGCCGGTGGTGGAAAATGCCTAAGCAGACGGTCAGGGTCATAGCCTTCAGGTGCGACCCGGACAAGGAACCGGCTCCAACCTACAAAGTTTATGAGGTGCCGATCGAGGAGACAACCACTCTTCTGCAGGTTCTAAACACAATATACGAGGACCAGGATCGGACCCTGGCCTTCAGGCGCTACTGTTGCGGTTATAAATGCTGCAATTCGTGCAGGATGACGATCAACGGACAGACGGCTCTTGCCTGCCATACGATGATTGAGCCTGGAGACGAGATAACCGTGGAACCTTTGAAGGATCATCCCGTGATAAGAGACCTGGTCGTGGACTTCGACGGATAATCACCGGCACAGGGCGATAAAGGCGAAGACCTTGGCCGCCTCGAAGACACTCTCCACTGACACCAGATCATTGTCTGTGTGCTGAAAGCGAATGTCACGCGAGCCATAGTTGATCGCTTGAATACCTTTGACGTTCAGAAGCCCGGTGTCGTTGGCGGCTGTGGAGTAGCTGTACTCCGGTTCGTGCCTGAGCATGATCCTAATGGCCTGCGCCAAAGCTTTGACCACCTCGGCATCTTTCCGCACGTCGCTCGGATACATGAAGTCCTTTTTTCTGACCTCGATTCGAAAGGGATCAATGCTGCCGATCACCCGTTCCATTTGCCGGAGCGCTTCATCGGGGTCGTCCCCGGGAAGCAGTCTGCGATCAAAGACGATTCTGCATTCGCTTTGAATCGTATGCGTCGCCTTGGGAAAACTTTCAATGAACGTGGGCGTCAGGCTGACTTTTCCCAACTCCGGATGCGATTCGTCTGAGGGAAACGGCATCAACGGCCCAAGTTTTTGCAAGACTTTGACCGCGCCCTCGATCGCGTTGATTCCGTCCCAAGGCCGGCTGCTATGGGCCTGCTTGCCTTTTACGCTCACCTCGATGTCAACCCGCCCCTTGTTGCCGAGCTGAATCTCCGGAGGGCCGTCAATGATGCCCCACTCAGCCCGCGGCTTTTGCTGATCCAAAACGTAGGCCAATGAGTCATGTCGCCCGGTCTCGCCCGCGGTACTCACGACCAGGTAAAGATCTCCGGCGATTTCCAGCTTCTGCCCGCTTATCCATTTGACCGCGGAGATCATCGCTGCAAGGCTCCCCTTTTGTTCGCAGGCGCCTCTTCCCCAAACGCATTCGCCTCTGGCCTGATACTGAGCTCCGTCGACGATGGCCCCGGAATATGGCTCCCTCATCGTGCTCGGCGCGGCATTCATCGCGTAACCCACCAGCACGAGCCCTTTCCCGTCGCCCCTCCCGGCGAGTGACGCAAAAAGGTTTCCTCTATCATCGATAACCGTCTGAATGCCTGCTTGCTCAAGCTCCGGCTTTACGACCTCCCGGATCAGGGCAAAGATCTTGGGCTCTCGCTCGAGCAAATCGGTTTGAGGGCTGGGCGTTTGCACCAGGCTAACGAGCAACTGCTTGACCTCACTGTAACTCAGCGTCTCGTCAATGAGTTTCTTCGCTTGTTGAGCTTCCATAAAATACGCACTGCTCAGTTTTCAGTTTTGACTCTTTTGTTGCCGCAGGTGGCCCACGCGGCGGACCGTTCAAGTTGATAACTAATGACTAATGACTATTGACTAATAACTGTTTTTTACCCTCCTTCCATCTGAGTCCCGATTCTTCCGACCCTCCTGGCCGCCACGATCAGGACGATGGAGACGAGGCTCACGACAATAGCCAGAGCGCACATGGGACCGTAGTTGCCGTCAACGTAAAAATGATACAGAAGCGGCCCGATCGGTTCTGAACCGGGGGAATAAAGAAAAACAGAGGTACTGAACTCTCTCAGGTAGATGGTGGCCAGAATAATCCATCCGGCAATGAAGCCGGGCCGCATCAGCGGAAGTAAAACGCGGCGAAAGGTGGCGAAAAAGCCCGCGCCGCACGCCTTGGAGGCGTCTTCCAGCTCATCATGAATTTGCACGATTGTGCTGCTCATCGAACGGAGACCATAAGGCAAAAACCGCGTAATGTAGCCGATCATGAGAATCCAAATGGTGCCATAGATCGGAAGAGGAACGTAGACGTAGGTCCATAACAGTCCGATCGCAAGCGCGGTTCCTGGAAAAGCCCATGGAATGAACGTCATAGCGTCAATGATTCCTCTGCCCGCGGCCTTGGTTTTGGCTGTGATGTAAGAGGTCACCGCTGCCAGCAGCATGCAAAGGGTGGCGCCCGTCACGGCGAGGAATATGCTGTTTTGAAGCGCGCGATAAGTGCGCGTGTCCGAAAGATTTGACACATAGTGTTCCAGAGTCAACAAACCCCACGTCTTCTCGCCGGGGACATGGACATAGCTGACAACCGACGTATAGAGGAGCACGATAAACGGGAGAACTACAATCAAGAACAGGATGAAAGCGGCAAGCGCCGCCGCGGGGTAGCGCCACTTTCCCAGGTCGATAATGTTGGGCCGGTAGCCGCGCCCGGTAACGGTCACGTACCGCTCCGATTTCATGGTCAGCAGGCGATACAGAAAGACAAAACTCATCGTGATCACCAGCAGCGAAATCGCATAGGTCGCTGCCAGGTTGTGGTTCGGGGGGAAAGCGCCGATCGTTTCGCGGTAAATCTTGGTCGTGAAGACTTCGATCCTTGCCGGCAGCGCAATGATGGCGGGCGTGTCGAAGCTCTCTATGGCGCGAACAAAGTTAAGCGTAGCGGCCGCAAGCACCGCCGGCCGGATGATCGGGAAAGTGATGCGCCAGGCGATTTGCATATTGCCTGATCCCGCGACTCGGGCCGACTCTTCCAATGAAGGATCCATGGAATAAAGACCCGCCGATATAATCAAAAAGGCCAACGGCGCGGTGATCAGTCCCTCGACAAAGATCATCCCCCACATCGAGTAAATGTTGAGAGGCGCATCCTGCAGCTGAAAAAGATCCTTCAGAAAGAGATTAATCAAGCCGACGCGAGGACTGAGCAGTACCGTCCATGAAACGGCCAGCATGACAGGAGGAAAGATATTGGGGATGATCGCCGTAAGCTCAAAAAACCTCCGGAAAGGCGCGTTGGTCCGAACCGCTATCCAGGCAAGAACCGCCGCCAGAAGAGTCGCGAAGATGGAAGAACCTGCGGCGAAAACAAAAGAATTGATCAGCAAGCTGTAGGTTACGGGATCTGAATAAGCCGCGAGGTAGTGACTGAGAGTGAAATGGCCCGGCACGCCGAGCGGCGCGCTCATAAAGCTCCCGTAAAACAACATCAGCGTCGGGGAGAGACTGAGATACGCAATAATCGCGCCGACGAGCAGCACGACCAGAGTTTGAGGGTTCTGGCGAACGGCTCTCAGGGGCCAATCGCGCATGCGGACCAGGACTGCTGTGTGGTTCATCTTGCCCTTTAAATGAGCGGACTAAAAAAAGGCCGGTCCGCTCTCTCATCGCCGGACCGGCCTGTAATGTCTCTTATCCGATTCCTCTGCTTTTAGCGGGCAAAAAAGATTTGTCGAAAGTCGGCCATGAGCTTTTTGAATTCATCTTCCGTTGGATTATCCATGAAGACCATATTAGGCGCCACTTTTTCCGCGCCCTTGATAGGAGGAAAAATCCCCGGGTAAAGCACGAACTCGCCGTCCTCAGCGATAAACTTCTGCCCTTCCGCCGAGCAGGCATAATCAATGTAAAGCCTCCCGGCGTTGGGACGGGCCGCCTTGCCGCTCACGCCCATGTAATTTGGGTCGGTCAGATGCTTATCCATGAGAACATAGTTGACGGGACCTTTGTACTGTTTCACATATTTGATGTACGTAATACCGGCAAGCGCCTCACCTTTGATGATAACGTTAGTGACCGGAGCGAGCGACTCCACCAGATGCGGCTGTTGCTTTGCCAGCGCCTTTACATAGTCCAGCCATTTATCCCCTTTGAACTTCTGCAGATTCCACAAGAACTGCGCCGTCGTCGTGTGGGATGATGGATCCGGCATGCTGAGCTTGCCTTTCCACTTCGGGTTCAAGAGATCGTCCAGAGTCTTGGGAACTTCACCGGACTTTACCAGTTCGGTGTTATACAGGATGCTGATCGGAAGAACGCGCCAGGGCGTCATGAGCGCATCCTTCTCTTTGAAGTTCTCAGAAAACTTTTCTGAGGACGGAGGAACATATTTCGAAAACAGCCCCTCCTTTTTCATAATGAGCGCAACTCCCCTATTACCCTCCGCCACGTCAAACCCGGGGCGACCCGCGCGCCATTCCGCTAAAGCACGGTCCGCAACCTTGGTTGAAGAGCCACGCCAGTATTCGACCGGGATACCATATTTTTTTTCAAAACCCTTGTTGAGCGCTTCCATCGACTGCGGCGGCACGGTGCCGTAAACAATTACTTTGCCTTCCTTCTTAGCTGCCTCGGGATTCACCCGCTGCGCCCGCGCCTCATTCAAGGGATAGACAGAAATGATCGCTGCGATCAGCCCGGCCAGCCACAACTCCGGTTTCCGAAATAAATTCATCGTGGTTCCTCCAGACGGCACGGTGGAATGGGTTCTGAGTGATGATAACCTATCGGAAAATCACGCCTATTTCAAGCAACGGCTAAGAGAATATCCCGGCTATTTGGCGAAAAAAATTTCCCGAAACTCCGCCCTGAGCTTCTTGAATTCGTCCTCGGTGGGATTATCCATAAAAACAATAGTCGGAGCGACTTTCTCAGCATCCTTGATTGCCGGGTAAATTCCAGGATACAGGACGAACTCGCCTTCCCCGGCCGTGGCCCTCTGTCCGTCCGCAGAGCAGACATATTCCATGAAGAGCTTTCCCGCGTTGGGATTCACAGCCTTGGCGCCGAGACCCATATAGTACGGATCGGCGAGATGCTTCTCGATCACCACATAGCCCAAGGGGCCCTTGTATTGCTTCACATATTTAATGTAGCCGATGCCGACAAGGGCTTCTCCTCTGGTGATGACATTAGGGACGGGCGCGAAAGACTCCACCATATGAGGTTTCTGTCTTGCCAGCGCCTTGACGAACTCCAACCATTTCTCGCCTTTAAATCTCCTGAGATTCCATAAGAACTGGGCGGTGGTCGTATGCTGCGCGGGATCCGGGATGCTGATTTTTTCCTTCCATTTGGGATGCAAGAGATCGTCAAGAGTTTTTGGAATATCTCCTGCCTTCACCAGGTCAGTGTTATAAAGGATGCTGAGCGGCGTAATCCGCCATGCCGTCATCAGAGCATCTTTTTCCCTGAACTGTTCCGGAAACTTCTCCGAAGAAGGCGGGACATACCTCGCGAAGGCTCCCTCCTTCTTTAGAATCACCTGGAGCCCGGGATTCCCCTCCACGATATCAAAGCCGGGGCGGCCCGCCCGCCATTCGGTCAAAGCGCGGTCTCCGACCTTGGTGGCTGAACCACGCCAATATTCTACTTTGATGCCGTATTTTTTCTCAAAAGGCTTGTTGATCGCCTCCATCGATTGCGGCGGCACGGTGCCGTAAACAATCGCCTTGCCTTCCTTCTTGGCTGCCTCAACGTTCACAGGCTGCGCCTGAAGAGATGGCGCGAAACATGAAATCAGAAAAATTCCCATAAGAGCTGCAACGAGCCGGCCGTACATTACTGATCCCATTGTCTTCCCCTCCACAGTTTGAAAATACATGATTATCCCGCCGTCAGAGTAAAGTTTCAAGAAAAACTCTCACGCGCTAAGCGTCCGAGCCATTTCCACGACTTTTTTTCTGGCCTCCTGGTTTCCCATCGGTAGAAGAATCGGAAGAGACAGCCCGCCCTGAATAAAATTCTCGAGCCGCCTTCGGCATTCCGATGCTGTTCCCGACACTGAATGAGCGAAGACAACCTCATCGCTGACCAATTTCTTCGCTCCCTCCCAGTCTCTGCGGGCAACCGCCGCGGCCAGGCTCTCCTGGTCAATTTTTCCTCCGCCCATTCGGATATTCTCCGCGTGATGCTTGTTACGGAAGATGTAGGCCAGAAAGGTTTTGCTCGCTTCTATGGCCTCGGCCGCATTTTCTGAAACCGACGTGGTGACAAAGCCGGCGACCACGGATTCTTCCGGCGACTTCTTCGCCCGCTCCAGACCTTTTCGGATCTCCTTTGCGCAGAGATCAATATACTCCGGCGCGCACCCCGCCGACAAAAGAACGCCGTCGCCGATTTCCCCGGCGAGCCGGAGCATTCGAGGCTTCACCGCGGTCATGAAGATCGGTACCGGCGTCGTAGGCTGGAAGCCCATCTTTGCGCCCCGGATGTGAAATACCTCCCCCTGGAATTGAACCGTCTCACCGCTAAGGAAGCGGCGCAGAATCTCCATGTATTCGCGCATCGTTTTAAGAGGCCTCGTTGCTTTGATCCCAACTTCTTCGAGCGCGGCGGCATTCCCGGTTCCCGCCGTGGCGCCAACTCTTCCGGGAGCGAACTCTTCCAGCGTGGCTATGGCCATAGCGCAAATGATCGGATGCCGGGAGTACGGGCTCAGGGGAGCCGGTATAACAGTGATTCTCCGGGTTGTTGCGAGAAAAGCCATGGATGAGGCAAGGCAATCGCGAAAGCAAATATGGTCGGACATCCAGATCGAATCCATGCCAACGTCATCCGCAAGCCGAGCAAGTTCCACCATTTCCTGCATCGAATAGAAACCGTCAAAGCAAAGTCCCACTTTCATTTTGGCGCCCTCTTTGAATTGAACCAAATCCGTCGTTCCAAGGCCAACTGGGGTTGTGGAACTGAAGTTCGGTTATAAAATCATCGTCTCTTTCGCCATTGCCCTGAAGCCATGCTTCGACTGTTCTCGAAGCGGCTGTCTACGTCCGTCGTTCCCGCGAAAGCTGGAACCCAGGTCCTTCGCCGGCGGGCCTCAAGCCTGTATCCCGCGCAGGCTCGGTGTCCTCTCATTTCATTCTTCCGCAGAAGCATGAGCCCAGTCGACGGGTAATAATCCAGAGTTCGTTTGCACTTCCTGGATGCTCGCTTTCGCGGGCATGACGGGAGACACTGAGCGTTTTCCGAAGGTCCGGGACAGAACACTAATCGAATCCCTCGTGCAAAACGCCCGGCAAGCCTTCCGGCTCTATACCTTCCAACCCCATCTTTTTTAGTGTAAGGCCCTCCCTACGGTAATCTACGTCGTTCATCTCCGAGGCAAGTGTAATCAGGGCGCCGATGACCGGACATTCCACTCCAAGCAAGCTTCCGATTTCCTCCATCGGCACCAGTCCATAGCCGACGTCTTCGTGCAGATACCGATGGTTGAGAGTTGCGGGGGACTTGATGGTCTGATTCGGCGCGCTCTCTTTGATCGCCCGGTAAACGGAGCCGCTGGAGGCGGCGGTCGCGGAGGTAAGGCCCGCCTGGCAAAAGATCTCATTGAACGTCAACGGGGGCAATCCCAATTTACGCACGATTTCCAGTCTCTCGCGGTCCACCGCGGAAATTATGTTTGCGATCGCGGGTGTGATCCCCTCACGGTAAAAATAAAAATCTCCCGCGCTTCTCTCTATCCACCCTGCATTCCCCACCATGCCGGCCGGATGCATGATGGCGTTGATATTGGAGAGACCCGTCTCCATCACGTTCTCAGCGGCGACAATATTGGGATAAATTCCGCCCACTTCCCGCAGTATGTCCGGCGCGAACTTAGCCGGAAACGCCGCGCAGCGGAGATGGGTGGTGCGGCGGTAGATCTCTACTCTGGCCGGTCCAGGCATGCGGCAAATATATGTAAGCGTTACGGTCTCGCAGCTTCTGATTCGTTCTCTGACGCCGTTTTGTCTCAAAACAGACATCACGTGCAGCGCGCCGCCGGTGTGACCCGGATTTAGAAGGACGATCTGTTGTTCGCGAAGGTGGCGCGCCAGCCCGGCTGCAAGGAACCCGTGGCCGACCGAGGGCGCCGTGATCATCACGAGATCGGCACCCGCAACTGCTTCGGCCAAATCGCTGGTGACCAGCTCAGGTTCGGCAAAGCTCCGGTTGTTTCCTTCGATGATTTCGATGCCTCCCCGTTGCCGGATTGGATCCAACGTCGCGCTGGAACGGGAGTAAAGACGGACGTGGTATCCCCTCATTGTCAGGTCCGCCGCCGCCGCGCAACCGCCGTTCCCCGCGCCGAGCACCGCTATGGTGTGAATGGGCATGGATAAAAATTCATTCGCAAGTATATGTCACGTCGTCTCCGTTATGCCCCTCGGCGCCGGAGTGAAAGCCGCTGCCCGTTCGGAGAGCCTGCGCATCCGACCTGCCTGCCGGCAGGCAGGTAACCAGCGGTGGGAATAACCGCTAACCCATCGCGTGGGCTCGAAGAGCGAGCGGCGGCTCTCACCGTCAACGGTGATTATAGCAGCGGGCTTAACCCTTAATACGGTACTGCTCCAGCTTCTCCTCGTCCAACTTCACCCCCAGGCCTGGACTTGAGGAGACAACGATCTCGCCGTCAACAAACTCGAAAGCTTCGGTTATGATGTCGTCTAGATAGTAAATCCCCGCGATCCCTTGCTTGCCCTTCCCCCTCGGCGTCGACACCGGAACAACACAGGAGAGGCTGGCGACTCCGGTGGACGCCGCCAGGTGAAGATTCGCGGCGTTCCCGACACCCGTTTCTACAGAGCCATTGACGTTGCACTGAAGCCCTCCGGCTTCCGCCACGGCCGCGACCTTCTTTGCCTTGTGCAAGCCTCCCGGCTTGGTCGTATAAAGCGATATAATATCAGCCGCCCTTTTCCGGATAATCTCCAGAACGTCCTGAGGCGTCCAGGCACTTTCATCCGCCATCACCGGCGTGTCCACCCGGTGAGCCACCTCAGCCATCTGGTCGATCCCCTCTACCGGCTGCTCGATGTAAAGCAGATTATACTCGTCCATCGCTTTGATGATCCGAGCGGCCAGTTTCGCGGTCGCATAGCCTTGGTTTGCGTCCACGGCAATCTGAATGTCAGGCCCCACCGCTATTCGAATTTCTTTGACCAGTTCCACGTCTCTTTTGTAATCGATTCCTCCCTTGAGCTTAATGGTTTTGATTCCCTCTTCCTTGACCTGGAGCGCCTCTTCCACCGCCTTGGCATTTTCCATGAGACCGATACTGTGAGTGACCTTCACCCGCTCCCTATAACAGCCGCCCAAGAGTTGATAGGCCGGGATATTAGATGCCTTTCCGACGATATCATGCAGCGCCATATCGATAGCTGCTTTACAGTAAGGGTATCCCTTTACGGCTGTATCCATCGCTGAGTGCAGAGCCTCGATACGTCGCGGGTCTTGCTCGCGCAGCGCTGGGGTCAGGATTTCGTTGATGACGTGCTGCGTTGTCTCCGGGGTCTCGCCATAATATTTCATGTGATCGCCGCCCCAATCTTTCAACACCGGAGCCTCGCCCAGGCCGGTCAACCCGTTATCGGTCTGGATCTTAATGATCACATAGACGCCGATGGAGGTGGTGAGACTCGCCCATTGGTGCACCCTCCGCGTCGGAAGCCGTATGGGGATCGTCTCGATTCTTTCGATTTTCATTTTACTACCCCGAGGACCAGGCCCGAATAGCCGTCATGCTAATCACCCTCGCCTTAATCCCCTCCGGCCTGCCTGTGCGTTGCACGCAGACAGGTCAAGGGAGGGGAGATTTCTTAGGTTCCCTCTCCCCTTGTGGGAGAGGGCCAGGGTGAGGGGTATGTAAGCGTATCTATGACCGTCACTACAAAAACTATTTTTCATCTCCGGCATGCCTGTCGTGAGAACCAATAATCCTGGCTAAGCAACTCGAACGAGTTGATCCGTGGCCGTGCAATCGGAGAGCAACTCGCACCCGTCCCTTGTCACGGCGAGCATGTCTTTATTCTGCAAACCCATCCTTCCGGGAATATAGACGAGCGGTTCTATGGCGACGACCATCCCCTCATCCAGAGTCCGCTCGCCATAACGTCCCATATAGGGTTCTTCGTGAAGAAAGACGCCGATGCCGTGCCCCACGAAGCTGATGGGCTGAAACCCGAGCTGGCTGAACTTCTCCAGAAAACGCTTGTAGATATTCCTGCAGTTCGCCCCCGGCTTGATCATGTCCATCACCAGGTATTTGCATTCGATCAGATTGGCCCATATCTTTTCCTGCTCTTTTGTCGGCTCTCCCACAACCGCTGTTCGGCATACCCCGGCATGGTAGCCCTTTCTTACGCCGAATATTTCCATGCGGATAAGGTCTCCCGGCTTGAGAACCCGCTGCGTAGGCCCGACGTTGGGGTATTGGCTTCGCTCGCCGGAAGCGATGATCATGAGCTTGAAATGCTCGGCCCCTCCCGCGTAAATTCCACTCAGGAGAAGGCCCGCCAGATCCATCTCCGTCATTCCGGCCCGACCCTTGCTCAGGGCATCGCCTATCGCCTTATCCGTGATCCGGCTCAAAGACCGGAGAAGCTCCAACTCTTCCCCACTCTTCACCACGCGGAGTTCATCAAACAGACGATCGGCAGGCACGAACCGGGCCTCAGGGATTTTCCGCTGCAGAGCCAGAAAGTCCCTGGCCGGGATATACTCCATCTCTATTCCCACGCTGGCGCGATCAAGCCCCAGATCCCGCAAAGCGGCGCACAAGGTGTCCATCGGGTCCTCTGTGAATTCCCGATAGACGCGAAGGTCCGCTATGTCTCCATGATCTTTCACCGTGGTCTCCTCCATATCGATGACCACGAAGCTCAGCCGGCCGTCGGAAGTGAGAATCGAAGCGGCATGGCGCCAACGCATCAGCGACTGCGAGGGCACCACGACGCCGGTGGTATAGGCAAGATTCTCAGGCGAGACGGCGATAAGACCGTCCAGCCCCTCGTTAATCATGGCTTTTTTTTGCCGCGTTATGATCTCTTGATTCATTGTTAGCCTGGTTGGAATACTCCCGGAGGATAACTTTTGGTCGCAGGACCGTCAAGCTTCAGCCGGTATTGCGGCACTGACAGCCTCTATCTACTTAATCCCCTGGAAGCTGTGAAAAAATTCAAATCCCCCTTTCACCCCCCGTCAAGGAAGGGGACTGAAGTTTTTTAAGAACAATCGTGAAGGGTCGGCGGGAATAATGGCGAAATATATGAACGTGCCTTACGATACGGCCGCAAGAAGTTACGATGCGAGCATTCCTCTCTTCATCCCAAGCGGCTTAATCTCGGAAGATTTTCAGGATCAGGTTCTGGACTTCCAACTGAAGGCGATCGGAACGGATAAGAAGGTCACCAGAGATAGAGTCTTCGATTTTTCGATTTTGAAGTCGTTAGGACAGTGATCCTTGTCCGTACTCCGATTTGCCGGTTCTCACAGCTTCCATCCCGCCTTGTTTAGCTGCTGATCGGCTTCCATCGCAAAGCTGAAGTCGTAGGCGCGTGCTATTGACTATTAACCATCGACTATTGACCGTCTTTCCGCGTCGCGATGCTGAGCATTTTCGGCTTGCACCTGAAAATACAATATCCTATAAGTCCGGAAAGCCGCCAGCCTTCCTTGAAACATTCTCTCAGAGGACGCTTTCGGCCACAGACTTCGCAGCTTGATATCTCTCCAAGGAGGAAACGGCCATGTCCGTGAACATACGCCACCCAATCGCTCCCATCCGCCAGCCGGGCAACAGCAGTCTATGCTGGGCGGCATCCATTGCCATGGTCTTGGGAGAGGGTATGACGGTCGAGCAGGTGCTTCAAACGGCCCGTAGCACGGGCCGCAGGCTGAACCAGGACGGCTCCATGCCAGACCGCAGCCCCCAAGGGGCCATGTGGATGGCGGGCATATTCCACCTGCGGTCTGACAATGTGCAGGATACCGATCTCACGGTCTCACTTCTAGCACGTCTGATGCGCCCTGGCCGTATCGCGATTCTGGGTGGCTTCAGCTATCCGGGAGGCTCAGATTCAACCCTCCACGCCGTCTGCGCATATAGCCTGGTAGGCGAAGGAGCTGGCGAGAACACGCGACTGGGCTTTGTAGACCCCTATACGCGAGGCATGTCCGAGGAGATTTTGAATACGCTCCTGGACAACTTTCTAACCTATCCGCACTATATATTTCATCGATAACCGTGCGGTGATGCGCAGAAAAATTAAACCCTAAAACGATTGGCTGAACGCCAGAAATCGTCAAGATCCTGGCATGCGACCGCAGGGCGCGATTCATGAGTTCTGGGTGTCTGACTCTCAACAGGAGTTTCCTATAGCGGCCCCTAAGAGGCGAGACTCCTGTTTTGGAAATTCGGTAGGATCCTCAGAAGGTTTGAAGCCTATATGGAAACGGCCAAAAGGAGGGATAATTATGATCACCAGGAAAAGTGTATTATTTTTGCTCGCTATTTTTTTCTGTTTTCCGATTGTCATTGGTGCAGCAGATAGGAACGTTCCAGGACAACCGTTTAAGAATATCCAGAATCAAGTTAATGAACTCCTTCAGCAATTGCGAGGCGTACTCACCAGGTTCACTCCACCAACGATTGCGCATAGCCTCTCTTGCGCTGGTGCTTCTTCACTGATCATTGATTTGACCTTTGCAGATGATAGAGGACTGGCATACTTCGCTATCCAGGAACAGGGTGGCAACCCACCAGCGAATATATTAATTTTTGTTGAACCTGAGTTGACCACGGCAGAGTATCAATTAACGGTGGATCCGGGACCTGGAATACGTAAATTGTTGTTTATAGCCCAGGACATAGAGGGAAATGTTAACAACTCTTTGTTGGAAATTGCCCCCGACGTTTGCTTTTGAGAGGTCATATTGAAGTTGGTTGCCGACTCTTGTGCCTCCTACCGGTGTAAAGCATATCAGGCTGCCGCCACGGCTCTGGGGGAGATTGGAGCCACAAACGGCCAACAGGAGAGAGCTACCGAGGGAGCGTTTCGTGGAGAAGGCTTATAAATGACCTCAATCCGTTGGGGTCGTAGCCTCTTCGCGCAGCCAAGAGTGAGTCTCGGCTTACCTTCGGGCGTACACGCTGACCTTCCCATCACGGGTAAAGGATAAGACATCGTACCGTTCGGGATTCGGACCTTCCATGCCGGGAGAACCGATCGGCATTCCGGGCACCGCGAGCCCGGCGATTGCCGGCTTTTCC
Source organism: Deltaproteobacteria bacterium (assembly GCA_016210115.1). Taxonomy (GTDB): domain Bacteria; phylum Desulfobacterota; class Binatia; order UBA9968; family UBA9968; genus JACQUW01. The sequence continues at coordinate 3,616 of JACQUW010000331.1, read as the reverse complement.
TTTAGCACGCGCTGAATGAGATCCGCGGGCACATGACCTTCAAAAACATAACCGTCCACCACGGCGGTATGGCACGAGATGAGTTTATCGGTGATTCGATATTTGATCTTTATGTCCCGTAATTTGGAATCTGCCAGATCGCGGGAATCGATTCCGAAACCGTTTGCTCGCAGGTGACCCACCCACTGTGTGCAGCAGCCTCAGGTAGGGCTTTTATACACCGTGACTGTCGGGCCCGCCGGTGACGGTCTTGAAAAGAACAACGCGGGTCCGATCAAGAGCACAGCAGCCACGCTCGCCAGCATGAATCGCAATAACGGTCTCCGTTTCATTTATTTACCTCCGTAATCCTCTCCGCGATGAGCGCTCAACGTCAGCGCGACAAAATAGTGTAGCATCGGAATAAGTTCCGGAAAAGGAACCACCCTCACCTCAGTCCTCTCCCTCCACGAGGAGGGCGAGGAAGGATTTGAAGCGGTTCCAAGCCTCAATACCCCAAAAAATATTTTCGGATTGAAACAGGCTCAACCTGCAAAGTAGCCGTCCCAGTTCCTTCGCACCTGATCCAACACCTCATCAGGCGGCAGCGCCAGTCCTTCTGCTCTGAAATCTTTGCTTTTAGTGGCGTCGACGAAAAGTTTTGCCGTTGTCCCTTCCGGAGTCGCCGACGGATCCAAGCGGATCCCCGCGCAGTTCGGAATGATAAAGATATCTCTATCGGCCTGCACTCTTGTGGCAAAAGCCCATTCGACTTCCTCCGGATTCGTGATATCGACGTCATCGTCGAAAACAAAGACGTGCTTGACGCCGCCCGACTTCACACCCGCAGTCGAAGCCAGGATGTTGTTAACGATTCCCGGCCGCTTCTGCTTCTCGCTGATTTGAATCAGACAGTGAAAACTTCCCACGCCTGCCGGAGTGCAATAGACACGCTGGATCGCGGGGTGGGAGGGCTTCAGTTGCGAATAAATCTGAGCCGAAGTGGTAATACTTTTGATCACTCCCTCTTCATTCATGCCCTTGCAGAGATAAAAACCATGGTAAATCGGATTCTTCCGCATCGTGATGCATTCAATGGTCCACAATCTTTCGCGGATCACCTTTCCCACCGAATAGCCGCAGAATTCTCCGTACGGTCCCTCCTCCCCCAGCTCGGGAGGAATAGAAACGTAGCCCTCCAGGACAATCTCCGCCGTGGCGGGGACTTCCAGGTCCACTGTTTCACAGCGAACCAGTTCGACGGGCTCACCTCTCAGGGCTCCCGCAATCGCGAACTCGTCTACATCGATAGGCGCGACAAACTGGGAGCCGAGAAAAACCGCCGGATCCGTGCCAACAGCCACCGCGACCTCCAACTTCTTTTCGCCCCTGAACTCAGCCCTTTTGTAATATTCGTACCCGTGATGCCCCGCAGCCAGGCGTAGAAACGTTTGGCGCTGATTGGCAAACATCATGCGGTATACCCCAACGTTCCTGCCGTATTCCGGATCTTTTACGATGACCAGTCCCGCGGTCAAATAGGGCGCGACTTCAGTCTTGTTCCAGGTGATCCAGGGAAGCCTTGTCAGATCAACGTCTTTCCCTCTGAGGATGATCTCTTTGCAGGGCCCGTGCGCGACTATTTTCGGTTCGACTCGCTTAGTGATTCTCCGGACGACCTCCAGGAAGAGATCCGTCTCGTCCGTTTCAAGGCTGATGGCGATGCGCCTCATGGTCGTGAGAAGCTCGGTTACGACCGGCATGGATTGCCCGCCGACCCGTTCAAAGAACAGCGCTTTTCGTCCCTTATCGTGAGAGACGTTGCAGATGGCACCCAGTTCGTATTGTGAATCGACCTCTTTTACAATCCTGGCCAACTCGCCCTGTCTATCCAACTCCGCCAGATATTCACGCAAATCAGAAAAAGGCATCGGCAACTCCTAAGAGTAATTCTCGCTTTCGACCAAGAGTTCCCCTCTTTGAAAAAGAGGGACGGGGGAGATTTTTCGAGTCCGAAGCCCGTTACAGTTTCTTTTTCAGCTCCCAATAAACGTTCTCAGCCTTCAGCGGAAGCTCAAATAAACGGACGCCGACCGCGTTGGCAACGGCATTGGCGATAGCCGCAGCCGTGGGGACATTGGGAATCTCAGCGATCGCCTTTCCTTGATACGGAACGGGTCCGGTGGGGCTTTCCAGCAGCACCGTAGCCAATTTAGGAATATCCTTGGTGCAGGGAATCTTAAAATCAGCCATGTTCAGCGTAGTAATCCGGCCGTCCACCATCGGCGTCTCCTCCATCAACGCAAAGCCAAGTCCATTGACCACACCCCCGTCCACCTGGCCTTGAAAGGTCAAAGTGTTCAGCACCATCCCCGTGTCGTGCACCGTCGTGATCTTTTTGACCTGAATTTGTCCGGTCTCCGGCTCGACCTCGACCTCTGCCACTTGAGCCACGAACGCCGTCACCAGCGGCTCATCCTGAGGCTCGTAAAGCGTCAGGTGAAAAATTGGCCCGTCGTTTTCCGCAACCGCAAGACGGGCAAGTTCGGCGTAGGCAATGGCTTTGTCACCTCGCCCGACAAAGCGGCCCCGCGCCTGGCGGACCTCCTCCGGAGCGCAGCCCAGGTGGCGCGCCGCAACAGCCAGGAGCTTTTCACGAAGCTCCCGGGCTGCTTTGTAGGCGGCATGTCCGGACGTGTTTGTCGACTTGCTGCCGCCGGTGCCGGGATCGTAGGGCAGGCTGTCGGTGTCTTCGAAACGAACGCGAACTTGGTCAGGCGCCGTCCCCAGGGTTTCGCTCACAATTTGTTGAGCGACGGTGTAAAAGCCGGGACCAACATCGGGCACTCCGGTCAGGAGTGTTACTTGTCCGTCCGCTTCGAGCGTGATGGCGGCGCTGGCTTTGCCGCTCGGTGTGCCGCGCTCGTACAAAGCCACTCCCCGACCACAATGTTTGGGACTTCGTGACCGGCCCCAACCTGAGGCCTCTGCGGCTTTCTTAAGCGTCTCTTGAACGCCGATGTGGCGCCACTTCTCTCCCATCGGGGAAGGATCTCCCTCTGTGAGCAAGTTCTTCATGCGGAACTCTACCGGGTCGAACCCTAACTCGCCCGCCATAATGTCCATTTGCGATTCGAGGGCGAAAACAATCTGCGGGCTACCCGGCGTGCGGGTCTGCGTACAGGGGACTTGATTCGTGTAGGCACAATAGGTCTCTACATAAATCGCCGGGATGCGATAGTAGCTTCCCAACCGGCGGCCTCCCAGGATCGTGACTTCGGGACTGATCTTAAATGCGTTATAAGCCCCGCCGCTAAAGATAACCTGGGCCTGCACCGCGCAGAGCGTTCCATCGTGCTCCACCCCTGTGCGCAGCCTGATAATTGCCGGATGCCTGTGAGCGGCAGCCAGAAGCTCTTCGCTATAGTCGAGTACCAATTTCACGGGCCGGCCGGATCGTTCCGCCAGGAAGTAGCAAATCGGCACGTCTATCAGCGAAGCCTTGCCGCCGAAGTCTCCCCCCACGGATAAGATGTGAACTTTGATTCGTTCCTTGCTGATTCCCAGATCCTCAGCCAACTGGTCCCGGAGGCTGTAAGGGGCTGTGTTGGACGCCCAGATCTCAACCTTGCCGTCG
>JACQUW010000330.1 GCA_016210115.1 Deltaproteobacteria bacterium | reverse complement strand
CTCGGCACCAACCAACCTCCACAACCAATACCCTTATATTGATAGCACCGACGGGCTTCTTGAACAACGGATTGAAACGACTTCTGAAGTCGTCTCAATCCTTAATTGTTAGACCGCGCCGATCACTCAGCCCGCTATCTGGCTTTCATGTGCTCCGAAAGAAACCCGAAGACATCTGGTCCCCAGATCTGCGGCGCCTGCACTCCAAAGCCGTGTCCTTCTTGTACAGAAGCGCCCCAGGCCGAATAAACCTGTCGGACGTGTGGTTTGCCGACACGCGCCATTTCAAGGGCGAGTTGTTCGGTGGGCGCCAAGTCGTAGTCATTCGACGCTTGGAGGAAGAAGATTGGGGCCTGGGCATTTTTCGCAGCGGTCCGAAGCATGTCCCTAATCTCTGGTCCGGAGGCCCAGTTGACCGCACCTGGTGCGCTTGCCACTGTCGCTCGAATGCCTGCGTTACGCGCCGCCGCTAGAACACTCAGCATGCCGCCTTGGGAGTGACCATAGACCGCCACTCTTGATGAATCAACGTCCGGCCGGCGCCGAACGTAGTCAATCGCGCCCAACGCGTCATCCAGTAGTTCCGTCTCGAGCAGTCGAGCCATCAGGCGCATCCTCGCGGGTATTCCGTTCGATTCTTCCTCCTTCGCAAGGCGAGCGGCTAGCGGCTCCCCGCTCCCCGCAGAAAGTCCGAGGCCGCGATGAAACGGGACGAAGACAAGATACCCCTTGCTGACGAAGGTCCTGCCGATCGTTGCGACCGTCTTATCAGACGCACCCGAGCCCCCGTGGAGGAACACGATGGCGGGACTCTGCCCTGCACCTCCTGACCGAAAGAGGACTCCGCGTAAACGCAACGACCCGCTCGCGCTTGTATAATCGACCACCTCGGAAGACGCTTCGAGAGCTGGTTGTAGCGCGGTTGTTCTTGGAGGCGAAGCTGTACTCGACTGTTGCCCAAAGACGTTCACACTGACCACGGCCGCCCAGATCCACACGCAAACGACCGCGGAAGCGACGGCGTTGAAAGGTGGAACTCGCATGCTCATCCTCCCTTTACAAATCAGGTAGTGCGACTCATATTGCAGAGCGGTCTAACGCACCGCTCAGCCGCCGCTTTTAGCGATCGGTCTGAAGCGGAATGTTAGGCATTTCTCTCCGAAACTCTGTGGATAATTGCTTCAGCACCTCAAGGATTACACCAACCTTGTTGCCCCAGTCCGCGATGGCGTATCCTGGCCACTTCCGTGAATAATCATCAGGAATCTTCAAACCAGCATGCTGCGCAATCAACTCTTTCAATCGCTCCCTGCCACGCTCCGCCTGTTCGCTTCCGTTAAGCCACGCAAAATTGAGCGACAGGTTACCATTTGATAAAACTGTCAAGAGTGATCGGGGACACATCGAGGGCTCTTTTACGTTGAAAGAGCCGCCGGTAGTGCCGGTCCCCCACGTGATTTGATAGCCGAGCGAAAGAGTCTGACCATAGAGGGTCTCTAGCGCTTGCACTTCCGCATCGGTGAGCTTCGCACGAACGTCAGCGAAAAATGAATCCTTGTCCCATTTCCTCCGAGAAGCCGCCGTAGTAACCGTCACAGATCGTTTGACCTTTCGGGCCTCCTCAGTGTAGCCGAACAGCGTTGGAACCACGATTCTTGTCCCACCAAGTAAGTACTGGCGAGCCTCGACTAACAGCACCTCTGAACGCTCCATCTGCTTGTTCAGAAAATCAACAACGCTGCGTAGCTCCATTGGCGACTCTTCGAGGAAGAAAACGATCCTGAGCTGACCTTCCCTGAGGTTTTGCTGCACACGCTCGAAGAAAGCATCAGCGGATGCGTCATCGGTCGGCTGCAGGGACCGAAGAGCCTCCTCTAGAGTGAGTCCTTTTCCTTTCCCCGCTTCCTCGGCAAAGTTACGGATCGTCTCTTTTGTCCAGTAATAGGGGCCATTCGCAGCGTATTCGAGCATCTGGCCTACCACCTCACGACGCGATCGTGTGTCCGCAAATCGCTTGCACTCGACAAAGGTTGGAATCGCATCTTGATCGACGAAAAAAAAGTCAATGCTCCAGCGGTCAGACCCAGTATTTGGATCTGGCACGGGCATCTCGCGCTTGACGAGCAACCAACGGCGGGGATCCTCAGGGTCAATCTGGTCGCCGGGCAGAAGATCGGGGTTTCTCTCAAGAATCGATTGGAGTTCCCGGTCCTCGTCCTTGCAATGGACCCGTGTCATCGGCTCGGTGCCGCCATCCTCCCGAATAATGTAGACGTTGGCCATTAGGATAGGCCCTCCAGCGCAACAAAATGCCTAACGCGAAGCTCAGCCGACGCGTCTTTCAGCGATCGGTCTGAAGCTGATGGTTAGGCATCGTGCTCAAGCTTCTTACCCAGGACAAACCAGAAACCCACAAATGCCACAACTCCGATGAAAAGCAAACCAAGTAGAACGGTGAGGGCTGCTACGATCCACTTGAGGTGGTCTTTAAACACAACTTTGTCAAAAACGTCGCCTTGAGTCGATACAATGCCCTGGAAACTGGCAAAAGCTAAAATTCCCACTACGCCTGCGAGTAGGAGAGAAGCGAAGATAGTAAATCCACAAAGAAGCTTCCTTTGAGTCCCATTCATTGTTCGGTCGCCTCCGAATGAAAGGAAACGGGAAAATCGTGCCGCACAGCCATTTAATTGCGCGGAGAACCAGTCTTTGATCTCGCGCTGTTTCGCCACGTTACGGACCCGCTCGTCTCCCTGAAGATTTTCCAGCATCGCCTCAAGGGCATGGAGGTCTGCCCCCTTCCGATATATTTCTTCGATGAACTCCTGGATTTCCTTGCCAAACAGGAAGATTGCAGTCTTTGTTTCCCGTAGGAATCGAGTCTCAGCATTCGCAGGGACCTTTCCTTGCACAAGGATCTCGGCGATAAACGAAGTGATTTTCTCAAACAGCGCATATCGTCGGTCAAACAACTCATGCTTCAATCGAAGGTGGTTCGTACGCCACTGTTGCCAGGCGATATACGCGGCAAGAACCGCGATCAATGGAGTCAGCAGGCCTGAAAGCACCTCAATCACTTAAGTCATCTCGCGAGGAAGTAAGGTCTCTCTCATCGGCCTAACCGCCAGCGCTCAGCCGCGGCCATGAACCCACCGTGCCTGTTTTCGACCGAGGGACGCCGGTGGGCCAGCTGCTGCAGCGCTCTGTTCGACAGCCGCCCGCAGCGCTCTGGCCGGCGGTCACCCCAATTCAATCGCGAAACCGCCTAGTGGGATAGATGTGGTGCAGTTTCGTTATAGCGACCGGAGAACGGCCGCTGCCACTCCGGGCCCGCTTCTATGCCAATAGACATCAAGGCGCCAGTAAAAAGCAGGCAAACCACTTCGTCAGAAGTGATTGGAATTCCGGCTTGCGCCGCAGCGGGGGCAGGTTAGGGGGCCGGGAACTATCAGGATGGACCAGCCGCAATCGCGACAGGTCTCGACGGGCTCGCCGAGCATACCCCGAATCATGGGGCCGCAACGCGCCGCGCCGCAAGGGCCGGTTCCGGCGCGGGTGCGCTGGCGGACCTTCTCGAAACTGTCCGCGCCGGTCTGAATCGCTTTGACGATAATACCCTTGCGAATTTTGTTGCACAGGCAAATGGGCCGGTAGGCGTCGACGACCGCCTGCTCTTTTGCCTTCCGCGCTTCTTCGGAGATCTCCCAGGACATACTTTCAGCTCTTTGTGCCTATAACCAGCGAGGATGTCAGGGGGTAGGGGAGACGGAGCTGTTTGATCTCGTTAAACCCCGCAGTTTCGAGCCAGCTCTTTACTTCACTCATAGAATAGCATCTTCCCTGCTTCGTTGTAAGAAGCATCAGGAGAGAAAAGATCGCTCCGACCGGCGGATGGCTCAGGTCGTCATCGAGAATGTGATCTTTAATGATGATCCTCCCGCCCGAATCCAGGCAGGCAAAGACCTTCGACATGAGCCGCTGATTCTCTTTGCTTCCTTCGCCATGGATGATGTTTGAAAGGAAAACCATCTGGCAGCCGTCGGGAAGAGGATCACTCCGGTAATCTCCCGCCGCCAGACGGATCCGATCGCTCAAGCCGGCTTGCCGCACGTATCTTTCGGTGATCTTTAGCGTGCCGGGAAGATCGAAAACGGTCACGCGGAGATCGGGATAGTCCCGGCAGAAACGGATCGGATAAGTCGCCGGGCCGGAGCCGACATCGAGCAGCTCCCGGACTCCATCGAAATCGAGCAAGCGGATCAGGAGGCCCGCATCACCGCGCGCCTGCACGAGCGAGTGCATCGCGGCGATGAAGCGCTCCGTCTCATGCGGATTTGTTTGATACATATCTGCCGCGCGAACGGGCCGGCCGCTTTTCACGGCCTTTTCGAGATCACCCCAGCAGCTCCAAAGAGAGGCATCGAAGAGAATCATCCCACCCAGATACGTGGGGGAGCCGCTTACGAGATATTTCGAAGAAATTTCGTTCAAAGAAAAAAGTCCGCTTTTTTTCTCCAGCAGGCCCAGAGCCACCAGAGCGTGGAGAAGGAGCCCGGTCGCTCTCGGATCGGCGCGGACTGCGCCGGCAATCTCTGCCGCATTGAGATGGCGAGTTTCGAGCGCGTCAAAAAGCTGCAGGCTGACAGCGACCTGCACGAGCCGCGCCTCCACATGACCGCTTGCCAACCGGGAGAGATCCGAGAAGTCCACTGGATAAAGTTAAGAAGGCAGCTTTACATACCCCTCACCCTGGCCCTCTCCCGCAAGAGGCGAGGAAACCTAAGAAATCTCCCCTCCCTTGACCTGTCTGCGTGCAACGCACAGGCAGGCGGGAGGGGATTAAGGGGAGGGTGCCTTCATTATACTCAATAGTAAGTCAGAAGACAGAAGTCGGGAAAATTTGATGTTTGCATTTTTCAATTTTCATTTCTCCTACAGTTTTTCAATGATCCGGTAACTCCGGCTCTTTGGTTTCAGCGGCGCCACGATTCCGAGTTTTACCAGCGCGCGGATGTCTCGGTAGGCGGTGTCGCGGTCGACTTCCGCGACTCGCTGGTAATCGGTTGTCGAGAATGATTTTCCGTGGGAATAGGCATAGACAAGGAGCCTTCTCTGGCGGAAGTTAATCATGGAGGCGCCGAATTGGTTGAGCCATTTCAGCGTCGCCTCATCGTAAATCGGAGTGTTGCGCAGCGTGACGGTGAAGAAAAAGCCCTCGGACGAAAACTCAGGCGGTCTCAAGCCATGGTGCTCCATCTCTTGAAAGATACGGGGAATTCCCTCTCCGATCTCGCGCAAATAGCCCAGATCCGCCAGGACCCGCACCAGCAGCGGGTTGCGGGAAAAATGGACTCTCTTTTGCTGGCGGAGTTGCTCCATCGTTACGGGAGCGGGAGGCAAGCCAGGGCTGCGCACTTCGATTCGATCATCGAACATCCAAACTTCCACGGATGCCCCCGTGAGGCTGTAATCGCGGTGCGCCACCGCATTGACGAGAGCTTCCTGCCAGGCAAACGTGGGGTACTCCAGGCGCTCGTGAAAAAAAAGGTCGTGGAGAATTGTTTTTTCCCTGATATGCTCCCGGATTCGGCCTACGGTCTCATCGATCAATCGGCAGAGCGGAGCCTCAAAGCGGATCCGCTTGATCACATTAAGGGCGGCTCCGTGCTGTCTCTCGGTCCCTTCATATTTCACGAAATCAATGCCGCACCGGGGATGCCATCTCGAAGCGTCTTTGCCGAACAGGAGGAGCGCTGCCATCGTCAGAGAGGTCTTTTCCTGCGAGGTATCGAGAAGATGATATCCCTGGCCGAGGAGAAGCGTCGCATCTCTGGGGTCCTGGATTTTTTCCGCAAACGCCTGAATCGCATCGCGATCGAGGTCTTCCCAGCCGGCGCCGAGAATATGCTGCCTTTCAAAGAAGAAGCTCTTTTTAGCCTCCCGCAGGCTCTGTATTTGTTCCGCAGGAAGCGAGGGGGTTTCGGTCGCGATCCGATAGAAGGCGCGCCCGGCGCCAAGCTTATGCACCTCCAGGGCCGGGCTGACGTCGTATTTGAGAAGAAGGAGATTTCCGAGATGAAGCCGCTGGCACGACGGATAAAGCGGCGGGCTGATCAGAGACTGAGGAGCCTGGATGAGCGCCTGGACCTCTTCGGGGCTGTGAGGTATGCCGGTAACCGATTTATCCGGCTCGACGCCGACGAGCAGGGTCCCGCCGTCGCCGTTGGCCATTCCCGTAAGAAGGCGAGCGATCTCGCGCGCCAGCTCGCCGCTCGCCTTATTTTGCACTCCTTTTTTGTGCTCGAAGGCGCTGACGAAGTCGAGGAACTGGCCGCGTTCCTGTTTCAGTAGGAGTCCCAGATCTGCCGCGTGCATGGCGCAAGTCCGCTGTCAGTGTCCCCCCTCCTCGATCCTCCCCGGAAAGGGCGGAGGAAGAAGAAGTGCGCGAACCCTCCCTCGCAAAAGGCGCGACGGGAGCCGGAACGCTCTCTGAATCCTTATTACTCTGTCCGCCCTCAAGCGCCTGTTGCGTTTACCCGAACAATTTCCAGGAGGATTTCTGCGGAGGCGTAGAGGTCGTTCAGATTCAGCCATTCATTGACCGTGTGGATGTCCCGCATTCCGGTGGAGAGATTCGCCACTTCGAGCCCCTTTTTGTTGAAGATATTAGCGTCGCACCCGCCTCCCGTGGCCAGGGTTTTTATCTCCCTCCCCAAACGGCGGCCCGCGGCCTTGACCAGTTGGATGATTGCGGATTCGTCAGAGACATTCATCGCGCCGTAGTCCCGTTCAATTTTCGCTTCCACCGTGGCTCGCTGAATTTCTCCGTCGATTTCCACGGCGTGATGCGCGGCTGCTGCTTCCAGGGCTTCGAGCATGGACCGCGTTTGCCTCTCCAGCTTCTCTTCGCGGTGGCTTCTTGCTTCCCCCTTCAACACGACTGAATTGGGGATGATGTTCACCGCCATTCCGCCCTGGATGACTCCTATGTTCGCTGTGGTCTCTTGATCGATCCGGCCAAGTTTCATGTGCGAGATCCCCTCCCCGGCGACCTGGATCGCGCTGATTCCCTTTTCGGGGCAAACACCGGCATGGGCTTCCAGGCCCCGAATATGAAACTCTATCCGGTTGGCTGCCGGCGCCTTCGTGAAGACGAAGCCGACAGAGTCGCTATCCAGGACAAGGCCCATGCGCGCCCGCAGCCGGGAGGTGTCCAACAACTTGGCCCCGACGAGACCCGCTTCTTCGCAGATCGTGAATACCACATCGATATCGCTGCAGGGAAGCTGGTTCTCACGCACGACCCGCAGCACCTCGCAGATAATCGCAACCCCGCTTTTATCGTCGCCTCCGAGAACGGTTCTGCCGTCGCTGCGCAATATGTCGTTTTTCAAAACCGGCGCGACGCCCTCTCCGGGGACGACCGTGTCCATGTGGGCCGAGAGCAGGAGAGGCTCCACGCCGGGAACGTTACCTTTAAAATGCGCGATGACATTGCCGACGCTGCCGCCGATTTTTTCTCCCGCGTCATCAATCCAGACCTCTCCTCCCAGTTCCTCCATCTCCTGCTTAAGGCGCATCGCGATCGCGTACTCTTTGCGGGAGATGCTGTCAATGCGTATAAGAGCGATGAGCAGCTCTTTGAGCCGATCTCTTTGAATCAAAGGTTACCTCCATCTGATCGGGAACGACCCTTGTGGGGTGTTGGAGAAGTCGCTTATCACCGTGAGCTCCTCGAGTGCGTCCATGAGATCCTTCACTTCGTTTCCGGATGACCCTTTGCGCAGAGATCGTCGCAAGCTTTATCCCCACCCGGAGTGAGATCGTTCGCTGTCGCTCAGGTTGACGCAGGACGGAGAGACCGGCAACGAAACGTTCAGGATGACACCCTGTCCCATGTCACAAATCAACGGCAAATTTATTAGATGAAGTTTGGAAGTACAAGAGGCGGGGCGCTACTTCCCCTCGATGAGCATGAGGTCCGGGTCTTCAATGTGCCGGATCACCACGTTCAGGAAACGGGCCGCCTCGACGCCGTCGATGACCCTGTGGTCAAAAGCGAGCGACAAGGGCATGATCCTTCTTACTACGATTTGCCCGTCTCGAATCACCGGCCTGTCCTCAATCTTTCCCAGTCCCAGAATCGCGACCTCGGGATAGTTGATGATCGGCGTTCCGTAGGAAGCCCCGATGACTCCATAGTTGGTGACGGTAAAGGTGCTTCCCTTGAGCTCCGAAAGTTCGATCTTTCGTTGCCGCGCTTTTTGCGCGAGCACCCCGATCTCCCCGGCGAGGTCGAGGATCGCTTTCTGATCGGCGTCTTTGATCACAAAAACCATGAGGCCGTCAACTGTCTCCACGGCAATCCCGATGTTGTAATACTTCTTAAGGATGATCTCGTCCCGCTCGTCGTCCAGAGTCGCGTTAAGATAGGGGTGAGCCTTCAAAGCCTGAATCGCGGCCTTGATGAGGAAGGGAAGATAGGTCAGCTTAACGCCTTTTTCCTCAGCCACTTTCTTTTCCTTGGCACGGACTTTTTCCAAATCGGTGATGTCGGCGTCCTCCCATATGGTTACGTCAGCCACCCGCCGTGCGGCCTCCGAAAGATGCCTTGCAATGGTGCGGCGAAGGCCGCGAAGCGGGACTTTTTCCACCGGCCCATAGGCATCGCCTTCTCTGGCGGTTTTGACGGAAAGCTTCCCGGCTGCACGTTCCACATCCTCTTTCGTAATACGACCGTCGGGACCGGTTCCCTTCACCTCCGAGAGCTCAACGTGCAGTTCCTTCGCCAGGGCGCGGACCGATGGAATCGCGCGAGCGACGGGCGCTGCCGCCGCGATCTCCTCCTCAACATCCAGTTGCCCTACGACCGAACCCCTGTCTTTAGACGTTCCGTCGCCGGACGCTTGCGTTCCTTCTTCGAGGGTCAGCAGCACCTCTCCCACCTTAAGGATCCTCCCTTCTTGAGCGTGAAACTTCAGGACCTTTCCCGTATGGGGTGACGGGAGAGTGACCAGAGCCTTGTCGGTCTCAATCTCGACGATGTCCTGATCCTCTTTGACCCATTCTCCTTCTTTTACCAACCAGCGAACAATTTCCGCCTCGGTAATTCCCTCGCCAACGTCCGGCAGCTTAAATTCTTTCTCCATTCTTGCGCCCGATCGATTTCAGAAGGTTTTTCTACTGGTCTCGGCCCGTTGACCAAGCTCGCGAGGTGCTTTCGGGGGAATGACCATGACTCGCTTCACCCTCAACAATGAAAGCCGCCACCCGCTCTCCGAGCCCG
>JACQUW010000329.1 GCA_016210115.1 Deltaproteobacteria bacterium | reverse complement strand
TCTTCCTTTCACTCTTAACCTGCTCGGCCAGATAGCCGTATAGAATAGAAACGCCGAAGATAAACGGAATCCTTAGCAGCAGGTCAGAGTCAAGCCGCCGAAAGTCCATCCCTTGGAAGGAGCTGATGATTACGAAGATGATGCTCATGATCAGGCAAGCTACGACCGTCTGGATCATGCTCTCTCCGATCGCCGCAATGAAAAGGCCAAAGAAATAAATCAGAAAAAGGTCCCAAGGGGTCTCCCGGTTTAAGCCGATGCCGAGCGAGATAAAGATCGTATCCAGGACTACTAAGCCATGCGGAAAAAATCTGTGGCCGAAGACCCTGTCGGGAATCAACCGAAGCACCAGAACCGAGACGAGGAGTGCCGCTATAAGGGCATAAACTCTCGAATCGTCGACTATCTGTTGTTTGCTGAACAGCGAGAGGTAGGAGGTGCCGATAACGACAAGCCACTGAAGGAGATTCAGCGCTCTTCTTCTGTCGGAAAGCGAACCGGTTGAGTTCTTCGTTTCCATGGCGTCCCCGGGAATGACTGCCTTAAAGGGAGAGATCTACGACCGCCAACATTGAAAATCCAAGCGAGATTGTTTGTTGCCTCGGCCACTTAAGAATCCAGCAAGTTCACGGCCAGAGTTCTTTTAGCAAGGGACCCTCACTGTGAAAGTCGACCCCTTTCCGAGTTCGCTCTCTACCTCAACGGTCCCTCCAAGCAGCTCCGTGTACTTTTTTACAATGTAAAGCCCTAACCCTACGCCGCCGTAGAGCCGGGTCTCCGAACTATCAACCTGCCGAAACGCCTCAAAGATCATCGGCAGTGAGTCACCGGGAATGCCAATCCCCGTATCCGCCACTTTGAACTCCACGCAACGCTCCGCTCCAGTAGGCAGGGATGCCTTCTGTGTACGGCTTTCTGCTATTCTGGCGGAGATTGTGACGCTTCCTTTCTCCGTGAACTTTATCGCGTTGTTAATAAGATTCTGAACCACATGGCGGAGCTTTAAGCCGTCAGTATGAATGGGCGGAATATCGGGAGGAATTTTCCACTGAAGCGTGACTTCTTTCTTGATAGGGAAGTCGTGGGCGGCTTTCAGTTCGTTGAAGAAACGGCTCAAGTCGACCTGGCCGGCCGCAACCCGGGTTTCACCGGCTTCGAGACTCGTCGCCTGCAGGATATAGTTGATCATTTCCAGGAGGTCCTGGGATCGGACCAGGACTTTTCCCAAAAAGTTTTCCTGCTGCGGGTTAATCTCGCCGCACATCCCGTCCTTGATCATTCCCGTATAGCCTACGATCGCGGTCAAAGGCGTCCTCAGCTCATGCGACATGACGCTTAAAAATTCGGACTTGATCTTGTTAGCCTTTTCCAGATCGGCAGCCTGTTTTTTGGTTTGTTCGTAGAGCTTGGAATTGTTTATGGCGACCGCCACCTGGCCTGCCAACGTTGAAAGGAAGTGCAGTTCCTCGTCGCCAAATTGGTGCTCGTCTTTTGTATAAAAAGATATAACCCCCAGGGGCTCACCCCCGGCCAGCAGCGGAATGGCAACTGTGGAGAACAATCCGTATCGAGAAAAAGCTTCAGCGTTTTTCAACCGGGCATCTGTAAAAACGTTGCGCACAATAACAGGCATCCTGCTTTCAAGGGCCCTTTTGCCGGTACCGAGCCCGCTATTCCACGGTTCGGCCTCCCAATGGTTTTCCTCTTTACTCCAAGAAGCCGCCTGCTCCAACTCTCCGGATTGCTTGTTTATCAGCCTGATCCGGGCGGCTGAATAAGGAAGCATCGCGCTAATCCTCTCGAATAAGAGCCCGAAAACAGAGCGTAACTCCAGACTCGAGCTGATAGCCCTGTCAATCTCACTCAGAGTCGCTAGTTCTATAATATGCTGCTGGTTCCGCCGCTCCGCCTGCTTGCGGTCTGTGATATCGCGGATAATTCCTGTAAAGAAAGTTTCTTGACCTACTTTCCAGCTTGTAAGAGAGACCTCCACGGGGATGTCCAGCCCGTTCTTCTTTTTGCCAACCACTTCTACTGTCTTCCCGATTAATCGAGGCTCTTGAGTCTGCACAAATCGCAAGAATCCCTGAAGGTGAGTATCCCGAAGACTTTCCGGTATAAGCAACGTAAGCGGCTCGCCGATAATCTCGTTCGCTGAATATCCAAAGAGACTTTCGGCCGCTTGGTTTACATAAATAATGTTTCCGTCGGTATCAGCGGAAACGATGGCATCTTTCGCTGTCTCCGCTATCGTCCGAAATTTTTCCTCAGCCTGGCTGAGCTCGCCTGCCCTTTTTTCCAAAGCTTCGGCCATTTCGTCGAAGGCGCGAGACAGTTGGCCCAATTCACCGGTTCGTTGCGGAAGTTCTGTGCGTGCGGTCATATCTCCGGCACCCAAACGGTTTGCCGAGTTTACCAACCTGGCAACCGGGCGTACAATTAACCGATTGCCTACCTGCCAAACCGTAAAAAGTGTCAATAATCCGATCAGCGTAATAGTCGAGATATCTCGGAGCAAATCTCTGTTGGTCTCCGCAAAAACGGTTTCCTTAGGGATGCCAAATATCACGTATGCCTGCCCGGCAACGGGCGAACCGGGGAGCTGAGCGAAGGCATAGAATCGACGGACACCGTCCAGGCCCACGCTTTCTGTTAATCCGTTTCGTTGTTGTAAAACGGTCTTAATGACGGGCACCTCGGCGGCAGCCTTCCCTACCCATTTTTCAGGCTCAGGGTACCGGATCAAGACAGCCCCTTTGGAGTCGATTACTGTAGCTACGGTACCTTCTGGCGAGCCCAAGTCCTTTAAAAGCCCCTCGAGCCAGTTAAAATTCAGGCTTGCAGCAACTACAGCTTTGACCTTGCCTCGATCACCCACGACAGGATGGGATAATGTGAGCGATGCGCTCCGAGCAAGGCGCCCAATCAAATATTCACCGATAAAGGAATTGCGCGTTTCGACGGCCTGCTTGAACCAGAGTCGGTCGCTATAATTGACGGGAACGGCAGCGTGCAGGGCGCTACAAATGATATTTCCGCTCAGGTTGACGGCAATCAAATTGGCGTAAACGGTTGCCGTCTTTAGAACTCCCGCAAGTAACCCGTTGCATTGGCCAGTTTTACGTTTCCTAAATTCAGCCGAACTGGCGAGGCTGAAAAGGAGATTATCTGCGCGTTCGATTAGCCGGTTCTGATCGGCCAAGGCCTTGCTTACCATGCTCCGTACCTGTTGCTCTGCTTGAAAACTGTTGTCCCGCCACCGATCCCAAGCCGAGTAGATCGTGAGCCCAAGGATCGGAGTGAATGCGGCGGCAATAATGAGGGCGAGTTTTGCCTGGAGAGTCCAGGGGAGCAAGCTAAGGGTTCGAAAATGCCAGGTTGTCATCGGGAGCCCGATATTCATCAGCGTTGACCCTCGACACACCGGGTACTGTAGTGGAGTGATTTGGTCTGCGCGTCGGAGCCCCGGCCAAATCGGCGAGGGGAATCACCTTGCCTACGAAAGATTGAAGTTCCGGCCCGCGCTGGGTATCTTCATTGAACCGGGCTTTTTGCGTCCCAATTCCTACGAAGTTACCATTTGCTTGCGCGTTCTTCGCTCCTCAGCCTCCCTCAGTGCCCGGAACACTGCGGGAGCGAGGCGTGATAGACTCCACTTGAGGACGTAGTCGGTCGCGCCTTTCTTCAGCGCCTCGATGGCTATTTCCTCGCCTGGCACTCCTGAGAGGAGGATAAAAGGAATATCCAGATATTCCAGATATTTTTCTTTTACGAATCTCAAAGCGGATAGGCCGTCGAAGGAGGGGAGCGCGTAATCGGCTAAGATCAAATCGATTCCACCCTTTTCTAAGGCACTAGCAAACTCAGCCTGGGTTTTGACTTGGAGGGACTCGCATATAATCCCCTGGGAGAAGAGCGCGAAATTTGCAAGCTTGACCTCTTTCGGTTCATCTTCCAAATGGAGAATACGCAGAGGTTTTTCCATTGCAAATTTCGCGCTTTGAGTTCGGTCAGGTCGACGGATGCACCTAATTAACCTACATTTCCACTGGCCGGAAGCGGTGTTTTAGGCGCGCCCAAGAAACCGGTTCAGGTGGGAGCACAACCCTTTTCCCTGGCTTTGGACAGCGCCTCTGTTTTCCAGCGACCTGTTCCTATTAACATTACACGCCCGGTATTGCACCGCGCGTCCTCCCACTCCCTTTCATCGATTCCAACAAAGGGAGATTTTGAACTGAACTGGCTTCCTTTTGCCTTGGGCATCGATGACTGCTACTGTGCGGTAACCACACACTGTATGGAAACCCACGTCGCGGCATTGAGCCTCGTCGGCTTTGAATAAAACCACAACCGGGCCTGAACGTTCAATGCTGCTGACGTTCCTGTCCGACCACGCAAGTTGGATGCCAACGAAAAACCTTTTTCCGCAACATGCCGGGTTTCCTAAAAAAACATGAACTGGAGTCCTTTAACTATGCAGGTTCAATTAAAGACCGCAACTAGCTTTGATCAGAGTCGAAAGTCTGTGACAGAAAAAGGCCGGTATCCAAAACGTCTCGTTCTTGCAAATGAGATCTCTTTGTCATC
The DNA here is from genome assembly GCA_016210115.1 of Deltaproteobacteria bacterium. Classification (GTDB taxonomy): domain Bacteria; phylum Desulfobacterota; class Binatia; order UBA9968; family UBA9968; genus JACQUW01. The sequence goes on along the minus strand of JACQUW010000329.1, from coordinate 279 downwards.
TATAGGAGAAGTGTTTTAAAGTCACGCCGCTTTTGTGCTTTTTTGGCTTTTATTGCTGGGAACGACACCAAGAGACGTGGATACTCACCGCAAGTGAATAGACTACCCCTTTTCACGCTTCTGTCATCGGAGGCTGGCCCAGCAGTGCCCAGTGCATGCCGACACCTCGCACGGTTTCAATCAACTGCTCAACATCCAGCGGTTTTTTGATGTAGCCGTCAACCCCTAAGCGGCGGCTTTCGATCATATCTCTCTCGTCGCGCGATTCGGTGATCACGA
>JACQUW010000313.1 GCA_016210115.1 Deltaproteobacteria bacterium | reverse complement strand
TGCTCCATGCTCTGTGCTTCTTTTTCCCCGTCCTCCGATCTCCGACTTCAGACGTCCGACCTCCGATTTCTGGCTTCCAACTTCCGCCCTCCGACCTCGGATTCCCGCCCGCCAGCTCCCTGCTCCTTGCTCCCTGCTTCCTAACGCAGCGCTTAACAACGATTTGCCAATTAACCGATAAGGCGCTATCGTTTAATAGCCGTGCCGACAGCTAAAGGATCGTTTAATAAGGTTACGCGCGCCGGTCGATTCATCCAGCAACAGGCGGGGCCCGAACGGTTTGCCTCGTTTTACCCTGCTCCGTTACCGCCGGATCCGCTGGTCCGCTACGATACAGAGCTGCAGGACCTCGACGAGCGGGCGAATCGCGCGCTGGGCCGGCTCGAGGGTATCTCCCTTTTTTTACCTGAACCCTCTCTCTTTCTTTATACGTACGTTAGAAAGGAAGCAGTTCTTTCGTCTCAAATCGAGGGTACCCAGTCTTCTCTTTTGGATCTACTCCTCTTTGAAGCAGAAGAAGCACCAGGCGTTCCACTGTCCGACGTGCGGGAGGTCTCCAATTATGTGGCAGCGATTTATCATGGATTGGAGCGGCTGAAGGAGGGTTTTCCGCCAAGCTTGCGGCTCATTAAAGAAATACACGCCATACTGGTGAAGGATACCCGCGGCAGCGAAAAAGAGCCGGGAGAGTTTCGGCGGTCCCAGAACTGGATTGGCGGGAGCCGACCTGGGAACGCCCTATACGTGCCGCCACCGCCGCATGAAGTCTTGCCGGCAATGGGCGCGCTGGAGAAATTTCTGCATAACGACCCAATACCGACGCCGCCACTGCGCAAAGCCGGTTTGGCTCACGCGCAGTTTGAGTCTATCCACCCTTTCCTGGACGGTAACGGTCGCCTGGGACGGCTTTTGATCACTTTTGTATTGTGCGCCGAAGGAGTCCTCTCTCAGCCCCTTCTCTATTTGAGCCTGTTCTTCAAACAGCATCGTGAGGAATATTACGCTGCTCTGCAGCGAATACGGACGGAGGGTGACTGGGAAGGATGGCTTAAATTTTATCTCACGGGAGTAGAAGAGGTTTCCCGACAGGCGAGCCAAACGGCAGGAAAGCTGATCGCAATGTTCGAGGACCACCGTGGGGCTATCCAGAAGTTAGGCAAGGCGACTGGTTCCGCCTTGCGCGTGCACGACCTTCTCAAAAGACGAGTCATTCTGTCACTCCCGGTCGCATGCAAAGAGCTAGAGTTGTCTTTCCCGGCCGTCAATAAAGCCATGATGAACCTTCAGAAATTGGGATTGGTTCGCGAATTTACCGGCAAACACAGAAATCGGCTCTTTTCATACGATCCTTATTTAAAAATCTTGGCGGAGGGGACAGAGAGACCTGGGTGAGGGCCAGAAGTCAGAAGTCGGAGGTCGGCAACATTTCGGAGGTTCCGACCCTGCCCTTGCTCGCTGACCCCACGCCTAACCCACCCGCACACGGATCGCTTGTTTAATAGCGGACGGCCAGATTGAAGGATCGTTAACAAGAGCAGCCCGCTGCTTTATGGCGCCAACAACGGGCGGGGCCGAAACACTTGTGAAAGTGCGGGTAAGGGGACGGAGAGACCCGGTGAAGGAGGCAAGATCATGCGTTAGCGGCCAGATCGCGCACATGAGCGATCTCCGTCGGCTTGCTGGGACGCACTTGATTTGAGGTCAGAGTCACGATAGCGACAGTTTCTCCGTCAAGCGTTGTGAATTCGACCTCGTAACCTTGGCCTTCTTCATGAACGAGAACGACGGTGCCAATATCGCCCCGCGCCAGTCCATGCTCAGGCAAGTCACAAGTAAGAATAACGTCTGCGAGCTCTTCAATCATGGCCGTCTCCTTCTCAAAGGATGGGCAGTGATGAACCTTGGTGAGTCATCGCCATCATCGATAAACCAAGCACTTCGAATATTTAACCACGTTCCATCGGGAGCCTTCAAGAGTCCGTCGATAACGTAGCGAACCCCAAAACTCGTCTTTTCCTCTAAAGAGATATCGTTTTCTACAGCATGTTCCTTCAATGCTGTGGCAAGCTCTTCCCATCGATCAGACTCAAACCCAAATTCCATAAAGAAAGATGCCTTGCTTTTCCCGGCCCGGTGCGTTGTAGAGAGCAAGTATCGGACAATTTTGGCCTTGGACACTTCTGCTTTCGCGACATAGGGAAGCTTCATGCAAAGCTCCGCGTGCAAGGTTTAATCTCGATCTCCGTGCCGGCCCCAGTCAGTGCCTGCCTTCGCGTCGGCGCTTTCACGTGGACTGCTTCCTTTTCGCCCAGAGTCCGCCCGCCGGCTCATTGACTTGCGCAAACCGCACGGGAGCGTTGGCACAGAGGCGCTTCTAACACGGTAGCGCTACGCCAGACAATCGAAAAGTTTGCCTTCTCCCAGCGACAATTCCTCGTTTAATCCTTATGTGGTCCTCAGTAGTAGTGTTAGGCCCCTTAATTCTTGGTTCTTAACGATCTTTGCCGCCTCGCCGTCATTTCGACGTTTCGAGAATTCCCGAAACGTGGAAGTATAGGCGCAGAGCTCAAGAGCTTCCTGCTCCCTGCTCTATGCTCCCTGCCTTCTTCGTGGTTAAAATAAATCCCCAATCCGAACCGAAATCCGAAATCTTGCTCCGACCTCCGACGTCCGACCTCCGATTTCTGGCTTCCGACCTCTGACCTCGGCTCCATGCTCCATGCTCCCTGCTCCCTGCTTGCTTTATGCTGTCTTGCCCCATGCTCCCTGCTCCATGCTTCTTGCCCCCCTGCTCCCTGCTTCTTTATAGCTCCTCCTCTATAATTGGCTTGTAATAAAACCCCCAAATCGAGTAAAATCCCGCGAAATCCGTGCCCTTTCGAGGCCTGCCGACCGCTCCCTCGATGGCATCACCAGGTATGGCGTCTCCAGAAGACCAAGCCGCGTGATCGTCCCAAGCGGGGCGGGGCTGTTCCGGTGAGAAGATAAAATAATGCAATGGATCGCACCTTCAGAGAAAGACACTGCAAATAGCACGCTGGAAAAGCGGCTGTGGGAGGCGGCGGACCAGCTTCGTGCCAACTCGGGGCTCACGTCGGCGCAATACTCGACGCCGGTTCTTGGCCTAATCTTCCTTCGGTTCGCAGAAGCGCGATTTGCCAAACGCCGTGCCGATCTGGAAAATCCTCCCTCGCCCGCGAGAGCGGGAGAGGGCCGGGGTGAGGGTCGATCGCGCGCGTCACGACGGGGGCCATCTCGGATCGACGACCCCGGCGCCTATCATGCGGAGGGTGTGATCTATCTCACTCCCAACGCCCGCTACGATCATCTGCTGAATCTGCCAGAAGGAACCAACGTTGGTCAAAGATCAACGAGGCGATGACGGACATCGAGAAGCACAACCCGCAGCTCGCCGGTGTGCTGCCCCGCAGCTATCAGATTTTCAACAGCACTCTGCTTAAGGAGTTGCTCAAGAAAGTCTCCGAGATTCCCGACAGCCTCGAATACGACGCTTTCGGAAGGATCTATGAATATTTCCTCGGTGAGTTTGCCCGCACGGAAGGACAGAAAGGCGGTGAGTTTTTCACGCCGAGCAGCATCGTCCGCCTTATCGTCCAAATTCTTGAGCCCTATCATGGCCGAGTGCTTGATCCGGCCTGTGGTTCCGGCGGTATGTTTGTTCAAAGCGCCCGGTTTGTGCACGAGCACAAGGTTTCTCCACCCTCGCCCTCTGGGAGAGGGAAGGGTGAGGGTCTCGCGGCGTATTCAGGCGAGCCAAGCCGCGAGTTGTCACTACACGGTCAGGAACGGGTCGGTGCCACCATTGCTTTGTCTCGTATGAACCTGGCCGTGCACGGTCTTGAGGGTGATATCCGAGAGGCCAACTCTTACTATGAAGACCTTCACAAGAGCACCGGCAGCTTCGATTTTGTGCTCGCTAATCCACCTTTCAACGTAAACGCCGTGGACAAAGACCGACTCAAAGATGCCGTCGGCAAAAATCGCCGTTATCCTTTCGGCTTGCCGCGCACAGACAATGCCAATTATCTTTGGATTCAGCTTTTCTATTCCGCGCTGAACGACAAGGGCCGCGCGGGCTTCATCATGGCCAACTCCGCCTCCGACGCCCGCGCCTCCGAGCAGGAAATTCGAAAACAGCTCATCGAATCTAACGCCGTCGATGTGGTGGTTGCCGTCGGACCCAACATGTTCTACACCGTCACGCTCCCTTGCACCCTCTGGTTCTTAAACAAAGGCAAACAGAATTTACCCCCTCGCCCTCTGGGAGAGGGCCGCGGCGCTCGCTACCGCGACACCGTGCTCTTTATCGACGCCCGCCACATCTACCGCCAGATCGACCGCGCCCACCGCGACTGGACCGATGCCCAGATTGGCTTCCTCGCGAACGTCGTTCGCCTCTACCGCGGCGAAGCTCTCGATTTCACCCTCGGCGGCGCCGACGCGAAAGCCAAAGTGATCGAAATCTTTTCTTCCTGGCCCGCGAGCGTGGGAGAAGGCAGGGGTAAGGGCAAACTTAAGTACCGCGACGTGCCAGGACTCTGCAAGGTCGCCAGTCTCAAAGAGATCGGAATCCAAGGCTGGTCGCTTAATCCGGGCCGTTACGTCGGCGTTGCTCCGGGCGACTCCGTCAGCGATGAAGACTTCAAGGAGCAACTTGAAGAGTTGAACGAGGAACTCGAAAAGCTCAATGCGCAGGCACGACAGCTTGAGCAAACGATTTCTCAGAATGTGGCGGAAATTCTAGAGGGCTAAATGCGGGCCAGCTGTAATGGGTGGACACACCACAAACTCGGCGACCTGATCGAGATTAAGCATGGGTTCGCTTTCAAAGGGGAATATTTCACGGACGCCGGCACCCACATCGTTCTTACTCCAGGCAACTTTTACGACGAGGGCGGCTTCAAAGAACGCGCAGATAAAGCGAAATGGTATACCGGGCCGGTCCCTGAAGAGTTCGTTCTTAGAAAAGGTGATCTAATCGTAGCAATGACAGAGCAGGCGGAAGGTCTTCTCGGCAGTAGCGCATTGATTCCGCGGAGTGATCTATATCTACACAACCAACGACTCGGCCTTGTTAAGATTCGCGACCAGAAAGAACTCGACAAAAAATACCTCTATTACTTGTTTAACTCACGACCGGTGCGCCATCAAATCCGAGCGACGGCTAACGGAGCCAAGGTTCGACACACATCTCCCTCCCGTATCTACGAAGTTATGATCCAAAAGCCCCGACTCCCCATTCAACGCCGAATCGCCGGCATCCTGTCGGCCTACGACAAGCTGATTGAGAATAGTCAGCGGCGGATCAAGATTTTGGAAGAGATGGCCCGCTCGCTCTACCGCGAATGGTTCGTCAACTTCCGCTTCCCCGGACACGAAAAAGTCCCGCTCGTCGCGTCTCCGCTCGGGCCGATTCCGAAAGATTGGGAGGTCAAACAGCTCAGGGATGTCGCTGAAGTGAACCGCGCACAAATTAATGCCCGGAATCCTCCAGAGGAGCTGCACTACATTGACATCTCGTCTGTCAGTCCTGGGCAAATTAATTCAACGACGACCTACACGTTTGCAGATGCACCGGGCCGCGCTCGCCGCGTCGTGCAGCACGGTGACGTGTTATGGTCCTGCGTCCGTCCAAACCGTCGTTCTAATGCGTTAGTAATGCACCCGCGAAAGGACACGATAGCCTCAACAGGCTTTGCCGTGCTTAGTGCACGGAAAGTGCCCTTTGCTTTCCTATACTTGGCTACGACGACAGACAATTTTGTCAGTTACCTCACGAACAACACAACCGGTGCAGCGTATCCGGCGGTCACAGCGGCGACATTCGAGAATGCTGACGTGATCGTCCCTCCGGAGCCTTTGCTTTGCAGGTTCGGGGAAGCAACCGTTCCGATAGCTGAGCACACTTACACTCTTCAATCCCAAATCACCAATCTCCGGCAGACACGCGACCTACTGCTGCCCGCGTTGCTTTCTGGTCAGCTTCGACTGGCAGATGTCGATGGATGAACAGCCTCAAGACTGTCTACCGCTAACCGGTCATCCAATTGCTGAGTGTGACTTGGATGCACCCATTCGCGAGATTAGTGGGCATGATTTTACCCATGCTCAAAGCGCCTATAGCGCGGCGGCAAAGCAGGCCGAGGAAAGCGGCGAGGACTCTGAGGGTCGCGCGTATCGAAGTCTCGCGATCATCTGCTCTTTCTATCCCAGATTCGATAACAGGGGCGAGCCATATGGCCCAATGATGCAGTGGGAGGGGAAACGAACTGCTATCCCGGATGACCTTACGGACGCAGATTTAGATACTGTAACGACCCTGCGAACAAAAATTGTCTCCCCATTAATTCGGGCTCGCCTCGGCGACGTGTTATGGCTACGACGTCGCGACCATATAGCCACCAAGGACGCGTGCAGTGATTACATAACCGCAGGTGAGACGGGCCTTACAAAAGAGGACTGGGTCGACAGCATTGAGCTACTCTACCGCGCTTTGCAGTTAGCTCATTTTCTTGGTCGTGACAAGGAAGGCTGGAAACAAGCGGAGGCTGCTACAGTAAGAGCTTTGCAATCGCCTTTCGCGGAAACCGAACCATTCTTTGCTGCCAAGATTTTGCGGATTCTACTACAGATGGGCGCGGGCGAGCCGGCACAATTAGCAGAACTTGCAGGGGAGCACGCAAAAAAGGCAGCCACAGAAGTTGTTCCCGACAGAGCGCGCACGTACTACGATCAGGAAGCAGACTTCTGGGCCGTAGCCAAAGAACCCGAAAAGGAAGCAGAAGCTCGTTTGGCATCTGCAATGACATACGAAGAAGAAGCCGAAAGAAGCTTAAAGCGGTCCGCGCCGTCGCTGCTCGTAGCAAGTCATTTTCTTGCACAGGGGGTCGAAGCACTTCGACGTGCTCATGCAGACCCAGCCACTGTCGCTCGGGTTCGAAAGAAATTACGAGAATATCAACGCGATTCCATAAAGGAAATGAAGCCTGTTCTACTTTCTCCGGACGTTGCAGCTAAGGCGGACGAACTTCTTGAAAAAGCAGCCAAGCAGGCAATCGAAGCGGTTAAGGACTCGGACTTTAAGGAAGCACTGAGGCGACTTGCCTTTGCTCATCCTACGATATCGGCAAGCAAATTGCGGGAAGAAGTCCTGAAGCTGGCAAAGGATCATCCGCTGTCCCACCTATTCGAAGCGAGCTTCTTAGATCAAGCAGGCCGTGTCAGGGAGCGGGTGGGAGGATTGTTAGAGGCTGGACCGACTCAAGAAGATAATATCGAAGCGCGTATGTTTCAGCACGCCGCTCAGTTCATCTGGACCTTCCGCGCGTCATCATATATCGAGCCAGCGCGAAGACAAATATGGTTACAACATCTCCCTAGACAAGACGATTTCGGTTTTCTCGTATTCAATAACCCATTCGTTCCACCTGGACACGAAGGAATGTTTCTTCGTGGGCTCTATTACGGGTTGGCCGGAGACATGCTGCTTGCCGTGCACTTGCTAACACCGCAGATCGAGAATTCAATCCGTTACGTACTTGAGCAGAACGACGTCGATGTTTCAAACCTTGACTCCAATCTCACCCAACCCGTCAAAACACTTGGCCCGTTGCTGTTGATGCCCGAGACTAAAAAGATTTTCGGTGAAGACTGGTGTTTCGAATTGCGCGGCTTATTAATCGAAAAAACTGGATATTCATACCGGCATCAAGTTGCTCACGGCTTTGCATCCGAAGGCGCCTGCTATGGTCCAGAAGCTCTTAACGTTTGGTGGATAGTTCTTCGATTGTGTTACACTCCGATTATTTTGGACGAAAAACAGGCGGGCGATACCCAGAGCTAGACATGTCCTACGCCTACACCGTAAATCATCTTGTTGAGCAGCCTGCCATTCTGCTCTTCGGAAGACCGTTTCGGCGATGGAGGAAGTCTTCGGGCCCAAGGGTACGCTTAAGCGTGAGACAAAAGCCGAAGTTGTGGGTACATCAGGGCTTCGCGAAGCTTTGGAGCGGCTAAACTCTGGGTTGCCGATCGAGGCGATCTCGCAAGCCGCTGACGAACTAACGCGCGATCGCTCGGCGATGAGCCTCGCGGCGGCGAACCGTGAGATTTGGGAGCTGGTGAGAGATGGCGTCAAGGTCTCGGTTCCGGAACCGGAACGCGGCGCGCAGAAAATGGAGCGGGTGATGAGGCCAATAGAAACTATACTGCTGCGACGGAGCAAAATGGCATGAGCGAAACGTACAACATCTATTGCGACGAATCCTGCCATTTGGAAAACGACGGCCAACCAGCAATGGTATTGGGCGCAGTTTGGTCTCCAGTGGATAAAAGGCGAGAGATTGCTGTGCGCTTCCGCGAGATCAAGCGTAGACACGGACTTTCGCCGACGTTCGAGGTGAAGTGGACCAAAGTGTCGCCAGGGAAAAGCCGGTTTTATCTTGATCTTATGGATTACTTTTTCGACGATGACGACCTGCATTTCCGAGCTTTGGTGGTCCCGGATAAAACTAAGTTGGATCACAGCGCGTTTCCGGGTCAGGATCATGACGAGTGGTATTACAAGATGTACTTCGACATGTTGAAAGTCATTCTGAGTCCTACGGATCGGTATCGAATTTACCTGGATATTAAGGATACGCGGGGAGCCGAAAAAGTCAGAAAGCTTCACGATGTTCTCTGTAACAATCTGTACGACTTTTCGCGGGAAATTGTCGAGCGCGTTCAGCTTGTTCGTTCCCACGAAATCGAACAGCTGCAGCTTGCAGATTTGCTCGTCGGCGCGATCTCTTACGTGAACCGAGGGCTGCGAGGTAACGCAGGAAAACTGGCGTTGGTTGAGCGGATGAGGAAGCGCTCCGGGTATAGTCTGGACAGAACGACTCTTTTTCGGGAGTCCAAAGTCAATCTCCTTTCGTGGCAGGCGCAGGAAGTCCAGTAGTGAGGAATCAACCGGATTGGCTTCCGCCGCTCGTGCTATTAGAAGACTGCGGTGGCGACTGGGACAGGTATCTCGAAACGATCTACGCCTATTTTAAGAAGGACTTTATCGACAGTAGGCCGCTGTTTCGTGGTAGGCGCATCGCTTTGAAGCGACACCCGGTTTCGCAAGGAAAAGAAGCGACCTTTTGGCATATGACTTCGGAAGGGAAGGACGAGGCAACCCGCACGCCGGATCTGCGGCGATGTGAGCGAATCCGCTGGCCCAGACCGATTATCGAGCAGGCAGATGCGCAGGGGCTGAAGGTCTGGGTGTCGGTCAGGAACAAAGAAGACCGGATCCATATTTGGCTTGAGGGGGAAGACTACGTCGTGGTCCTGGCCAAAAGGAAGGACTATGTACTGCCATGGACCGCGTTTCTCGTGATTTACGAACATACCCGGAGGAAACTGCGGAAGGAATTTGAGGCATACTCTCGTTCCCAGGTCTAAAAATGCTAGTGCCGCCCGGAGGCGGCACCGTAACTCCTTCTACACATGGTAGATGAGCTAAATGAAGTATTGCTCAAGCGGGTGGAAAATTCAAGAGACCGGCTTTGTGCAACAGGTCGTTGCACAGATTCGCTAGCCTATAACCCACCGCTGCTAATCAAATTGAGGTAACCGAAACTACCCGGGTCATGAGTCCCCAAGGCTATACCGAAGACCACCTTGTCGAGCAGCCGGCAATTCAGCTCTTCGGAGAGCTTGGTTGGAAGACGGCCTTAGCTTTGGACGAAGTTCTACGGTCCGACCCTCACCCCGGCCCTCTCCCAAAGGGTGAGGGAGTATGTTTGGGGCGCGAGACGAAATCGGAAGTTGTGCTTCTCTCAAGGCTGCGCGCAGCACTGGGACGCCTGAATCCAAAGTTGCCAGCAGAAGCGATCGAATCCGCTATCGATGAGCTTGCACGCGACCGGTCGGCGATGAGTCTCGCAGCCGCGAATCGTGAGGTTTGGGAGCTGCTAAGAGATGGGGTCAAAGTTTCGGTTCCGGATCGCGAGCGCGGCGGGCAGAAGACTGAGCGAGTGCGGGTTGGCGATTGGGAGAATCCACTCAACAACGATTTTCTGCTCGTCAGCCAGATGACGATCACGGGCGACCTTTATACTTGCCGGCCTGATTTGATCGGATTTGTAAACGGTCTGCCGTTCATCGTGATTGAACTCAAGAAACCTGGCGTGCCTGCGAAACAGGCATTCGACGAGAACCTCACGAGTTACAAGCACCTACACAACGGAATTCCGGCGCTTTTCTGGTACAACGCCTTCATGATCGCTTCGAATGGAACGGAGAGTCGGGTTGGCTCTCTGACTGCAGATTGGGAACGATTTACGGAATGGAAGCGGATCGCCCGTGAGGACGAGCCGCGGCGCGTTTCTTTGGAAGTTATGCTGCGCGGGCTCTGCGAGCCAGCGCGGCTGCTGGATTTCGTGGAGAACTTCACCCTTTTCTCCGAGCACAAAAGCGGGTTGGTAAAGGCGATTGCCCAGAACCACCAATATTTGGGTGTCAACAACGCCATTCACGCAACTCTGGCGGCGCGGGCGGCTGGGGACGGGCGCGGAGGTGTGTTCTGGCAAACCCAGGGCTCAGGCAAGAGCTTTGCGATGGTTTTCTTCTGCCAGAAGATTCTTCGCAAAGTGCCGGGCAACTGGACATTCGTGATCGTCACGGACCGTGTCGAGCTGGACGAGCAGATTGCCAAAACATTTGCCGCCTGCGGGGCTGTAACGGATGCGAAGACCTGCCATGCCCAATCGGGCGCCGAGCTGCGCGAGCTTCTCGCCGGCAACAATCGCTACGTATTCACGCTCATTCACAAGTTCCAGCCCGAAAAACCGCGGGCCGGAACACCCTCACCCCATCCCTCTCCCACTGGGCGAGGGAGTGAGAGCGAGGTCAGCATGCCCGTTCTCTGTGATAGGCATGACGTGATCGTGCTCACCGACGAGGCTCACCGCACGCAATACGACACGCTGGCGCTCAACATGCGCTCCGCGCTACCAAATGCGCTCTTCCTCGCATTCACGGGCACGCCCCTGATAGCGGGCGAGGAGCGCACGCGGGAGGTCTTCGGCGATTACGTTTCGATCTATGACTTCCAGCAATCGGTGGAAGATGGCGCGACGGTGCCGCTCTTCTACGAGAACCGGACACCGGAGCTGCATCTGGACAATCCCAATCTAAACGACGACATTTATAACCTGATTGAAGAGGCGGATCTTTCAGAAGAAGGCGAAAAGAAGCTGGAACGCGAGTTGGGACGGCAGTATCACCTGATCACCCGCGACGACCGGCTGGAGACGATTGCCAAAGACCTCGTGCAGCACTTTCTTGGGCGGGGCTTCCAGGGGAAGGCGATGGTGGTCTCCATCGACAAGCCGACGGCATATCGCATGTATGAGAAGGTGCAGAAATATTGGAAAGCTGACCGGGAACGGGTCGAAAAAGAGCTGCGGTGGCTCAGATCCAGCGATGAGCAATACGAAGAGCTTACCGACCGGCTGAACATGCTCAAAACGACGGACATGGCGGTCGTGGTCTCGCCGGGGCAGAACGAAGTTGAACAGATGAAGAAGTGGGGCATCGACGTTGTGCCGCACCGAAAGCGCATGAACGTCGAACAGCTCGACGAAAAATTCAAAGATCCGGCGGACCCGCTGCGTCTCGTCTTTCTCTGCGCGATGTGGCTGACCGGCTTCGACGCGCCGAGCTGTTCGACGGTTTATCTCGATAAACCGATGCGCAACCACACGCTGATGCAGACGATCGCGCGCGCGAACCGTGTCTATCCGGGGAAGCAGAGCGGTTTGATCGTGGACTACGCCAATGTCTTTGCATCGTTGGAAAAGGCATTGGCGATATACGGGAAAGGACGGGGCGGTGAAACGCCGGTCCGGGACAAAAAGGAGCTGGCGGAACAATTGCGGCAGGCGGTTAAAGACGCCACTGCGTTTTGCAGGAAGCACGGAGTGAATCTCGCCAAAATAGAAGAAACGCCAACGGCGAACTTCGCGCGCGTGGGAGCGATCAAAGACGCGGCAAATCTGCTCGTTTTGCCCCGGAAGCGGTGCGGCGGGATTTTCTCAGTAAAGCGGGACTAGTCCTCGCGCTTTACCGTGCCGTAAAACCAGATCCGGCGGCAATAGAGTTCGCCGCCCGATGCGGCTGTTTGGCTGCGATTGCCGAGGAAATTCGTACCACAGTCGACCCGCCGGATATCGCACATGTTCTCCAAGGTGTTCAGGAACTGCTGGATGAGTCCATCGCCGCCGTGCCGTTTACCATCGGCGACAAAAAAGGTGGCTTTTTTGACTTGTCGAAAAATTGATTTCGAAGCACTCAGGAAAAAGTTCGACAAGAAACGACCCACCAACACTGACCTGGAGCGGCTGAAGGCAGCCGTCAAGGCACAGCTTGAGCGCATGGTACTTTTAAATCGCACCCGCGCCGATTACCTGGAAAAGTTTCAAGAGCTCATCGACGGCTACAACGCCGGCAGCAGAAACATAGAGGAAATCTTCAAAGAATTGCTTGCGCTCTCCAATATTCTGACGGAAGAGCAGACGCGGCATGTGCGGGAGAAGCTCTCTGAAGAGGAGCTGACTATCTTCGATATTCTCACGCGTCCCGGGCCGGATCTCACCTCTGAAGAACGTGAGGAAGTAAAAAAGGTAGCGAAGCAACTCCTAGGCCGCCTTAAGGCCTTACTTGTTTTGGGGTGGCGCCTGAAGGTCGGCGCGAGAGCCCAAGTACGGTTGGCGATTGAAGACACGCTCGATGATGGTTTGCCGCGGGTATATTCAAAAGAAATCTACGAGACGAAGTGTATTGCCGTTTTCGAGCACGTCTACGAGAGTTATCAGGGGGAGGGTAAGAGCGTTTACTCAAATCTTATGTAACTTTTGACCGGTTTCAGTTGTTGGAAGTCGGCAATGTCGAGTCAGGGATTGTCGGTCCGCGCATGGAGCAGCTAACTAAGCACAAGGATTGGATCGTCGAGGTAAAATGGGAAGGTTCAATTCTCCTATACTTCGCGCGAATCGCAAACAATTTATTCGCTCGTATTTCACCCGTGAGAATAACCTGGCGCATCTTAGCTAGGTTCGGTATCGATTGGCAACCGTGGTGGGTTGAGGTCTGGTTAGGTTTTCTCGTTTTCGTGTTGTATGCCTGCCTGATTTGGGGTAGCCCAAACAGTGAGCTGATTTGGTGGATTGCATTATACGTTATTATGGATGCAATAGGCGCAACTCTACGCGATATAATTACGCCTTTGCATCGGCGCGGTGAGTTGGTCGTCTATAGCTCCGTGCGATGGCTACTAATGGTACCGATAAACATTGTACAAGTGGCCCTTTGCTTTGCAGTGTTTGCACTCTACTACGGAGCGCAATTCGAACCGCCGATAGTGGACGCAAACACGGCAGTCTACTTCAGCGCGGTTACTCTTTCGACCTTGGGCTATGGTGATATCAAGCCCCTTTGCTGGAGTGCTAGAACGCTCGTTTCTTTCGAATTGTTGGCGTTCCTTCTTTTCTTCGCAATTAAGCTGCCGATCGCCGTAGGCATGATAAAGGTAAAAGAGGAGCCGGAAGGATGGCTTTAGAACAGGGACACCTCGATTCTTCTGGCTCCGGGATGAGAGTCTGGAGGAATCCGACAATCTCCCCGACCCCGACATCATCACTCAGGAAATCATCGAAGACCTCAAAGCCGCTCTCAAACAGTTCCGCGAGATTGCAGGGGATCTAGGAGATAAAGACAAGCACTCTTAGGAAAGGCGACACTTTATGGCTAGGCAATCACAACTGGTGTGTCAGCATCTTGAGAACATCTCCCATGAAGCTTTAAGCAAACATCAGGATGTTATTCGCAGTTATGTTCGGGGGCCGGCAGGGAATCTACGCCCTGTATCGAAACAATGAGCTCTACTACGTTGGATTGGCGAGTAACCTTCGAAACCGACTTAAACATCACCTCCGAGATCGACATCGCGAATTGTGGGATCGCTTTAGCGTGTATCTCACGATTGGTGATAGTCATCTTAAAGAGCTGGAATCGCTCATCTTGAGAACTGTGAAACCGCGTGGAAATCACCAATCTGGTAAATTCATAAAGTCCGAGAATCTTAGGGGCCGACTCTCCCGCGAACTTCGAGCGCGGCAGAGGCAAGAGATTAATTGGGTCATCGGCCGGTCTACATCACCGATTCCTAAGAAACGGCGGCAGAAGCCAGCGAAAAATGGCGGACCCATTCTCGCCCCATATTTGAACCAATCGACAAAGCTGCGCGCTTACTTTAGAGGTAAAGTCGTTAAAGCGCGCGTGCGCAGAAATGGTCTGATCCGCTACAAGACCAAAGATTACAACTCTCCCTCACTCGCAGCATCGGCTGTCGCGAAGCGAACGTGTAACGGCTGGACTTTTTGGAAGTATGAGCGCGCTCCGGGTGATTGGGTTGTTTTGAATGAGCTTCGCAAGTGAAATACTTGCATCGTTTCTGATGTCAACACCCGGAGGAACACTGTGATTGAGCAACAACTTCGCGCTATTTGGAAAAAAACAGATGCCACTGCCATTTCTGCGGTGACCCGGTTAGTTTACGAAAACGCGGCTATCGGCGGCAGCGGGCCGATGGCGCCTGGGAAGTGGATCATGTGGTTCAGAGACGAAAAGGCGGCCTAGGCTCTATAGACAACTATCTGCCGGCCTGCACAAGCTGTAATCGACTGCGATGGCACCGGACAGGGGCCGCGCTAAGAGAACTCCTCTTGCTGGGAATCATCGCAAAGTCCGAAATCGAGAGGTTGACTGTGACGGGGAAAGAGCTGGTGAGGGTTAGAGCAGAGCATGTAAGACGTGCCGCAATACGACGGAAGCGGCGTTCGGTCGACCAACTAAGGCTACGGGATCCGGTGCTTATAGAACAGGTCCGTCAGGAGGACCGTAACACGCTTATCCAGTTTCTCAGGAAGCATCTAAAGCGGAGCTTCACGGCGGCGGAATTGAGCAGGCACACCGGCGTGGCGAAGGAGCGGGTAAGACGTCTTCTTGAAACTAGCGTAAAAGTATCGATCAATGGCCACGGAGGTCGTTACACTTTTCAGAGCCGTCCTCCCAAGAAAAGAGCGTGAGCCCGTTGAGGAAGGGGCAGTACGGAAGTGACCTCGGCAGCAATCTCTCGAGAACGGGAGGGTCTGGCTTTGCATTCTCGACAATCTTCTCGAAAGATAAGAGAGTTCAACAAAACCAAACGGCTCCGCTGATGATCGAAGTAGGAGAATTCAAGGATGAGCAAGAAAACGAATATTCAACTCCCGCGAGACAAGCTTGCCGAGTTCTGTAGAAGAAATCGCATACGGAAGCTTTCCCTCTTCGGCTCGGCTCTGAAAGGCGAACTTCGGAAGGATAGCGACATCGATCTCCTGGTTGAATTCCAGCCTGGCGAGGCGCCTGGTCTCTTGGATCCTGCTCGAATGGAGAGGGAGCTTTCGAAACTTTTTGGTGGTCGAAAGGTCGACTTGCGTACTCCCAACGAGCTTAGCCGGTATTTCCGCGGGCGCGTGGTTTGCGTACTTCGTGCGCCGTGATTCAGACCATGCGGCAGCGGTAGATTGGACTCGAAACAATCGCCAGCCTTTAGTGACAACAGACTACGTGATCGACGAGCTGCCGACCCTTTTTAAACTCCGTGAAAGTCATCGAGTTGCCGCTGCCGCCGGCGACGCGCTACCGGGAGTCTTTATTCGTTTTTGCTGAATCTCCGTTTGTAATTTCCTAAACTTCTCTGCGGTTGTCTCTTCCATAAAATACACCGCTGGGCCAACTTGGACGGCGCCCGGAACAGCCGGCGCGATATCGGGAGCCAAAACAATTCTTCGGTTTCCGCCATGGCCTTTCTGTCCCTCCGGCGGGCAGCTGAAGCCTCATCATGACGTGTTCCCATGTTTTAAGAATACTCAAAACATCAAAACACGAGTTACAACCGAAGAAAAGGAGTTTACAAGAGGCTTTTTCTCGGGGACGCGGCTCTGGCGTTGTCGCTGGTAGCTTTGGCGGGTTCCTTCTGAGGGGGAGCTAGGGAGTCTTGAGCTTCGGCATTTTTAGGCTGACCTTCTAACGCTTGCCGTAAAACTTCCTCCTGCAGCGAGCCCTTATTATTCGCGGCGACGGACTTTCCGTTCTCAATAGGCAGATCGTCGTTGATAAAAACTGCGGCTGCAAAGACAGTTGTCCACAGACCATCCTTATTGCCCACGGCAGACTGAGTGATATTGGTGGTACGGACGATCTTTCCCGACATCTTGAAAATCTGCTCTCGCTCGTCCCAATCCAATTCAGGATTAAATTCGATGCCCAAGGTGGTCGCAAGCATGCTGGCGGCAAGGTCTTCGGCATATTCCCCTGC
>JACQUW010000324.1 GCA_016210115.1 Deltaproteobacteria bacterium | reverse complement strand
GTCTTATTCCTTCCCCCCTTGCGGGGGAAGGCCAGGATGGGGGCGACGAGAGGCAAGCCAGAGATGAAGATTGCGGCGAATCTCCAAGGGCGGAAAAGGAAACTAGAAAGATTTTCCGGCTCGCTTCACGGAGCCAGTTGCGGCACAGCGTCTGCCAAATAGGAGGAAGCGCGAAATGAGAGCCCGATTCGTGCCAGCTTGTTCGATTTTCCTTTTTACCTTGCTCGCCCTCTATTGTGTCTCTTCGGCTCAGCCAACGAAGCTTGCCGCCGGGTACGGAGCAATCAGCGCCGACCAGTTGGTGATTTGGGTCGCCAAGGACGCGGGCATATTCGCCAGGAACAATCTTGAAGTGCAGCTCGTCTATTTCACGGGCGGCGCGATGTCGGTCATGGCGATGGTCTCAGGCGACACGCCGATTATTCAGGCCTCCGGCCCTGGAATCGTGAGCGCCGCTCTCGGGGGCGCGGACGCGGTATACGTTGCGGGCGGTATCGTCACTCTGGATTACCAACTCCTCACCCAGCCGGAGATAAAAACGCCGGAGCAACTCAAGGGCGGCTCTGTCGCGATTGCGCGCTTCGGTGGCGCCGCCGACTTTGTGGTTCGCTTTGCCCTGGCCAAAATCGGGCTCAACCCCCTCAAGGATGTAACGATCGCGCAGATCGGCAGCACGCCTGAACGGCTGGCGGCTCTGGAGAGCCGGAGAGTTCAGGCCACGGTGCTTGTTCCGCCCACGACTTTCATGGCGCAAAAAAAGGGTTTCCACCTTCTGGCCGACGTCTCCACCCTGGGACTGGCCTATCAGCATCAAGGAGTAGCGACGACGCGCAGATATATTCGCGAGCGTCCCGACGTCGTGAGAAATTTCGTCAAGTCCTATATCGAGGCCGTTCACCGTCTGAAGACCGATCGGCAAACCGGCATCAAAGTATTGGCGAAGTATCACCGCCTGGATGACAGGGAATTGCTGGAAAAGACTTATGACAACGCAATTGCCGACAACAAGTTGCCGCCCAAGCAGTACCCCACTTTAGAAGGGCTGAAAACGATCCTGGATCAGCTCGCGCAAAAAGACCCGAAGGCGAAAGCCGCCAAGCCGCAGGATTTCGTGGATAATCGATTTATCGAAGAATTCGACAAGAGCGGCTTCATAGACAGCCTGTATGGTCAAAGAAAACGGTAAAGCCGGCGCGAATTATTCACGCCCTAACCCCCGGATCTGTTGACCACAAATGAATATTGCCGAAGCTCTACCGCGCAATGCCCAACGCTTTCCAAAGAAACCGGCACTCGTGGATGGAAAGCGCCGCCTCACCTATAAGGACCTTCACCTCCGCACCAACCGGCTGGGGAATTACCTTCTTAAGCAAGGTATTCGGCCCGGGGACCCGGTGGCGCTTTCGTGCGGAAGCCGCGCTGAGCATTTCGAGATTCTCTTCGCTTTGGCCAAGATAGGGGCGATTGCCTTTCCTTTCGATTATCACTGGAGCGCGCGCGAAGGTGAAGCAATGATCGAATTCTCCGAGCCGAGGGCCTTCATTGTCGAAGGTCGAGACGAGACGAGGGAATTGTGGCAGCGCGTCTGCGAGTGTTCGGGCCCGGGAAATTCCCTCGGAATCGAGATGTCCACGGGCGCGGGAACTTCGTACGAGGAAGCTCTCTCGTCTTCGCCCGCCGACGATCCCGGGATCCAGGTCAGCGGCAAGAATATCTTTCTCGTCATGATCACCTCCGGAACCACAGGTTTCCCAAGAGGATGCGCCGTCAATCATGAGACTTACCTTCGCCGCTGCATCAACAACATCGCCGGCAAAGAGCTCAGTCAAAACGAGCGGGCATTATCAATGCTGCCGCTCCATTTCAATGCCGGCAGGGGCTCCATGATGCGGATGCTGTACCTCGGCGCTACGGTGTTTCTCCAAGAGAAATTCGATGAGAAAGTTTTTCTGGAAATCGTGGAAGGAGAAAAGATCACCTATACCATGCTGGTCCCCGCTCTTTGCAATCGCTTGCTGCAGTGCGAAAAGCTGGATCAGTTTCAGACGTCCTCGCTGGATTACGTCGGCATCACCGGCGGCCATCTCTCGCGGGACGTTGCGCAAGGTATGATCGAAAGGGTGTGCCCCCGACTCTACGAGGCTTACGCTTCGACTGATTGCGGACCGATGACGGTCCTGGCGCCGGAGGATCGCGCCTCCCATGGCGATAGCGTGGGCCGTCCCATACCGTGTGTCATGCTGAAGATCACGGATGAGGGTGACGAAGAGGTGCCTTCAGGGAGCGAGGGTGAAATATTTGTTCATACCCCGCTGGCTATCCAGGGGTATTACCGCAATCCGCAGGCGACCGACGAGTTTCTCCGCGGCGGCTGGTGTCGCACCGGAGACGTGGGTTTTGTAGATCCGGCAGGATACCTGCACATCTCCGGCCGCCGGAAACTCATGATCAAGAGTGGAGGAATCAGCATCTTTCCCGAGGAGATTGAAGAGACGCTGCTCAGACATCCCGCGGTAGCTGAAGCGGCGGTTGTAGGAGTCAAAAGCCCGCAATGGGAGGAAGCGGTGAAGGCGCTGGTCGTGTTGAAAAAAGGCGCAAGCTTAGACAGGGAAAGCCTGATTCGCTTCTGCAAAGAGTCTTTGGCCTCATATAAGGCGCCGAAATTCGTTGAGTTCATGCCGAGCTTGCCCAGGACGGGCCTGGGAAAGATCAACCGGGGAAAATTGGAAGAGATGAATCGGGCATGAGGGAGGGGATTTAATGGCGCGACGGAAGTACCGGATCGGCGTGGATGTTGGAGGGACGTTTACCGATCTTGTCGTCGTAAATGAAGAAACCGGGAGTATTTGCACACTAAAAGTTCCCTCTAGTCCCAGCGACCCTTCTGAAGCCGTTACTCGCGCCACTTGGCTCGCACAGAGTGAGCTTAACGTCTCTCTCGAGGACGTGACCCAATTTACGCACGCGACCACGATCGCTTCGAATACGATTCTGGAAGGTTCCGGGGCCCGCACCGCGCTGCTCACTACCGAGGGCTTCCGGGACATACTCGAGATTCAGCGACACAAGCGGTACGAACTGTTCAATCTGAGTTATCGGAAGCTGGCGCCTCTCGTGCCACGCCGGCTATGCCTGGGCATTCCGGAGAGGATCGGCGCTCAGGGCCAGATCGTTTCCGCGCTGGATGAAGGCGCTCTTCGGAACGCGCTCTCTTTTATGGCGGAAGAGAAAATCGAGTCCGTCGCGATATGTTTTCTTTTCTCTTTCTTAAACGATAAGCATGAACGCCGCGCCTTGGAGATGGCGCGGGAATTACTTCCCGGCTGCTATATCACGATCTCGAGCGAAGTCTTTCCCCAGTACCGCGAATACGAGCGTGCCAGTACGACGGTCGTGAACGCCTATTTGGGGCCGAGAGTTTCCAGTTACCTGGAACGAATGATCCAAGAGCTGAAAGCCGCAGGCCTGCGGGTGCCCCTTCACCTTATGCAATCCAATGGCGGAATCATCAGGGCGGAAGATGCGAAGCGCGTGCCATACCGCATCGTGGAGTCCGGACCGGCCGCCGGAGTCATAGCAGCGGCTTTCCTCGGTCGTGTCATCGGGCGGGAAAAGCTGATCGCCTTTGACATGGGCGGGACCACCGCGAAAGCAGGATTGATCGAGGAAGCTCAACCGCGGCAGACCGTGGGTCACGAAGTAGGAGGAGGGATCAACCTTTCTCGCTTGCTGCAGGGCGGTGGTTATTATATCGGCGCCGCGACGGTGGATCTTGCCGAGGTCAGCGCGGGTGGCGGCTCGATCGCCTGGATCGACGGCGGATTTGTAAAAGTGGGACCACAGAGCGCGGGCGCCCACCCTGGACCGGTCTGTTATGGGTTCGGTGGTGAGAAAGTTACCGTCACCGACGCGAACGTCATCCTTGGCCGGATACCGGCTGATTTTTTTCTGGGAGGCAAGATGCGCCTGGATGTGGCGCGGGCGCGCGCGGGCGTAGAAGAGCAGCTCGCGCTGCCGTTGGGCCTCAGTATTGAGGAGGCTTGCGCGGGCGTCATTGAAGTCGCCAATGCGAACATGTTGAAGATGCTGCGAATCGTATCCGTAGAGAAGGGTTATGATCCGAGGGAATTCTCGTTTATCGCGTTTGGAGGAGCCGGCCCTGCGCACGCAGTCTCAATTGCAGAGGACCTCGGGATTGGCGAGGTGATTATTCCGCCGACGCCGGGGTTACTTTCTGCTTTGGGACTTCTGGTAGCGGATGTTCAATTTGATTTCCGCCAGACCCATGTATGCTCTGCGGAGGACGTCGATCTCCGTCTGATTCAGAACTTGTATGACGAGTTGGAGCGGAATGGCCATAAGGCCTTGGAAGAACATGGAACCGCACAGGATGATATCACGATTGTTCGTCGCGCAGACATGCGGTATGTCGGCCAGGCCTATGAGATCAGCGTGTCGATTCCTTCCGGCCCTCTGACGGAGAAGGCAAGGGAAATGAGCCTGGAGGCCTTCCATCGGAGCCACGAGCGGATTTATGGTCGAGCCGAGAGGCGCAGCCGGGTGGAGCTTGTCAATCTATGCGTAACAGCCGTCGGCAAAATTCGGCCGCCGGAGCTGCGCCCGCTTTCTCATGGCATTGGCTCTGGGGCAGCAGCCCGGAAGCGTTCCAGACCGGTGTTTTTTAAAGAGATGGGTTATATTGACTGTCCTTGCTACGAACGTAGCGCATTAGATGGCGGAGCCAGGATCGCAGGGCCGGCTATCATCGAAGCCTTCGACTCGACCACAGTGATTCCGCCGGCCTGGTCTCTGCGTTGCGATCAGCTTGGAAATCTTTTTCTGACGCCGAAAGGATAACCTCTCATGATATCTGACTTCGATCCGGTGGTTGCAGAAGTCATTTCCGGAGCTCTTACGGCTGTGACGGAAGAGATCGAGATCGCGATTCTGCGCTCAGCCTATTCCCAGGTCGTCAAGGAGGCGCAAGACGCCTCCTGCGCTATTTTCACTGAAGAGGGCAGCATCGTCGCGCAACCGGTCGCCATTCCCGGACACCTGGGCTCCATGAAGTTCATGCTCCAGGAAGTTTTGAAGGAATTCCCAGCCGACGCGCTTCTTCCGGGAGATATGCTCATCTCCAACGATCCTTACCGTGGCGGCAGTCACCTGCCCGACATAGCTCTTTTTCGGCCGGTTTTCGAGGGCAAGACGTTGATTGCTTTCGTGGGGAGCATTGCACATTACGCCGACGTCGGGGGAATGGTGCCGGGAAGCAATCCCATGAATGCCACCGAAATTTTTCAAGAAGGTCTGGTAATTCCGCCGGCGAAACTCTATGAATCGAATCGCCCGAACCCAACCCTCTTATCTCTTATTCGCGCTAACGTGCGATTGCCGGAAGTTTTCTTGGGTGACCTGCGCGCGCAGGAGGCTGCGTTATGTCTCGGGGAGCGACGCATTCATGAGGTCATTCGAAAGTATGGCATTGAGGCTTTGACGGGGGTGATGCGCAGGCTTATCGATCTGACAGAAACACGCGCGCGAGAAGAGATCTCTGCAATGCCAAGGGGGAGTTATGTTTTCGAAGACTTTATGGATCATGATGGAATCAATATTTCAACCCCGGTGAAGATTTGCTGCCGCCTTGTGATTGATGAAGGTCACCTTCGATTCGACTTTACCGGAACCGACCGGCAGGTGCAGGGCCCGTTAAATGCGCCGGTAGCGAAGACCTGGACCACGGTTTTCTTCTGCGTCAAATGCGTTCTATCGGATGCAATACCATTCAATGACGGTCTGTCGCGAGTGATCGACATTCACATTCCGGAGGGAACTCTGCTGAATCCGGTCTATCCTGCTCCGGTTAATGCCAGATCGATCACAGTGAACAGGGTTGCGGATACCGTTCTTGGTGCATTCGCCCTCGCCCTGCCTGACCGGGTCGGCGGGCAGTCCTGTGGCACGCCGACCGGAGTCTCCTTTGGCGGTGTGGACCCACGAACCCATCGCAGGTTTGTTTTTTATGAGAGTTACTGCGGAGGCTTGGGCGCTACGAATCACGGGGATGGAGCTGACGGCGTGAGCACGGGCACTTCGAACCAGATGAATATTCCGGTCGAGGCGGTGGAAATCAATTACCCCGTTCGGGTGACGCGTTACGAGCTCGTGCCGGACTCGGGAGGAGCCGGAAAATTCCGTGGAGGTCTTGGGATTCTCCGCGAGTACGAGATGCTCGCTGACGAGGCTACGGTGAACCTTCGCGGCGACCGTGCGAATTTCGCGCCCAAGGGCGTGCTGGGCGGAAGGAACGGCGGTCTCGCTCGATATGTGCTGAATGCCGGAACCAGCGAGGAAAAGGTCTTACCCAGCAAATATGGTGGCCGGCTTTTGCGCGGCCAGCGCCTCCGGGTGATAACGCCCGGGGGAGGTGGCTGCGGAGATCCAGCGGAGCGTGATCCAAAAAAGGCGCAAGAGGACGTTACGAACGGTAGAATAATACTTGAGAGTTCGTAAGAGTTATTCACAAAACCGCTAGAAGTCTGTCATTCCCGAATGCTCCTATCGGGAATCCAACCGCGCCCTCGATACGCCACAGAAAGCGTGGCTACTCGGGGAATCGCAATCACAACCCGTACGCCCTGAGAAGGCCCGAAGGGCTAAAAGGTAAATTAAGGGCCGCTTTTCTAGAAATCCGCGCTACCGCGCGAAAAAGATCTGTCTCAGCTCAGCGCTTACTTTCTTGAACTCATCCTCAGGCACGTTATCCAGCAGTACCAAATTGCGCGCTACCTGCTCCGCATTGCGAATGGGCGGGTAGATTCCGGGGTAAAAAACGAACTCGGCGTCCTGGGCGGCGATTTTCTGGCCTTCCGCCGAGCAGGCATACTCGATATAGAGCCGGCCTGCATTGGGGTGGAGTGTATTTCCCCCAACTCCCAGGTAGTTGGCGGTGCTCAGATATTTATCCATCGTGACGTAGTCGATCGGGCCTTTGTACTGCTTCACGTACTTAATAAAAGTAATTCCGACGCTGGACTCGCCTTTGATGATAGCATTGGTCACAGGCGCGAGAGATTCGACCAGATGCGGCTGCTGCTTCGCGAGCGCTCTGACAAAATCCAGCCATTTTTCCCCTTTAGATTTTTTCAGGTTCCATAGATATTGAACCGACGTGATGTTGCGGGTGGGATCGGAGATGCTGATCTTGTTTTTCCATTTCGGATCAAGAAGATCATCGATGCTCTTGGGCGCCTCTCCGGGCTTGAGCAATTCGGTGTTGTAAAGAATGCTGATAGGCAGCGCGCGCCAGACGGTCGTAAGCGCATCCTTTTCCTTCAACTCTTCCGGGAATTTTTCCGACGAGGGAGGGACATACTTCGCGAAAACAGCCTGATTCTTAATCAGGAGCATGGGTTCCCGACCTGCTTCCACCACGTCGAATCCGGGCCGGCCGGCCCTCGACTCGGCCAAAGTGCGGTCGACGATCTGAGTTGAGGGGCCGCGCCAGAACTCAACCTTGATGCCGTATTTCTGCTCGAACCCTTTGTGGAGAAGATTTGCCGATTGAGGCACCAGAGTACCGTAGACAACCACCTTCCCCTCTTTTTTGGCGGCGTCTATATTGACCGGCTGCGAAGATGCGTCATCCATCGGTTGAAAAGTTGTCATGAGGATAACAAGGCTCAGGGTCCGGATCCAAAGGCTTGTAAAATTTCGCACGGTTTTAACCTCCGTTTTTTGGAAACTCAGATCCTATCCGAAAATGTGACAGGAGGCCATAGCTTCAGGTTAGTTCTCCGTCGCGACCTTCACCCGAATGCAAGAGTCCACTCCGGTCGAAACCGGGTCTATACGATCCAAAGAGATCGGCAACAGAGAGTTAAAATGAACTCCTTTTCCTTTTGCCACCGGTTTCCCGTCGGACCAACTCCCGAACATCCCCGCAATGCCCACGACTTCCGGGTGAATACATTCGGTTACCTTCGCCTGGCCCTTGACTTTCCCCGCCACCGACTCCAGCCAGATCTCCTCGCCGTCTTTTATCCCCTTTCGCGCCGCGGTCTCGGTATTGATCATAATTTTGTATGCGTAAGGGTGGCGTTCAGAAAGTTCCGTCAGCCACGGGTTCTGAGTGGTAAAGGAGAGGCTATGGAAGGGGAGCTTGAAGTTAACGACGTAGAGATCGTAGGGAGGCGTGCGGTCGTCATAGGCGGAGCATGGCTTCCATTCGGGCAAACACTGGTAATCGGAAAGGTCCACAGTGCGTCCCAACTGAGCCGCCACTTTCCCGACCGACTTCTTTGCTTCCAGCATGTTCTCGTAATAGAGCGGAAATCGAGGGCGGATGAACATTCCGGGATACTTCTCCTCGACGGAGCGCGGAATCTTGTAATAACCGTTTTTCTTAAACCAGTCGAGCCCGCGCTCGGCGCCAAAGGAAGATCTTGCCCAACGGTCATAGATGTCTTCCATCGAGTAATGCGCTGCCGGGTCGAGCTTGAAGGGCTCGGTGAGCTCGAGAGTCAGATTGAGCATTTTGTAGACATCTCCTATAAATCCGATCCGTTCAGCGACCTCCAGCAGCACGTCGATCCAACGCCTGGCCTGTCCCTGGGGCTCCACGACCGGTTGTCGTATTCCCCAATAAAACTGGCCGGTGTGGGGGCTCATCGTGTGGGTATAGCGGTTAGGGAACAGATCATATCGCTCGAGATAGTGCTGATCCGGCAGAACCAGATCGGACAAATCAGATATCTCATCCAGATGAGTGCAGAAATTCACTACAAACGGGATTCGTTTCAACATCCTGGCGGAGGCTTCGGGATTCGTGTCGCTCATCATGAGATTCCGCCTGCACACGATCAGCACCTCGGGAGTGTAAGGGAAGTTGAACTTCTTGGGATCGTCGATATTGATCTCGTACATGGGACTGCGATTCGTGCTGATCGGAAAGAGCTCGCGGAGGCCCAGCTCCTCAGGCAGTCTCTCCTCGAACTTGTAGTATTGCGCGGCTCGACCGATTGCCGAAGGCGGCGTGATGAGGCCCTCCAGAGTTTGGCCGGGCGTCCAATGACCGCCGGGACCCACAAGGTTCGTGCCGCGATGACCGCCGGGCACATAAAAGGCGCCAACAACCATATTCAGTGTCTGAACGGCTAAGGCTGTATGCGTCCCGTGCTTATGAGCGCCCGCGCCGCGGTAAATGTTCACTGCCACCGGACGGTAGGGAAGCACCTTGCCATCCACGGTAATCGTCGAACCGATCCGCGCTGCGTCGCCAAACTCTTTCGCGATCCGCCGGATCGTAGGCGCAGGGATGGTGGTAATGGACGCGGCCTTCTCCGGGGTATAGCCTTTGACATGCTCTTTTAGCGCTTGGAACGCGGGCTTTGATTTTATCTCGCCGATAATGAAAGAGCCCTCGAGAGCGGGATCGGCGCCCTCCTGATCGAAAGGAACGGCGGCATTGCTCCTCTGATCCCAAATCAGAGGCTTTCCAGTCCCATTCTCTCTGAGATACAACGCATTACCGTCCACAAGATAAGAACCATTGGTTCTTTGACTCAAAAACTCTCGATCATAACAACTCAACTCGTTGAGCAACACATTCAGGAGGCTCAGAATGAATGCCCCGTCGGTTCCGGGACGGATCGGGACCCACTCATCGGCTTTCGCCGCGGCGTTTGTTCCCACCGGGTCCACGACCACCACGCGCATCCCGCGCCGCCGGGCATCCGCCATCTTGCGGGCCGCCACATTGGCGTTCAGACCGGCCATGAAACCCTGCTGGTTGCCGAGCAGGATAGCGTAATTGCAGTAATCCAAATCGAAATCCGAGTGGAAGGAGCCGTTGGTGAGATACATGGAAGCGTGCAGGTAATTTCCGCAGTAATACCCAACCCAATCGGCATTTGGAGTACCGTAGGCCGGAGCCCAAGCCGGCCGGATGAATATGCCCAGCGCGTAATGGTCAAAGGTCGCAATCGCGAGCTTGCGGGGATCCTCTTCACGGACTTTCTTGAGTTTCTCCGTTAACAGGTCCATGGCTTCATCCCACGATATCTCCTGCCATTTGGGATCAACGCCAATTCCCTTTTCAGGATGTGTGCGCTTGAGGGGGACCTTGAGTCGTGACGGATCGTAAAGGGCGATCAAGCCAGCCTGCCCCTTAGCGCAGATTTTTCCTTCGCTCGCGGGACAGTTGGGATCTCCATCAATTTTTACGACGACTCCGTCCTGCTTATGGACAATGATCCCACAGAACGCAAAGCAACTTTCACAGATGCTATGGACCCAAACATCCTCTTTTTTCTGTCTGCTGGTTTCCATGTCGAACCTCCCTCTCCACAAACAAATTACTCTGCGCAAATAGCATGCCATCTGCGTTTCATCGTTTGTTTTCTTAAGAAATCGCTTCGGTATTCCATAGAATTAGAAAACCGGATGAGTTTTTTCCAAGCCCTGCAACAGGGACTCACTTCCGAGTAGAGATCTCCGTTCCGATCTCAATGCCAATTGGCCAGCAAAAGCCGCTTTTCTAAATGGCCTTTTTGGCATGTCTCTTGCCTCTAACCAAAGCGGCACTCATCCGAATTAGTCTATTCCGGAGGCTCAAATGAATCAGAAACTGAAGGTCGTTCACTACGTAAATCAGTTCTTCGGAGGGATCGGAGGAGAAGAGAAAGCGGGCATCGAGCCCCGCTTAACTTCGGGCGCTGTGGGTCCCGGGACAATCTTGCAGCAGGCGATGAAGGATTGGGGCGAGGTTCGCGCTACGATCATCTGCGGCGATAACTATTTCGTAGAGCATTCGGAAAATGCCACTAAAGAAATCCTAAGTCTGCTTCTTCCTCTCTCCGCAGACCTGTTCATTGCCGGCCCTGCTTTTAACGCAGGAAGGTACGGCCTCACCTGCGGAGAGCTTTGCAGGATCATCCAACAGAAGCTCGGCATTACGTCCGTCACCGGGATGTTTCCGGATCAACCGGCGGTGGATGCCTATAGAAAAGATCTCTTTATCGTGGCAACGGACAGCATCGCGCGAAACATGCCGGAGACGATGATAAAGATGGCCAGCCTGGCGCTGAAGCTACACAAGCGGGAAAATATTGGCAGCCCGCAGGACGAGGGATACATCGCGCGGGGTGTCAGAAAGAACGTCATTCAGGGTACCTACGCCTCCGAGCGCGCCATCGACATGCTTCTCGCCAAAACTAAGGGCCTTGCATTCAAGTCAGAGCTCGTGCTGCCGAAATTCGAAACGGTCCATCGGGCCGAGCCGGTAAAGAATCTTACTGCCGCGACCATAGCTCTTGTGACCACGGGAGGTGTTGTTCCCAAAGGAAATCCCGACAAGTTGAAGTCCCACGTCTCCACGTCCTATGGCCGATATCCGATCGAGGGCCCCGATACGCTCGCGCCAGGGAAGTACGAAGCGAACCATGGGGGCTTTTATACGGCCTATGTGAACCAGTCGCCCAATCGGATGCTTCCCGTTGATGTTTTAAGCGACATGGAGAAAGAGGGGACGATTGGAAAGCTCTATCCTTTTTTCTTCACGACGGCCGGCACGGGAACGTATCCTGAGATGGCCGAAAAAATGGCCCAGGGAATCTTGGGCGAGCTGAAGGGCGCAGGCGCCGATGGAGTTATCCTGACTTCCACCTGAGGCTCCTGTACTCGCTGCGGCGCAGCGATGGCCAATGAGATCGAGCGAAACGGAATCCCGGCGGTGCTCATAACGAATCTTATCTCCGTGGCAGCTCACATGAAGGTGAACCGTTTCATTTCGGGAGTTTCCATTCCCCATCTCCTAGGAAATCCCGATCTGACCCTCGCTGAAGAGAAAAAATTGCGGCGAGGTATCGTTAATCAGGCGCTGGCAGCGCTCAGCACGTAACCGGGAAGGATAACCCACAAGCGGAGGACAAGGAATGCGTTTGGAGCTTGCAAAGTACAAGGTCGCGGACATCCGGCTGGGCGATTCAACTCGGATAAAAGATGGGGTCCTTTCAATCGATGCCCGGGACCTCAAGACGCAACTGCTCCGGGACAATCGGTTGAAGGATATAGAAATCGTTTTGGCTCATCCGGGGGAAGCCAAACGGATCGTCCATATCCTGGATGTCATTCAACCGAGGGCAAAACTTTCGGATGGTGAAGCCATCTTCCCGGGCCTCACAGGGCCGGTCAAGCTCGCCGGCAGCGGCCGCACTAACGCCGTTGAGGGCGCCGTCGTTGTGACTACAGGAAGTTTACCGGCCGCCGAGGAAGCCCTGATGGATATGAGCGGACCCATGGCGGCGGTATCGAAGTTTTCCACCATGCATCAGATTGTTCTCGTTCCCTCTGCAGCGGAGGGACTGGACCCGAACGAATACGGCCGGGCCATTCTCGAGGCTGGATTTAGAGCGGCGGAGCACATTGGCAGGGCCGTTGGGGAATCGAGATTCGACGAGCTTGAGATTTACGAGCTTGCGAGCGAAACGGGTAGCCATCTCCCGAAAGTCGCCTACATCTATTATCTTTATTCCCATGGCTTCGGGAGAGAAAGGCTCTTTTACGGGCGAAGCACCAAGGATACTTTTCCCACTCTGGTCCATCCGAATGAAATCCTCGACAGCGCGCTGGTTCATAACGGATACACCATGCCGTCCAAGAGCGTGACTTACAACCATCAGAACAACCGCGTGATCAAGGATCTCTATGAGCGGCATGGAAAGGACCTGATCTTTAAAGGGGTCATTCTCGTCAATCACAACGCGGTTTACAAAGACAAAGAAATGTCCGCCTTCATGTCGGCGAAACTGGCGAAGCACATTTTGAACGCGGACGCTGCCATCATTACGAAGGATGGCGGCGGTCAGGCCGACGTCGATATCATGCTATGCTGTAAGTCTTGCGAAGAGATGGGGATCAAGACCGTGCTTCTGGTTAAGGAAGAAGCAGGGGAGGACGGATCCGGATTTTGTCTGGTCGACATCGCGGAAGATGCGGACGCGATCGTCACCACCGGAAATGGAACCGAACGAATTACGATTGCGACCCGCGTGGATGAGGTCATCGGGGGGAAAACATTTTATGACGGTACGGATGCCAAATCATCCGAGATCGACGTTCCCTACAACACCATCGTAGGCGCGGTAGATTTTCAAGGAGGAATCAAAATAGCGGCGGTGAACTATTAAACGCAGATCGCCTCGCTTGGATTCTTCATTGCCGCGAAAGCATCTCCTGAGCGTATTCGACAGATGACCTGAGACTTAATTGGCAGGTGGCATCCAGACTCTTTCGGCCGGATTGCTGGATGCCCGCCTGCGCGGGCATGACGAATTTACGCTCAGCCTCACAGTTCCTAACGTCATTCCCGCGAAGGCGGGAATCGAGGCTTTTTCGAGTCGAAGGACGGAAATCAGGCTTTTATCCGCTCCTAAACATTCAGGCCCTCCTTAACCCCGAACACTGGCGTTCGCCCCAATCTCAAGCTACATTGAATCAACTATGAACGATAAAACTGAAATCGCCGTCTTTGGCGGGGGCTGTTTCTGGTGTACCGAGGCCGTGTTCGATGAGCTTCGAGGAGTGGTTTCGGTGATGCCCGGCTACGCGGGCGGAGCTGTGAAGAATCCAAGCTATGAGCAAGTCTGCAGCGGCGAAAGCGGACATGCTGAGGTCATTCGAATCGAATTCAACCCCAGCCAGATTACCTATCGGGATCTCCTCGCGGCATTCTTTGCTACCCATGATCCGACCACGCTCAATCGTCAGGGAGCCGATGTGGGCACCCAGTATCGCTCGATCGTTCTTTACGCGAACGAGGAACAGAAACGGGAGGCGGAGACATTTATCGAAGAACTGAACGGCTCTTCAACTTACGGCCAGCCTGTTGTAACCGAGGTGAAGCCGCTCGAGGAGTTCTACGAAGCGGAAGAATACCATCGCAAATATTACGCGGCCAATTCTTACCAGCCGTATTGCCAGATCGTCATCAGCCCGAAACTCCATAAAATCCAGAAGCAGTTCACGGACCTTCTCAAGTCGCATCATAAGTGAGCTTCTCAGCGCCACTCAGAGATCCCTCCATCTCAGGAGGTCACAAAAGGGGCCTAAGGACTCACATGCCACTTCGAATGAGGTGACAACACCGGCTGGTTATACATCTCAGGCTTGATCTATTTCTGCCGTCGGGTATATACTTTTGGTATCACCGCCAGAAAGGGGGTGTTCTCTATGCCCAAGGCACTGTCACTCAAGCTTGATGAGTCGACTTATGAGCAAGCAGAGAAGATCCGAAAACGGCTAAAGTTGCCACGGAACACCTACATCCGGAAAGCACTCAGCCACTATAACGCTCTTTATGCGCGGAAGTTTTTGGAGCGGGAATATCGTAAATCCTCGCGCCGCCTGGGCGCTGCGCACCTGGAATATCTGCGTGAAACCGAGCTACTAGAAGATCTTCCGGAGAAACTGTGAGACCTGAGTACGGGCATGTGTATGTTGCTGATTTGAATCCTCGTTTTGGGACAGAGCCTGGAAAAATTCGGCCGGTGGTGGTCGTGCAGACGGATGCTTTGAACCGAGTCCATCCTTCTGCCATCATCTGCCCTCTGACGACCAAAGTGGCCGGCTTTGAGAACCTCCTTCGCGTGGCTCTTCCCAAGGGAGTTTCGGGATTGAACCGGCCGTCTGATATTCTGGTTGACCAGATCAAGGCCATCGATAACCGTCGACTGCGGCGCAAACTGGGCGCTCTTCCGGATCCCTATTTGGGCGAACTTCGCCACAAGATTTTGCTCATTCTAGATTTCGTGGAGGAGAGCCACTCTTTATTGGGGGAGTAGCTTTTTTGATAAGTAGCAAAATCTTCTCGGCTCGTAATGCGGAGTCAATCTAAATCTTCGACAGATTGGTTTCAAGGATTTTTAGACAGAGTTATTGCGCGATGGATCAAAATACTCATGGCATTCATCTTTGTATTCCTGATACGACTGAATCAGATCACTTCCTGCTGGCGTGCCGAGGATTAGAACGATATAAGCGATAATCTTGTAGCCAAGCCGAGGTGAGCCTCCCAGAAGTAGCCAACAAGGACAAGTGCCGCAAGCTACACAAAAGTGTATATCCAAAAGCAGATTTGAAACGCCAGGAATTGCCGGTAACTAAGCATGTGTAACAACTGGGAGAAAAGTTCTACCTCCCGCCACTGAATCTACGATACCAGTAGTCCGCCCACCATTCCTTTACGGTTATCGGTACCATATACCGGAATCGCATTTACAACGGTGAGGGTGGCGGAGTTGTCCGCAAAAAGCACTCTAGGTCAACGTCGTGTCGTCCTGCTCACAGGCTAATGCCACCCCCTGGTTTGCTAACGCCAACCTTAAACCTTAAGCGGCACGCGGTGTTGGGAACCGACTGATGACTCAAGAGGATTGGTCATATGGACAGGGTAAGCCGCAAACATTGAAATTACGCGAGAAACTAGAAGATTTATTTTACTTGAACGGATGGTGTAGTTAATACTAAATAAACAATCACTTGGTGTTGAAAATGCGTCTAGTGCTGGGGCTAATTTGTTTTTCATTTCGTCGGGGTCTGGTCTCAGCCCTACAGAGTCTTCCAGCGGAGCCTTGCTCGATGGCGGTGATGCCTGGGAAAGAAGAGCTGTGTTCGTCACTCCGGCAGTGGCAAGGTGGTAGGCGATGTAGTGTTGCATCTGATCGAGGTCAATGCCTTCGAGGTGGCTACGGGCCACGAGCCTGGAGGAAAGGGGCAGCGAAGAGCGGTACTGGAGAAGATCGAGGAGATTATTCTGGCCAGCAAGGATCATGGGCAAATGGGGCTTGGAGTCGGCCTCGCGGCGGCTTTTGGGGGTCACATGCAATTAATTTTTATCAATTCGCCTTTGCTAGCGTCGGCTCTCATGGCTCGTCCAATTCTCCAATTCGTATTGAATACCCTGACGCTTTCTATCACGCCACCTCCCGTGGAAACGAGCGAAAGGCCATCTTCCGTGAGGACCCCGACCGAGAGGGATTTGTGGATTTGCTCGGTTGAGATGGCTAGAGGCGGCATCCAAAATCCATAGACGCGACCCCGACCGACCCGACCCGGGGTGGCAGCAAAAAATATGATCGCGAGGGTGAGTAGCCTAAAGTGTATCAGGCTGAGGATATAGGGCAGTTCAGGGTCCGGTGAAAAGGGGAAAATACCCCCATGAATCAGCTTTCTTTGTTGGGAGTGTTTCCCCCACAATCCCGGAGCCATTTGAGGAGATACTCCCCGAGGGCAATGATAGATGGGATATGACTGTCGTCGCGAATATATTTGACCAGTTTAGCCGCGATTAAAGTGTCATTGTAATCGGGATCCGAATGGACACCCTCTTTATCAGCAACTGAGCGGATAAGTTCGCGAACCGTAATTGATGGGCTCAAGAATGGCTGCTCAATCCACTGATCTACTTCCATGAGCACCGGGTTCATGGCAAAGAGCAGTTCAAATCGGCAGCTGCCGTCTGGTCTCTGAGACATCGACCCAGGGATAATAACTTCCAGGCCGTTGACAAGCGACGGACATCCTTCGAGTTTTTCTGTCCAGATAAGCTTATGCAAGCGTATCTTTGGACGAACCCGCGGAAGCAGTGGGTTTGCATCACAAAGCAACTTACGAAGCTCGCCAGCAACGACACGATAAGCGTCCTTAAGTCCGCGGTGATAGTGCGTGACCGCTGTTTCCAAAATCTTAAGGCTCGCTTGAAAATCTTCTTCAGACTTCGACATAGACTTCTCTTAAGAATGCATCAGAAACTGATAGCGTGCGACATCACATTGTTCAAGTAGACCTTGATCTCCGGTCTTTGCCAAGTAATTACAACAAAAAGCCCTCTCTCGTCACAGCATGGGATGGCTACGCGGATGTTATGATACCCGCCAAAAGGGGTATCGAGATCCAACTCGAGATTCCGATCCGGATGCTTGGTTACTCTGATTTTAATACCGTGAATCTCCAAGCCGCTGAACGTATAGCCGTGAGAATTCGTGACCCAGTCTGCGTCTTTGTGTTGGAGCCAGAATGCCAAACTGCCGACGTCGTCCACTGTCTTAGGCTGCCTAGTCATAACCAAATTATTTAAGCACATTGAACCGGCAGGAATCGACCAAGCAGTTCGTAAGGCATTCGCCAGTCTTTTCCCGGGTGAGCGTGACGGTGTTGCCGTTTCGGTCAGTTTGTCTAATAAGCCTACCAGCTAGATCAAAGCGCTGGAGACTTCGGTCTTTGAAGCGAAGCGGGCGTACTCCTCTGCCACATGAAAATCCCGGAGCTACCGGTTGTTCACTCTTCCCTCGAGTCTAGATCTCTGATAAAGGAGCGCGTGCAGGGCTTGAGCGCAGCAAGGAGGTCTTATGAAACGGGCAATCCTTACGCTGTTGTTTATCCTGTTCCACATCACAGTCCTGGAGGCGCAGGCGCCGTTTTATCAGGGCAAGACCATTACCATTGCGCGGGGAGGGCCGGCCGGGACTGTTAACGACGCTTACGCGCGGGTGCTGGCCCAATTCATGCCCAGGTACATCCCGGGGCATCCGAACTTCATAGTTCAGAGCATGCCCGGCGCCGGCTCGATGATCGCCGCCAATTATGTTTACACCGTGGCGAAGCCCGACGGCCTGACCATCGGCGCGATTTTCCCGGCGCTTTACTTCGATCAGCTTGTCGGCAGGAAAGAGGTGCAGTTCGACTGGCCCAGGTTTGGCTGGATCGGTAATCCCGCCAAGGTGAATCACTTGCTCTATATGCGCGCGGATACGCCTTACAAGACGGTAGAGGATATCCGCAACGCCAAAGAACCACCCAAATGCGGCGCCACGGGGACGGCCTCGACGGGTTACTATCTGCCCAAGCTCTTCGAGGCCGTGATCGGAACCCGGTTCAACATCATCTCCGGATATCCGGGAGGGAACGAGGTTGATCTCGCGGTGGAGCGCGGAGAACTGGCATGCCGGGCTTTCACCATCGATTCCTATTTCGCGCGCGAGCCCTTCACGAGTTGGCGAAAAAGAAATTTCGTTCGCGAGCTCATTCAGGACACAAAGAAAAGAGATGACCGTTTACCTCTCGTGCCGACGATCCACGAACTGATGGATCAGTACAAAACCCCTGAGGCGGGCCGGCGTCTGGCGACAGTGATCTTAGCGGCAGGGGAGATTGGGCGTCCCTTTGTCGCCCCTCCTGGAATTCCGGCGGAGCGCCTGAAAATTCTTCGGGACGCGTTCGCGCAGGCAATCAATGATCCGGAGTTTTTGGCCGAGGCGACGAAGCGAAAACTCGAAATCAAACCGAGCAGCGGGGAGGAGTTGGAAGCTATCGCAAAGGAAGTCCTGGGTCAGCCGAAGGAGATTATCGAGCGGATGAAAATAATTTTGGGGCAGTAGGGGCTGGACCCTGATCGACGGGTAAATCGTGGTTCTGTTCTGCGATCGACCAACGAGTTGCCATCACCCTGACCCTCTCCCGCGAGGGCCCGCGAGGGGAGAGGGCACTATGGCACGAGATATCGTTGAAGAAGCAAAAAACTTCCGGGATCACCTGGAGGCTGGTTATAAGCCCAGAATTCTTTCTGCGTTGCCGTGAAAGATTTTCTCCATTAACTCGTCGGAGTAACCTAACTCGCCCCACTCCTTGAAAATGCGCTCGTAGGGGATGCTCGGATAGTCGCTGCCGAACATGATTTTGTCTCTCAGGCGCCCTTTGATATCTCGCTTCAGCGGGTCGGGAAAATATTTGGGCGCCCAGCCCGATAGCTCCCAGGAGACATTCCCCTTGTGCAGGGCCACTGCGATCATCTCTTCCGTCCAGGGCCAACCCGGGTGAGCGGCGACGATGCTGAGGTTTGGAAAATCGGCCGCGAGCTGATCGATGGAGGCAGGGTGGGCGTGCCTGATGACCGCGCCTAATCCGCCGGGCAAGCCGGCACCCATACCCGTCGTGCCGACGTCGATCATGACCGGGACCCGCAACTCGTTGATTGTTTCCCATAACGGATAAAGCCGGCGATCGTCGACAGAGAAATGACCCATAATCGGATGAAAATGAAAGCCGAACATCCGGAGTTCTCGGATCGCTTTTTTTGCTTCCTCAATGGCGGCTTCGCCCTTGAAAGGATCAACCGCGGCCCATGCCTGTAGGATCACGCCGCGGTTCTCGTCCCGCATGCGCGCGACGTATTCATTTGAGCAGGGCGGTGTCCCCGCGACCGTTTCGATGTCGAATGCGATGAGTACAGCCTCGACCCCCGCTCGCTTGAAGTCATCCATCACCTCGGCCTCAGTCTTGGCGGTCCAGGAGCGGTTCCAATATTTCGATAAAGCCTCGACGTAGGCCGCCTGAGATTTGATCAACCGCTCCGTGTTAGGATAGCAATGAAGATCGATAATTCTCAAAACTTGCCTTCCTCCTTCAGCGCGTCTTGTTTACTTCCCAAAAAAGATTTGGCGGAAATCGGCGCGCAGTTTCTTGAGCTGTTCCACGGTCGGATTATCCATAAAAACCATGTTGGCTACGATTTTTTCCGCGTCTTTGATGGGGGGATAAATTCCGGGATAGAGGACAAATTCTCCCGTGTCCGCAACTCTTTTCTGCCCCTCGGGTGAGCAGATATAATCAATGAAGAGCCTCCCCGCGTTCGGATTCGCGGCTTTGGCACTTAAGGCGATATCGGTCGGGTCGGTCAGATATTTGTCCAGGGGCGCATATCCGATCGGCCCCTTTTGCTGTACTACATACTGCAGGTAAGTGATCCCAAGAGGAATTTCACCTCGTATGATTGCGGCGGGGACAGGGGCAAAAGAGTCTATCAGGTGAGGTTTTTGCTGGGCTAACGCTTTTACAAATTCCAGCCATCTCTCTCCTTTGAGCTTCTCCAAATTCCAAAGAAACTGTGCAGTGCTGCTATGCCGAGAAGGGTCCGGCATCGCGATTTTGCCCTGCCATTTCGGATCGAGAAGGTCGTCAAAGCTCTTTGGTATGTCTCCGCTCTTGACCGTCTCTGTTCCGTATAATACGCCGACAGACGTCACTCGCCAGGACGTTAAAAGCCTTTCTGCGTCTCTGAATTTTGCAGGGAAGCTTTCCGAGGATGGTGAGGTATATTTGGCAAATATGTCCTCCTGCTTGAGGAGAATTAGGCCGCCTCGGGTCCCCGTGACCACATCGAACCCGGGCCGGCCGGCGCGCCACTCGGTCAGGGCGCGGTCGATGACTTTGGTCGCGTCCGCGCGCCAGTACTCCACTTTGATGCCGTATTTCGTCGCGAAGCCTTTTTGGACAACGCCCATGATCTGGGGCACGACAGTGCCATAGACCACGACCTTGCCGTCTTTCTTGGCCGCCTCAATATTGAGCGGTTGTCCCAATGCGGTTCGCGCGCCGCCGGTAAGCAGAGAGACCACGAAGAGAACGAGACTTAGCCGAACGGGCAGGCGCGTTGCCGGAATAGACATTGGCTTTACCTCCTAAGAGTAATCAGGACGAGACTCCTTATTAAAGAAAAATCCGGTTCGTGGCAAGGAAATTCAGTTCTTCACGCCGCCTTCCATCATTCGGCCTAACCGTCGAGCTCGGGATAATGCCGGAAGATGCCTTCTTGGTTGAAAGGCAACCGCCGTGGCGACGAGAGGTAGGCGGCAATCCGGGGGCGAGCTCGAACGTGATCGTGCACCGCCAGCAATTTCGGATGTGCGGGTTCCAATCTTGCCATCGCGCGCGGAAACGCGTAGCGCAAGCCGGCGATCATCTGGAACAACGATAGATCGACATAGGAGAAGGCTTTGCCCAGCAGGTAGCAGGTCCGTTTCGGATTCCGCGTGAGTATCTGCTCAAAGTAATCGAGGAACTTAGGCAGGCGCTCGGCCCTGAACTCGGCGGCGCGCCGCTTGGCTTCAGGCTTCTGCTGCTCGTAATAGAGGCCGCCGGAGATCGGATGATGGGTATCGTGGACCTCGGCGAGCCAATCGGCAATCGTGAGTTGCAACTGGTGTGGCCAGAGCCGGCTCGCCTCATTTTTCGGCACGAGGTCAAGACGCGGCCCGAGAAACAGCAGGATGTTAGCGGTTTGCCCGATCAAGAGCTTGCCGGCTTTCAGAAAAGGCGGCGCGAACGGAGGGCGCCCCACCGAACGGCTTTCGAGGAAGCGCATCAGCGCGGGAATGCCCCCGCCGCGGCGGTTCAGGAGACGGGCGACATCGACGTACTCGACGCCTGCATCCTCAAGGGCAAGGCGGACAAACTCACCGCGGCCTTGGATGGAAGGCCAGTAATACAACTCATAACGCATGTGGGTTCTCCTCGGGAGAGAATCTCGATATCTTCGGGATCGGGGCGGCCAACCGGGCCGGCCAAGAAGTGGCTTCCCGATTATAGTTATAAAAGGAAAATAGAAAGGAAGGAAGTTGGCACAAACAAGAGAGAGACTCGAGTCATTCCCGCGCAGGCGGGAATCCATCTTTCTTTGTTTCGAAACGTCCAGCCGATTTGCAACACAATTTTTGGAACGCCATACTACTGTGGTGTCTCAGAAATTGGTCGCATATGTCAGACGTTTCCGGCACGACGGGCGGCTCCGCCAGAGGCGGATCAGCCTCATCAGGCTGAAGCACGCCAGAGCCGGAATCCAGGAAAATACAACGACCCTGGATTCCCGCTTTCGCGGGAAGGACGAAAAAGCCTGGTCAGTGTGAATGACACAAAAGGAGAAGCGGCATGAAGCTATTGCGGCGGATTTTTTTCTTTGCTTTTGCTCTGGTGAATGGCTTGTTAGTTTCTGCTCTGATCGGCAATAAGAGCGCGCCCGTTGTTTTTGCGCAAGAACCAGAATCGGCGCATATCGCTCCGTTCGTGCCCACCCCGCATGAGGTGGTCGATCGGATGTTGGAGTTGGCCGCGCTCAGGAAAGGGGATCTCCTTTATGATCTCGGATCGGGTGACGGAAGGATCGTCATTGCCGCCGCGAGAAAATACGGCGTCCGCGCGGTCGGTTTCGAAATTGATCCGCAATTGATAAAGGAGTCTCGGGACAACATCAAAACAGCAGGCCTGGAGGATCTGGCGGAGATCCGTGAGGAGGATATCCGGACCGTAGACCTTTCGCCTGCCACTGTCGTGACCCTGTATCTCTATCCCGCAGCGAACCTGCGGCTGAGAGCCACCATCCTGCGCCAGTTGAAGCCGGGCTCCAGAGTGGTTTCGCACGCGTTCGGTATGGGGGGTTGGAAGCCCGACCGGGTGGAGACGGTCAGAGATTCGGCGGGTCTGACCCGAACGATTTACCTGTGGCGCGTTCGAGGTCCTTGAAAAATAGGCGGCTCGCCTATGCGGGGCTATTGCCCTCACCCCCGGATCAAGTCCGGGCCCTCTCCCGGGACGGGAGAGGGAAACTCATTGTGCAAGCCGAAAGCATTTCGGAACGGTCTAATCGATCACTTCGGGTCGGACCGGCGATACGTCGTGTTGGGTCCGCCTTTTTGGGACGAGAGATACTCTTCCACCTTCCCGAGCGGATCAACCATCAGCCGTTGCCGCGCACCTATAAGCTGGTCCAGCTTCATTGCGTCGGGAAGCGAGAGATCCCTCCCCATCTGCGCGGCGATTTTGGCATTTGCCAGGGCTGCGGGATGACGTGTGGCAATATCCTGTGCCAGTTTCAGCGTCGCCTCCTCGAGTTCCGCTTCTTCGACCGCCATAGATACCAGCCCGAGGCGGTCCGCCTCGGCCCCGGATACGTTTTGCCCGGTTAGCTGAATCAGAGCCGCTTTCTTGAACGGTACACCGGAATGGAAAAGAGTGCTGGTCGCCATCTGACCGAAGCTGCCGCGCAGGATCTCCGGCATTCCGATCTGAGAGTTTTTGGCTGCAATCACGAGGTCGTGTGAATTCATCAGAGCAATGCCTCCGCCAAGACAGTAACCGTGCACCTGCGCAATGGTTATTTTGCCGAAATTCCGGATCGCTTCGAAGAGAACTACAGTCGGCGTCGGTCTGTCCCAATCTCCCGGAGGTCCTTCGCTGAGAGAACGCAAGAAGTAAAGGTCCAGCCCCGAGCAGTAGGAAGGTCCATTGCCCTTCGTGATCACGACGTTGATGTCACGGTCGGCGCGGATCTCCTCGAGCGCGCTCATTATTTCCGCGACCAGTTGTCCGTTCAGCGCGTTACGCTTTTCGGGCCGGTTGAATATTATTTTCGCGACCCCGGTGCCACTGATCTTTTCCAGGATAACCGTGGATAACTTGCTGTCCATGAAATCTCCTTCTCTGTCTGCCGTATTTTGCGCCGTTACGTTCGCCCGGCGCTGCGCACCCGTCGAAACAGCACGCCACGTCTTGAAAGCTGCGATGATCGCAGCTATGAGCAAACATTGCAAGCGATGATGCCGAACAACGCAGGTCATTGCGGTGTGAGAAGAGTTTCTGATAACGTCCCGTTCTTATGAATGTAATCAGGGCTGGATTAGCCGCGGCCGCAGTTGTTTTTGGGCTGCTTGCCGGCGGCGCCTCGGCGGCGGAAAAAGTCGTTGTCGCTACGGCAGTGAGGCAGAGCCCGGTTTACTATCTGCCGGTTATGGCATGTCTGGAAAAAGGCTTTTGCCAGAAGCAGGGAATCAATGTGGAGTGGGTGCCCTTTGGGTCCGCGACCTCGATGTACCAGGCGGTTGCGGCGGGGTCGGTAAAGATGGGCCTCACTCATGTCGGGTCGCAACTCCAGGTTGCGACCCGGGGACTCCCGGTCGTCGTGGTGTCGGACCTTAAGTCGAGCGATGACTTCTCAATTTGGGTGAAGAGTAAGGGAGGATACCATTCGGCGGCAGATCTCAAAGGGGCGAAATTGGGCGTCTCGCGGTTCGGCGGCGTGGAGCACGCCTACGGACGCGTTATCGCCAGGGCCGCCGGACGGGAGCGGGAGATCCGGTTCATCTCCACCGGCGGAATTCCTGAAAGCCTCGCCAGCCTTAAAACAGGAGCCATTGACGGAGTCGTTTTATCGCCACACCAGATGATCAAGCTCAAGGAAGCGGGGGAGGTCAGAGAGATCGCGGCCATCGGGGATTACCTCCCCAAGCCCTGGATGGGCTACGTGATTTTTGCCGAAAGAGGATTCGTCAAAGGATCGCTGCCTATTTTGAAGAGAACACTCCATGGGTTGCTTGATTCTATTCGGTTTATACGTTCCAACGCTGAATGGACGGTCGAGAGGATGAAGAACGAGTCAGGCTATTCGGACAGCGGGGCTCGATTGATCTATGAGAAGTTGCGGCTCACCACCGACGGCATAATCCGAAAAGAAGCCGCGGAGAATGCCCGCAGGGTTTTACTCGAATACGGCATCATCGGGAAGGAAGCGCCCCCGGCTGGCGAGATCTACACAATGGAAGCCCTCAAGCCGTCCTGATGATCCCCAAAATCGAGATCCGCTCGTTAAGCAAGAGCTTTCCCGGGCCCGTAAACCACGGTAGAGTGCACGCGCTCCGTGACGTTGATCTCACAATCGAGCGGGGCGATTTTTTTGTCATTCTCGGCCCGAGCGGTTGTGGTAAGTCTTCTCTCCTCAACGTCGTGGCAGGTCTCGCCGAGGCAGACGGTGGGGAAGTGCTTATCGACGGAGAGAGAGTCGGCAGGCCGAATCCGCAGAAGGTCGCGATGATGTTTCAAGAAGCTGTCCTGTACCCATGGCGAACCGTGCTGCGAAACGTGGAATTCGGGCTCGAGCGGCGGAAGATATCCGCGGAAGAAAGACGTGTGCGAGCGTTAAAATATCTCCGCATCGTGGGACTTGAATCTTTTGCGGGAGCGTATCCGCGCCAGCTCTCCGGGGGGATGAGCCAGAGGGTCGCCCTTTGCCGCGCCCTTGCAATGGAAACGGAGATCATTCTCATGGACGAGCCGTTCGGGGCATTAGATGAGCAAACCCGGATTCTCCTTGGCCAGGAGCTTGTTGAGATTTGGAGTCAGGTTGGGAAAACTATCGTTTTCGTTACTCACAGTATCACCGAAGCGATCTCTCTCGGCGAGCACGTGGCGATCTTTACCGCGCGTCCGGGAAGCGTGAAACGAATCGTCCCGGTGAATTTTCCGCGCCCGCGGAAGTCCGGCAGTCCGGAGTTTCAGAATCTGGTGGAGCTTCTTTGGACGGAGCTGCGCGAAGAATCCATGAAGGCAATCGGCAGGGAGAATCTATCGTGATCCTGGAGGCAGTCGCGTGATTTTTGTTGCGGAACGCTTTCTCCTCCTGGTCTTGTGCCTGCTCTCATGGGAATTCGCCATAAGCTTCTTTTCACCGAATCCTCTCCTCGTCGCGCCGCCATCGAAAGTACTGGTCCGCCTGGTTGAAATCATAAGTGGAGAAAGCTCGGTCCCGGAATTTTACACTCATTTGGGTATTACCCTTCAGGAGCTTTTAGGAGCTTATGGACTTTCGGTGGTCATAGGGTTGCCTCTGGGAGGATTATTGGCGCTCTCACGAAGGCTCGAAGCGCTCATCCAGCCCTTTCTGCTGGGTTTTTATGCTGTGCCTAAAATCGTTTTCTTTCCGGTTTGTTTTCTGATTTTCGGGACCGAGATGATGCCGAAGGTGATCTTCGGTTTTTTTCTCGGCGTTTTCCCACTTATCTTAAACACACAGGCCGGCATTCGCCAGGTGGAGCCTGCCTTTATTTCTCTGGCGCGGTCTTTTGGCTACGGGCCTGGCGCGACTTTTTTTAAAGTGGTCCTTCCGGCCGCCGCCCCCACGCTCATAGCAGGGCTCCGGCTGGGCTTGAGTTACTGCCTTATCGGAGTTCTGGTGGCTGAACTTCTTGTGGTAAGCCGGGGGATCGGCTATCTCATTGATTGGGCATCTTTCCAGTACTATACCGCCGAGCTGTATGCCCTCGTTCTGTTGACCATGATCTTAGGTTGGGTCGCCTCCATGGGGCTGAATCGGCTGGAGTGGTTGTGGCGCACCTGACGGCAGCGGTTTGGATTGGAAGAGCGTCGCTGGGTGCTTTTCTCCTCCTCTTGTGGGAGATCGCGGTGCGGCTCGAGTGGATTGATCCTCTGTTTCTCGCTTCACCCACACAGGTGGCGAATGTGTTTCCCGGCATTTGGAGCACGGCATTAACACATCTGGTGAGCACGCTATCCGAGTTCACATTGGCGGTCACATTGGCTGTTCTCGCCGGAGTCGCCGCCGGCTTTCTCGTAGGCTCTTCACCGCATTTTTATCAACTGTTGGGACCCATTGCTG
This sequence comes from Deltaproteobacteria bacterium, assembly GCA_016210115.1. Lineage (GTDB taxonomy): Bacteria > Desulfobacterota > Binatia > UBA9968 > UBA9968 > JACQUW01. The sequence goes on along the minus strand of JACQUW010000324.1, from coordinate 569 downwards.
CTCTCGGAGTGGTCATCCCCAAAGTCACGCTGATTCCGCTTTTCCTTCTCTGGTTTGGCCTCGGCAAGTCCGCAATCGTCTTCTACGGGTTTTTGTCCGGTTTTTTTCCGGTCTTCCTCAACTCCATGGCCGGTGTTCGGGAGGTCAAGCCTTCATACCTTGTTGCGGCCCGGGCGATGGGCTGCGCGCCGTGGGAAATCGGCCTGAAAGTCGTGCTCCCCGCAGCCATGCCGGTTCTCGTCTCGGGTATTTTTATGGGATCGGTTCAGGCGATGATCGGTCTCTTGATCATGGAAATGGCCATGGCCCGATATGGTTTGGGCGCCTGGATCTATTCTCTGGCGGTAAACTTCAAAACCGCCGAGCTTTATGGGGCCGTCGTCATCACGGTCGCGGTGAGCCTTTCCATCAATTTAAGTTTGTACTATTTGTCTGAAAGGCTAAGTGTGTGGCGGGGGTAGGGATCTATCCCGGATTATCGGTCAGGGAGAATGCGAGCGCCAAGCCAAGCGCCAAACACGACATTGAGACTGTTCGTCTCCGTGCCTGCGCTCCTCCAGGCTCACCCC
>JACQUW010000307.1 GCA_016210115.1 Deltaproteobacteria bacterium | reverse complement strand
CGCTTAGACATTATGGATGAAGCCACCGGTATCGCAATCTACCGATGCCGGCAGCGTTGGAGCATGTCGCCAGGGTTTCTACGCGTCTTTATTATGTTGGCTTGGCTTCCAATTCGGCTCCCGGCGGCTCCGGAGCACCGGGTGGCTGTAAGAGAAAGGGCGTACCGACCTGACGCCCCCTTCTTGCTTAGGTTCTAGGAAATGAGACTACCAGCGATCACGCCTGCCGCCGCCCCTTCGATCACCGCCGAACCCCGACCGTTTCTCTTGAGGCCGGGCCTCATTGACAGTGAGACTGCGCCCGTCGAACTCGGTTCCGTTTAAAGCCTGGATCGCTTTCTGGGCCTCCGCACCGGAACCCATCTCAACAAATCCAAAACCCTTGGACCGGCCGGTAAATTTGTCGGTGATCACCCGCGCGGACTCGACGGTTCCATGCGCCGCGAAGAGCTCCTCCAACTGCTTGTCGGTGGTCGCATAGGACAATCCACCCACATAGAGTTTGTTCGTCATGTTCTCCTCCTTAATGTGAAAACGTTATTGTCCTTGGCCCTGGAACCAGATTACCGGCAGGAGCAGAACACGTCTTTGGAACCACGCTCTGGTCGGATTGCCCTTTAGGGTAATGCTTCGCAGGGAAAGACTCCCCGAGCCTTCGACTTCTACCTGCCGCACTTTCAGAAGGCCCTATACTGAAGTGTGATAGTTCACTGGCCTTGTCTTGCCCTCCCACTCTTCGTGATGTTCAAGGTGGCACGCTCCGTCGGAACTCGGGCGAAAGACCCCCAGGCGCCTGAAAGCGCTTACTGCAGCCGAAAAATCTGCTTATAGAGCCTTACATTTTCTTGCACATTCACCGAGTGTTCAGGCTGTAACACCACGCGCTCATACCCCTTGCTAAGCCGCGGCGGATTCGGCTCTACTCCCGTGCGAAGGGTTGGGCGTTGAAGGCCTTGCAGTAATCTCTGCCCCTCCTCGGAAAGAATAAAATCGATAAAAAGTTTGCCCGTATTGGAATGGGGCGCCCGGGATCCTAGCATAATGTTATCGACCTTAACCACGACGGGCTCAAGGTTAATCCATTCGATCGGACTCCCCTTTTTCTTGATCGCCTCAGCCGTATGGGTGTATGCGATGGCAAGTGGAAATTCACCGGCTGCCAACAATTCAATCCTCGCGTTGTTGCCCCGGCCGGGGACCGGGTCTTGGGCGGCAAGCCTCTTTAAATATGTCACTGCCTTCTCTTTTCCCCACGCGTGAGTGAGGCCAAGTAAGAGCTCATATCCTTCCGTATCAACGGAGATTTTTCCTCCCTTCCACCTGGGATGGAGGAGATCTTCATAACTCTTTGGCGCCTCTTCCACTTTTACCTGTCGGGTGTTCAATATGAGCCCGCTTGGGAGCGCGTAGAAGGCGGTCCAATAGCCTTCTTTGTCCTTTAAGTCGGCGCTGAACATATTGCGTTCAGCCGAGTTGTACGCTGTGATAAGCCCCTTGCCCTTGAGATCCAAAACAGACTCGGCATCGGTCAGAGAGACCACATCCCACTCAAAGCGTCCCGCTCTAGCTTCGGTTGTCAATCTCGCATGGACCTTAATGCCGCTGCCGCGCCAGAAGCTTGCGCGCACGAATGGGTACTTCTTCATAAAACGATTGAGAATTTCCTGGGCATGCGGTTGCACCAAGGTGTTGTACCACATTAATTGCGCCTCTTTCCTAGCGGCTTCCACTATTTTGGAATCCGATGCGGCACTGAACTCAAGACGGATGCCTAGAAGAAAAAGGACAATGAGCCCCAGGCACAATCGCCCCTTGAGTTTCAGCTTTCGCTTGCGTGATTGTTTTTTCATGGCATTTCCTCCGAAAGTAGCCCAGTCGAACAGGCCTCGGGGTGTAGGACTCCAGGCCGCTGCCGACCTGCCTGTGCGCCCGCCTGCCAGGGCGCGGGCAGGTGTCCGCACGCAGACAGGTGGGCAGGTACCATGAGCCAAACCGGGCTGATCGGACGTCCGTGGCCCTCCTCCGCCCTACACCCCTCGGATAAGATGAAAGCTGCTGGCCGTTCGGAGAGCCCGCGCATCCGATTACCAGCGGTGGGAATAAGCACTGGCCTATTGCGCGGGCTCGGAGAGCGGGCGGCGGCTTTCATCGCCAAGGGTGATCCAGCCAAAATCATGGATATTCCTCCGTGACTGCCTTTTTTTCAGCCTTATCCATGGCCGAACTTATGGATGGGGATGTCGTTCTCTTTTCGAGGGTAAGGGAAAGGCCGGGTTTACGTATGGAGATCTGCCTGCAATCTTTGTTTCTGCTCAGCTCCTCGATCAAGCGGACCAGAGAGTGTTTTGAGCCGAGATACTCCCCGGGCGGTCCGGCGGCATGCATCGCTTTCACGTATTCCTGCCCCGCATAGACCCGAAGAATAAGCTCCTCATCGGAAACCGAAGGCCCGCCGAAGCGGCTGCGCACCTCCTTAAGGGATGGATCAGGCGGCTCCCAATCCTGGTATTCCTTGGCGCGGCTGCGGCTGAGGATCCTGTCTTTTACCGCGGAATCCATAAGGGCAGGCGCCTCCTTTCCCCATAGCCCGAGCGCGTACTGAATCACCTGATCGGTCACTTCCCTGTACCTTTCTCCGACGATCACGTTGATGGCCGCCTGACTTGCGACAAACTGGGAAAGGGGAGTCACCATAATGGGGTAGCCGAACTCCGCCCGCACATGAGCGGCTTCCTCCAGAGTCGCTTCCAGTTTGTCTTCCATCCCCACAACGCGAAGCTGATGGCGAAGGTTGGAAATCATCCCTCCCGGCACCTGGTGGAGATACTGGGAATAATCGTAAGCGAGAGGCTCCCCGATCGGAAGCCGGTCTCGTTTGGCCACGGCCGTAAAGTGCTCTTCGACCGGCTTAAGCTCCTTTTCATGGAGGACCGGCGTATAGCCCAGAGCCCGGAGGTTTCTGGCGAGATTGAAAATAGAAGGTTGAGAGGGGCCGTTGGCGAGCGGCGGAATCGAAGTGTGCAAGGCCTTGATGCCGAGCTTAACGGCCTCGAGATAACAGATGGGCGCGAGACCATTATTGCAGTGCGCGTGAAACTCCACCGGAATATCGCCGGCATTATCAAGAATGACCGGAATGAGCGTTCGGGCACGCTCCGGGGTAAGAAGACCGCCGACGTCTTTAAAGCAGATCCGGTAGGGTCGAATGGCCGCCGCCTCTTTTGCCTTTTCGGCGTAATACTCATCGGTGTGCCGGGGAGAGACGGAATAGATCAGATTCACGATCGTCTCCATCCCTATTTCCCGGAGGTCGTGCAGCTCCTTTTTAAAGCTTTGAAAGTCATTCCAACATTCAGACGTGCGGGTCAGCGTTATCCCATGAGCAACCACGCGCTCAATGAGAAGTTTCATTACAGCCTTCGGGAGCTTTTCAAAAGAGCCGGAGCCGTGCATCCCGCCATGAAGGCGCAGCCGCGTTTGTCGGAAGCGCTTTGTTCCCTCGCGCAGCCATAACCACGGGTTTTCTTTGTGCTCGCGGATGTATTTCTTGATCATGATGGAAACGAAAAACTCCATGGACTCAAACCCGGCTTTATCCATTTGCCCGGCTATGGCGACCATGGCCCCGGTTCTCATTCCGAGCGCCCAGAGGCTCTGCTGGCCGTCACGCAGTGTCGTATCGACGAACTGTATCTCGCTCATGCTAAATTGAACGTTCGCAGGGCCTCATTTTTTGGCAGGCGCGGGTCTGCCGTGGCCAAAATCCTCGGCGATAGAAGAATCAAATAACTTGCTCTTATCCACGGACAACGCCCGTTTGTCTATGAACGCAACCATTTTCACGAGGTTGGCGACGGCAGCCTCCGGCGGTTGTAGTTTTGCGTCCGCGCGTGAACGCATCTGCTCGTAGATGAAATCCAGTGATTCTTTTTCGTCTATGCCGGTGACCCGCCTCAAGACACCCAGAGTACCCTCTTTCTCGGTCATAATATAGTTGATCGCATCCCGGAAACTCTTCACAAACCGCGTCCATTTCGGCCGCTCCGATCGTAAAGAGGACGCTTTCACGGCAAGCGAACCATTCATGAACGGCGTTTTGGCGCCCCTGACGAGAAAAAACCCCATCTGTCGCATCTTGGGTTCGAAGGCATAATCCACGGGCGCCGCGTCGATGCCGCCTCTCATGAGAGCCGCCAGCCTTTCCTGAGAACCTCCGAGTTGAAGCAAGCTCACGTCCTTCATCGGGTTGAGCCCGGCATTTTCCAGCATAACCATCAAAATCAGAGAAGATTTTCCTCCGAGACGGTTGACGCCGATTTTTTTCCCCTTCAATTGCGAGAGATCGCCTATCTTTTCCCGCGTTGCCAGCGTGTAAGGGACGAAGTTGTCCCAACTGCCAAGTGAGACGACCGGTATGCCTTGTAAATTGCTTTGCACGAGGCCGGTGGGTGCTCCCGCAGCCATATCGATGTCTCCGGAAATCAGAGCCTGGTAGGTCGTGGGTTCGCTGTTAATCCTGATAATCTCCACTTTTAAGCCGTTTTTCTCGAACAATCCTTTCTCGCTTGCCACAAAAGCGGGAAATGCAACCGTTGGGAATAATGGCACCCCGACGCGAACCCTTTCTTGGCCGAATCCCGCGCCCGTGAAAACCTCGACACCGACAATAAGGGACAAAAAAATGAAGATCTTGCGGGTTTTCATGGTTCCTCCTTATGGCTCGAATAAAATGATGATAGGAAGCTCCATCGAGGATCGGCGATCAGGTTATGGATCGCGCCTTAACACATTTCCGTATGTAACTTTCAGTTCCCTCTCGGGAAAAACCCCACAGCGACAGGCACCTCTGTAGTCCCCAGGACATGATCCTCGAGTTGAGCGCCTCGAACATAGAGCTGCGCGGAGCCGCCGCCATCCAGGTTCAGCAGATCGATGAGCCGTACGGGCCATTCGGGAGCGCTGAAAAATTCCTGGAGCTCCACCCAGCTCAGGCCGCCCACCAGACTGTCCGTCACAGCGATGACCAGCCTTTGTTCTTTATCCAGACCGATCAGGGTGCGCCGATTCTGCTTACCTGCGCCGCGCGTGACGTTTAGAGCAACGCTCTTCAGGATCAGGAGCGGCCCGGCTTGAAGCGCTTCGTCCGCCTGATTTGAGGAAAACTGGTCTCGATGGACAATAAAGGGCAGCCGATCCTTTATCCCGAAAATGCCCGTAAAAAGAGAGCTCTTCGAAATCTGCGCATTGATCTCCTCAGTGCCCGTTTTTAGGAATCCCAACGGTCTTCCCTTTTCGTCGAAATAATTGGCGTTGATCATCGCTATCGCCCCGGCTTTTTCCGCCAGGCTTCTTACGTTCGAGCCCTTCATCTGATGCTGCTGGCTGCGCACGATTCTCGGCGAAACCCAACGGGAGTCAAACCGGAGCACCTTCATATCGATGAGATGGTAGGGCTCAGCCCGTTCGAGAGAGACCTTGCGGAACTCGGCCCCTTTCTGAATGGTTTTCCACGTTCCGACTTCAGTGACGCTTAATCCGGGACTGCTTCTCAATCTTACCGGGTAGGCATATATCTCAGTCACTGCAAATATTGGAAAACAAGCGGCGAGGGAAAACAGGATAAAACTTGAACGTTGGCGCAACATTGGGATATATTCGCAGTCTATAACAAATCGGATAGATAAGAAAAGGAACTCCGGTGGCGAACAAGAGGGAAATCGCGATCAAAGTCAATGGCACCGAGTACTCTCACGAAGTCGAGCCGCGTCTCCTTCTGGCGCATTATCTGCGGGACACTCTCCATTTGACCGGAACCCATATCGGATGCGAAACATCCGTTTGCGGCGCCTGCACCGTAATGCTGAATGGTTTGGCCGTCAAGTCCTGCACGGTCCTTGTGGTACAGGCCGATGGAGGCGAGATCCTTACGATTGAGGGGCTTGCTCACGGAGAGCAGCTTCATCCGCTACAGGAGGCCTTCTGGGAATGTCACGGACTTCAGTGCGGCTACTGTACGCCGGGTATGATCCTAGCCGCCTATCAACTCCTGGTGCGCTGGCCCAACCCTACGGAAGACGAGATCCGCCGCGCCATTGACGGTAATCTCTGCCGCTGCACGGGATACCAACACATTGTAGATGCGATCCAGTACGCGGCGGGAAAAATGCGGGCCGACGGGGTTGTGAGTGCGGGTTTCGGCACAGGTCAATCAGAAGTCCAAAGCCGCTGAGGGTGGAAATTCTGCGTTGGAATAGCTTATGCCGGTAAGCAAATTGGTGGGCGCGAGGGTCAAACGCCGCGAGGATCCAAGGCTCGTCTCCGGGCTGGCCCACTATGTGGACGATATTGATCTTCCCCAAACGCTCCATGTGGCTATCTTAAGAACCCCGTATGCCCACGCTCGGATCAAGAGCATCGATACGGGCAAAGCCCTCGAACATCCGGGCGTGGTCGCGGTGATCACTGGAACAGAGATCCGCAACCGTGTCGGTTTGGTGCCCGTGGCAAGCGAAAACCCAAGCCTCCGGGTTCCCAAACGCTATGTTCTCGCCGTGGAGAAAGTCTGCTTTGTCGGCGAGGGAGTTACGGCGGTTATCGCCGAAGATCGCTATGCGGCCAGAGATGCTCTAGACCTCGTTCAGGTCGAGTATGAGCTTTTGCCTGTGGTTTCGGCCGCCGAAGCGGCTCTGGCCTCAGACGCTCCCGTGATTCATTCCGAATTTTCAGACAACGTAGCGTTTCGGTGGAGCCTCAAGCAGGGCGATCTGTCCCGGGCCTTTCAACAGGCGCACAAGATTGTCAAACAGCGCTTGGTTCACCAGCGGCTGGCTCCAATTGCAATCGAGCCTCGTGGGGTCTTGGCCCGCTATCTTCCCGGCGAGCGTGAGCTTACGGTCTGGTCCTCCACTCAGATACCCCATATACTCAAAACGCAGCTGGCTCTAATGCTGAAGCTGCCGGAAAATCGAGTGCGCGTTATCGCGCCGGAGGTAGGCGGCGGTTTCGGCAGCAAACTCAACGTCTATGCCGAGGAAGCTCTGGTCGCCTATCTCGCTATTACGCTAAAGCGCCCGGTCAAATGGATCGAGGGTCGCAGGGAGAACATTCAAGCGACGATCCATGGTCGAGGGCAGATCGGCGAAGTGGCAGTCGCGGTGAAAAAAGATGGCACGCTCTTAGGCCTCCAGTACAAGGTCATTGCTGATATCGGGGCTTATCATCAGCTTCTCACTCCTGGAATTCCGCCGCTTACGGGACTCATGCTCTCCGGGTGCTATAGGATCCCCGCCATCTCGGTCGAGGTCACAGGCGTTTTCACGAACAAGATGGCAACCGACGCATATCGGGGAGCGGGAAGGCCGGAGGCGACCTATGTCATCGAACGAATGGTAGACCGGGTCGCGCAGGAAATAGGCATCGATCCAGTCAGAATCCGGCAGAAGAATTTTCCCAAGCCGAAGGAGTTTCCCTTCAAGACCGCAACCGGCGTCGTCTACGACAGCGGCAACTATGCGTCGACTTTGAGCAAAGCCCTAAAGCTCGCAGGTTACGACCACTGGCGTGAGGAGCAGAAGAGACTCAGAACGCAAGGAAGATACCTGGGGATCGGAATCTCTACCTACGTAGAGATCTGCGGCATGGGACCCTCGGCTGCAATGCCGGCGGGAGGGTGGGAGAGCGGCACTGTCAGGATAGAACCCACAGGTAAGGTCACGGTCCTTACCGGAACGTCACCCCACGGCCAGGGGCAGGAAACATCTTTTGCCCAAATCGTGGCTGATGAACTGGGCGTCGAACTCGATGACATCACCGTGCTTCATGGAGATACCGCCGTCGTGCCGAGCGGCATAGGGACTTTCGGCAGCCGCGCGACCGCGGTGGGTGGCACAGCGATTTTTTACGCGACACAAAAAGTCAAAGATAAAGCGCGCGAGATCGCCGCGCACCTGGTTGAGGCTGACCCGGATGATCTGATCTTCTCGGACGGAGAGTTCCGGGTTAAAGGGGTGCCAAAAAAGGGCGTCACGATCCAGGAAGTCGCGCTAGAAGCCCACATGGCGAAAAGGCTCCCGAAAAAGATGGAACCCGGACTTTCAGCCACCTCCGTCTTTGAGCCGCCCGATTTTACCTATCCTTTTGGCGCCCATATCTGTGTGGTGGAAGTAGATCCGCAGAGCGGGGAAGTGGAAATCAGGAAATACGTTGCGGTCGATGATTGCGGCAAAGTGATCAATCCGCTGCTCGTCGATGGCCAGATTCAGGGTGGCATAGTCCAGGGTATAGGTCAGGCCCTGCATGAAGAGGTCATCTACGACGAGAATGGACAGCTCTTGACCGGAAGCCTTATGCACTACGCTATACCCCGAGCGGCTGATGTTCCTCGCTTTGAGCTCTCGCGTACGGAAACCCCCACTCCGGTCAACCCGCTCGGCGTTAAAGGCGTAGGCGAAGCCGGCACGATCGGCTCCACGCCAGCCGTCGTCAACGCGGTCGTGGACGCCCTCGCGCCCTTCGGAGTCACCCATCTGGATATGCCGCTTAAGCCGGAGAAGATCTGGCAGCAGTGCCAAACTAAAAGCGCGAGCTGAGGAAGCGCTGATGATTCCCCCGGCATTCGATTATGAGACGCCCGAAACGCTCGATGAAGCCATCCACCTCTTGGCGATGAACCCGGATGAAGCAAAACTTTTGGCCGGAGGTCATAGTCTCCTTCCCCTGATGAAGCTCAGGCTCGCAAGCCCGAGGCTTCTGATCGATTTGCGGCGAATTTCGGGGCTGCGCGGAATCAAGCAGGAAGGTCATATCGTTACGATTGGGCCGCTGACGACCCACTACGAGATCGAGAGCTCAGCGTTGCTCCGAGAGAAGTGTCCACTCCTCCCTCAAACCGCAGCGGCGATCGGCGATGTCCAGGTGCGCAACCGAGGCACAATCGGCGGGAGTCTCGCCCACGCGGATCCCGCCGCTGACTTTCCCGCAGCCCTGCTTGCCCTGGGAGCTGAGGTCAGGCTTACCGGACCGGAGAATGAACGCTGGGTTCGGGCAGAGGATTTTTTTTGCGGGCTTATGACGACGGCGCTGTTTCCCACCGAGATCCTGACGGAAATTCGTATTCCGATTTTGGCCAGCCATTGCGGCAGCGCTTACGTCAAAGCGCCGCAAAAGGCTTCCGGATTCGCTATCGTCGGAGTCGCGTCGTGGCTCACGATTAATGAGGCGAAGGTCTGTGAGGACCTGGGCATCGGCGTGACGGGCCTGACTTCGAACCCCTTCCGCGCGCGAGCAGCCGAGGAGATTTTGAGAGGCGGAGCTCTCGCGCCCGAGTGTCTTGAGGAAGCCGCCTCAAGAGTGACTCAAGGGATAGATCCGCTGAGCGACCTCCACGCTTCCGGAGCGTTTCGCAGCCATCTGGCGAGGCTCTATACCGTCCGGGCACTTCGACAGGCAATCCAAGACTGCAAAATCCGGTGAAAGTTGCGTGCGGATGTTCACGGGCGGAAGAAAACGATAATCCGCAAGCGATATGCTAGAGACGGCGGATGCCAGAGACCGACATTTATCTCTCGATCATCATCCCGGCATACAACGAGGCAGCGCGGTTGCCCAAGATGTTGCGCCGCGTGAATGAGTACCTTGCGGAAAGACCTTTCACTTACGAGATCATTGTGGTCCTCGACGGTCCCAGCGATGACACGCGAGAGGTCCTGGGAGCTCTGGCCTCGACCGTAAACAACCTTCTTGTGCTGGACTGCAAAACCAACCGCGGCAAAGGCCGCACTGTAAAAAGGGGGATGCTGGCGGCCCACGGGAGGATCCGTCTTTTCAGTGATGCCGACAATTCCACGGACATCTCACATTTCGACAAGATGATCCCCCTTTTTGAGCGAGATTTTGATGTGGTTATCGGCTCGCGCCATTCCAGAGATGCCCCAGGCGCCGGACAGGAAATGCCGCAGGTGTGGTCGAGGCGGTTGATGGGAAGTATGGGAAATCTCCTAATCCGGCTTCTCGCCGTGAGAGGGATCAGGGATACCCAATGCGGATTTAAGGCGTTCCGCGATTATGCGGCGGAAAAGATTTTTTCGCAGACCGTTATCGACCGCTGGGGATTTGACATCGAAGCCCTGGCTTTGTCCCGTAAGTTAAACTATCGAATAGGTGTGATACCGACGCGCTGGGTCAACGATCCGAGAAGTCACCTCAAGGGGCGGGACTATCTGTCTGTGTTATGGGAAACTCTGCGGATCCAGTGGAATCTATTCCGAGGGCGCTATAACCTGAGACGGGACGCATGTCAGGAGCGCATGAGGAAACGGTAAAACAGATTCCCCGCAGCGATTCATTAATAGCCAACCGAACCCTATCGCCGTGACCAACGATCTTCAGATCGGCATATCCTACGCTCTTGTGGCCGGTGCGCTGTGGGGCGTCGGTCCCCTGTTGCTCAAAAGAGGGATGACCCGCTCCAACGTAAGCACGGCAATTCTTGTCGAGCAATGTGTCTCAGTTGCCACCTTGATCTTCGCTGCAGCACTCGAGGGAGAGCTGTTTCGTTCGGACATCTCCTCCAAGGCATTCTGGTCTTTTGTGGCCGCCGGCTCTGTGGGCGCCAGTTTCGGAAAGATTTTTTATTACAGAGGCATCGATAAAGTTGGGGCTTCAAAATCGACGTCGATCAAGAACGGCTCTCCGATCCTCACAACCTTTCTGGCGATGATTTTCCTCGGCGAAGAGCTCACCGTTCCGGTCGCTATCGGCGTCCTGTTGATTGTGATTGGCATCTTGGCCTTAGCCCGATCAGAAACCAAGGGAAACGGAAAACCAAGCCATCTCCGATATTTGACCTATCCGTTCGTGGCGGCGGTCTGCTTCGGTATTAATCCGGTTTTCAAAAAGATCGGTGTCGATGCCTCTACCTTGCCAACTCTGGGAGCCCTGATTACTCAGACCACCGCCCTGATCGTGCTGCTTACGGGGGGGAGATTGCTTAACATCCAACCCCGATGGGAGAAAATCCCCAAATGGAGCTTTATCCTTTTTGTGCTCTCCGGGGTGACCGAGGCCCTCGGCTCTCTTTTTACTTTTTATGCGCTGTTTTACGCACCCGCGGTCCTGGTCTCCCCCCTATGGCGCATCTCGCCTCTCATAACTTTCCTCCTTGTCCGTTTCACACTGAAAGGCATCGAGGTGGTGACGCTAAAGGACGGCGTGGCAGCGACTTTCATCGTTGGCGGCATTTTTGTCCTCAGTCAAACCTGACCGAGCCTGAAGGGAGAGTATCGGGTGACGGATTTGCCCTGTTCATCCGACAGGCTTGAGATGGGGCTGAAGAAAAATTTGGGATCGCAGAATTCTCGAACGGAGAGTTTTAATGGCAGATAGACAATCTTCAGCGATGCAATCTTCGATGGTTCGCTTCGGCGAGGGCATCCCGGGTTTTCGGGCCCTCCCCAAAGCTAAAGATAGGCGTCCGGCTGTGATTCTCCTCCATGAAAGGTATGGCATTGTTCAGCATACCCGAGACCTGACGTTAAAGCTTGCCCAGGCCGGCTACGTGGGCTTCGCGCCCGATCTGTTTTCACGCTTCCAGGGAGATAAAAAGGCCCTCCAGCGGGGCGACACCAGAGTCGATTTGAATGACTCCGAGGTCATCCAGGATTTGGATGCCGCAGTCGATTACTTAAGCAGGAGCCAAAGGGTCGATGCGTCCAGGATCTCAATCGTGGGCATTTGCCAAACCGGTCGCCACGCCCTGCTTTTTGGCAGTCACAAAAGAGATATCTCCTCATGCGTCGTCTTTTACGGGGCTGTCGGTGGAAAAGAATGGACGACGGACGAGCGCAGGCCGCAGCCGGTGGAAAAGCTGATTGAGAAGCTCGCCTGCCCGGTATTAGGAGTTTTTGGCGAGGCGGATCATATCATCTCCGTCGAGGACGTCCTTCGATTCCGCGCCTGTCTCGAGCAGTCTAAGAAAAACTATCACATTCGCGTTTATCGCGATGCGCCTCACGGCTGGCTCAATGACACCATGCCGGGCCGCTACCGTAAAGAAGCCGCAAGGGATGCCTGGCAGCTCCTGCTCTCCTTCTTGAAAAAGTCCTTCACCCATGGCTGGGGTGAGAATAGAGTCCAGTGGAGTTTTGACAGCGATACCTCCGCCGGATACAGTTTCGATAAGAACGTGCGGTTGGAATAAGGGTCCATTTCTTTCGATCCCTCATCTCACTCTCGCTGCCGCCGGGGCGCTATTGGTCATCTGCCCGTGAATCGCACCAGTTGAGCGGCGGACAATTTCTACGCAGTGGCGCTTTCCTTTTGATTTGGCTAGACTTAAATAAAGTTACTCTACGACCATTGAGCCCAATGGAGAAGCGCATCCTGCAGGAAGGGAGAAATTGCTGGAAGATCGCCCGCGCGTCGCGGGTCAAGTTCTTGATCGACGGCGGAGCTTACTTTTCGACCCTTGCCGATGCTTTAGAGGCGGCGCGTGAGTCGATCATGATCCTGGGGTGGGATTTTGACAGCCGTGTTCGCCTGAGACCGGATCATCCCGATCGCGCCGTTGCGTCTCAGGATCTCGGCGCGTTTCTGAACGCGCTCGTAGCGCCTCACGAAGAACTGAACGCGCGCATTTTGATCTGGGATTTTGCCGCGATTTACGCACTGGACCGCGAGCCCGTGCCGTTTTTTAGTCCTGGTCGCACACATCCACGCATTCACTTCCAGATGGATGGAAGCCATCCCATCGGGTCTTCTCATCATTCAAAAATCGTGGTTATCGATGATGCCCTTGCCTTTATCGGCGGCCTCGATCTGGCAAAAGGACGGTGGGATACGCCGGCGCATCGGCCCGCACATCCGAACCGGAGGAACTTCGAGGGAAGTCCACTCCCCCCTCACCATGATGTTCAGATGGCGGTTGACGGCGCGGCGGCCGCAGCTCTGGGGGATTTGGCGCGCGAGCGCTGGTGGCGCGCCACGGGGGAGCGCCTGCAAGCACCAGCAACGGTTAATGATCCGTGGCCATCCTCCCTGACTCCGGATCTAACCGATGCGGACGTCGCAATTGCTCGCAGCAGCCCTGAATACAAGGGCGAGAGTGAAGTCCGGGAAATTGAGATGCTTTACCAGGACGCTATCGCGGCTGCCAAACGCCGTATTTACCTCGAAAATCCTTATCTCACGTCGGTGGCTGTGGGTGAGGCTTTGGAGAAGCGATTGCGGGAAGCCCGGGGTCCCGAAATCGTCGTGGTCTTGTCCCAGAAAAGCACTGAATGGCTGGAAGGCGCAACGATGGATGTCTTGCGGTCGCGTTTGCTAAAACGGTTGAGAGATGCGGACCGCTTTAACCGGCTCAGCGTTTACTGCCCGGTGGTCGATGGGCTGGGAAAAGGTTGCATATCCGTCCATTCAAAACTCTTGATAGTAGACGACAGGCTGGTACGGGTTGGTTCGGCGAACCTTAACAACCGTTCTATGAGGCTTGACACGGAATGTGACGTGGCCGTTGAGGCGGATGGCGACCCAACGATCCAGCAGGGAATTGCTCGATTGCGAAACTGTCTTCTCGCCGAACACCTCGGGTTGAATCCGGAGAAAATCACTGCCCGGCTGGCGCGAAAAACTTCACTGATCGCTACGATCGAATCCTTACGGCGCCGAAGGGGAAAAACTCTCAAGGTCCTGGACGGATCGGTCCCTGAGTGGCTCGATTCGATGATTCCGGACTCCGCCATTGTCGATCCCGAATCTCCTATTGCTCCCGAGAAGCTAATCGAGGAAATCGTTCCTCATGAGGAGCGCCGCGCGACAAGAGGCGCTTTGTTTCGAGGCGCAACCGTTTTACTCCTTTTCTTAGGGCTTGCGGCCGCCTGGCGCTTCACCGGCTTGAGAGAGTGGGTGGACGTGGAGACTATCGCGAGCTGGCAAGGTTTACTCCGGGGGAGCCCTGTCGCGCCTTTATGGGTTGTCGCGGCTTATGTGCTCGGTGGGTTATTGGTCTTCCCGGTCACGCTCTTGATTGTTGCGACCGCGTTTGCGTTCGGACCCTGGACTGCGTTGATCTATTCACTTCTGGGTTGCGTGTTGAGCGCGACGGCGCTTTACGGAATCGGCTATGTGCTGGGCCGAGAGACGGTGGCTCGCTTGACCGGGCCGCGGCTGAGCCGGCTTAATCGCCTGATTGAAAATCATGGGATTCTCGCTGTCGCAACGATTCGTCTAATCCCGGTGGCGCCCTATTCGGTGGTGAACTTGATAGCGGGGGCCGCCAATGTCCGGCTGCGTCATTTCGTACTGGGCACTTTGATCGGAATGAGCCCGGGGGTGGCCGCAATTACCTTTCTCGGGTATCAACTCGACAACGCCATTCGCCACCCCGGGCTTCTCAGCTTTGTTGTTTTGGGGGGCTTGCTGTCATTAATGATGCTAGGCGTGGCGTGGTTGCATCGGCGGCTTTCGGCCGAGAGTCTTCCCGGTAAAAGCAAATGATCCAAGAAAACTTTCGACGGGCCAACATGCCGCTGCTCGATTAATGCAAGTTTTTTGCGCAATCTCTTATAACGTCCACCAGTGCGTCGGGCTTGACGGGCGTCGCGATCCGGCCCGGATCGCAGACATCATTCGCGAGAGCGGCGCGGACATCGTGGGCCTGCAGGAAGTTCACTCCGTCTCTGGGGACTGGCGAGAGTCTCATCAGATGGATTATCTCGCCGAAGAAACGGGACTGCAGGCTGTGCCCGGGCACACGATGGTTCGAGAGAACAGCAACTACGGAAATGTCTTGCTGACCAGCCGAAGGATCCTAAATATTCAATGGGTCGATCTCAGCGTCCCGGGGCGAGAGCCGCGGGGCGCCATCGATGCGGACATAGAGATCGGTGGAGAAACCGTACGCGTCATCGTCACCCACCTCGGTCTCGGGCCTGCGGAGCGGAGATACCAGGCGCGGCGCCTGCTTACCGCTCTCGCCGAAGAGCGCACTCAAATCGTCGTCCTGTTGAGCGACATTAATGAATGGTTGCCTCGAGGTCGGCCTCTATCCTGGCTCCAGGCTCGCCTGGGGAGAACAGCACCCCTGCGCACTTTTCCTTCTTTTTTTCCCCTTTTTCCTCTTGATCGAATCTGGGTTCACCCGTCGCAACTGCTCGTGAATCTTTCGATTTATCAAACGCCGCTCACCCGGATCGCTTCCGACCATCTCCCCTTAAAAGCTGTTATTTGCACGGCCGCCCCCTCCGACTTATCAGATCCCGCTTCCACTTTATCGGATAATGGTGACCGTACTAGAGGTTACCGGAGATGAATTTCCGAGAGGGCTCGTTGCTGAGCCGGTGAACTGGACGGTTCCGCTCCGATTGGCCAGATAGCGCCAGTAAAAGGTTCTGGACTGGTTCGGGCCGATGATCGCTGAAAATGCATTCGTGCGAAGGCTTACGCCGCCGGTTCCCTGCACCGTAAGACGTGAGGGAGTTACTCTCACTGTCTGTGAGCCTTGATTTTTTGCCGCCATTGTAACGGTGAAAATTCTCCCCACGCGCACCGTGGAGGGACTTACCCCGAGGGAAGCGCTCAGGGAAAAAGTCGGCGCCGGCTCGGGACTGGGAGTACCTGCGGCCGCCGGATAGATGAATCTCAAGCCCGCTTGGTCGTCAGGACCGAGAGAGGCGCCACGACCGTCAAAGTGCGCATAGGACGCCATGAGGGCGTTAGGGTCAGGAGAGTGGCCCAATCCCAACACATGTCCCAGCTCATGCGCCACCACTTCGGCAAAATTTGCCGGAGTTTCGTAAAAGCCGCAGCCCTGCCAGCCGTCATTGGTGACAACGTCACCCTCGAAGATCCTGTAGAAGCGCTCTCCGTTTACTACGCGCGTTTGGCCGCTGGAAAAAAAACCCGCCTGGGCGAGAATGCCACCACAGCGCACCGGATTGTCCATCTGAGCAAGCGGGTCCCGAAACGAGATCGAGTTCACTCCGTCCGATCGATAGCCGAACGCGGCGGTCGTACCTGTGTCCTGGTACCTGAAGCTGGAACCAGGGACGTTGCTCCAGGCCGCCAGAGCCTGCTGTATCTGCGTGAGTCCACGTGTCGGCGCTGCCGGCTCGCCCTGCTGATTGGTATAGATACGCACCGGTATGCCTTCATCGGGCTCAAACCATCTCGCATTGCCCAGCAGAGTGAATTCCTCGTTGGACTGCCTGACCAGGGAAGCCACTTGGGGAGAGCCCAAAATCGGCTTGCGCCGCCTTGCCGGGCGAGCTCGCGCGGCCTGGCGAATATTCCGCCTAAATTCACTGAAACGCTCCAGCCGGTAACTTGATTTTTCTTCCATTCCGGGACGGGTCATTACGTGTACGGCGGCCGGCGTTGCCTGATAGGCAAATTCTTCCTTGGTAAAGTAGTCGGCCAGAATGGAATACTTTCCCTGGTAAAGATGGGCCACACGGAGGCTTCCGTCCTGATTCTGCTTTAAAAAGAGCAATACTTTCTCGCCGACAAAAAACTCCGGGTTGCCTTGCACCCATGAACGGATGTCGCCTATAACACCGCCTACCTGTCTGATCGTGAGCCGCCCTGCTGGAATATCTCCTTTTAGACTCTCTTCGACAATAAGCGTAATCAGCGTATGAATCTGCTGCTGTTCGGGATCCCAGTAACTGTCGATCGCGCGAACGTGGCCGGTAATGACAGCCACTGCATCCTGTGCCATATCGGGGTCCGAGACAGGAGCCACTATGGTTGCAGAAGCCTGAAAGCTCAAAAGTGCCAGACAAGAAAGAGTCAAAAAGCCAAAGATCATACTTTTTCTGAACCGGCCCTGCGATTTGAACCGGCATATAATCGCGCTGTGAGAAAAATCTGCCATTCTTTGTTGGCCAACCATGGCTTAGTTCTCCTTTCAAGAACCTGACTGGAGAGAGGGGCACTAACGACTTTGTTGGTTAACGGGCCGAGGCCACCAGGTTCCTCGCCTGAAGACCAAAAACAAAGCAACCTGTATACCACCAAAAGCCCGCGAGACCTCAAAGGATTTGGCCGGATGAGGTTCTTGGGCGAGGGCAGAGTGACAATTTCGGGCTGTTTTAGATGACAAACTGCGCAACAGAAAAAACCAGCGCCTTCGGCAGAAGAAAATTGAGTTTACAACCTCGCCACGCACCCATTGTGTCTTTGGTTAAACTTGTTCGTCAAACCGGAGACACCTCAATTTTTGATGGTCACCCTCAAAAGATCAGGGAAATTCTTTCAGATCTCGACGCACGGACTGGCATGAATTCCGGGCCCGTGTCCGGCGCAGTGGCTAATCCGGATGGAGGCCAACCGCGGTGTTCGGTCTTGGGAGTCAGCCTTCCATCGGTTGACTTTCTGGCCTTGTTGTCAGATTGTTGGGCGGGAAGGTGTGGTGAAAAGCGGTTTGTTCTCCGGCTTTATTTTCTTCGTTGCGAGAGAACGTCGGTCGTGAGACCGCCGCGCAATTGATTTTGCGCGAGCAAACCGATGGGAACCATCGCCACCCGCGAGACCTGTTCTTCCCCTTCATGGTTAGCCTCAACCAATGGCTGGAGTGGAAGCCGCGAGGCTTCCAACAAAAATAGGCTCAAAACGCCTTAGAACGAGCGGAGGCAACGGCGGAGGCTTGCCGGCAGCGCGGGGCGTGGCGGTACACACCGGCATAGCTCTCGACTTGACCTTTTCGGATCCTTCAACGTACCGGTACATTCGCGGCATCAGAAAAAAATTCGGAGGAGCAATTTATGTCATTTAAAGATGTCACCTTAGACCTTATTATCCGCTACGGATTCCAGGTTCTCGGCGCGTTTATCATCCTTTTCCTGGGTGTTCTGGTTGCCCGGTGGTTGGGAAACGTAAGTGATCGATGGCTCGAATCGCGCGTAAAAGATCCGCCGATGCGCTTGCTCATGGTGCGAGCGATCCGCATCTTCGTTGTTCTTTTGACGCTGTTGATCGCGTTGGACAAGTTCGGCTTTCAGATCGCTCCGCTCGTCGCCGCAGTCGGCGTCGCCGGCGTGGGGGTAGGTTTTGCCTTTCAGGGCGTTCTTGGAAACATCGTTGCCGGCTTATCAATCATCTTCACAAAACCATATAGAATCGGGGAGTACATCGAGCTCCTCGACATTCATGGACAGGTCATCGCGATAGAATTGTTCTCCACGACTCTGATGCATCTAGACCAATCCCGTGTGATTATCCCCAATCGCAAAATCGTCGGCGAGATTCTCCATAATTTCGGGACGATTCGCCAGCTCAATCTGACGGTGGGAGTCGCTTACCGGGCAGACCTCAGGCAGGCGATTACCGCCGCCAAAGAGGCGATTATGGGAAACTCCCGCGTCTTAAAGAACCCTGCGCCGATCGTGGGGATCAGCGAACTTGCTTCATCGAGCATCACGCTGACGGTTCAGCCGTGGGTCTCGATTGCCGACATGATACCGGCAAAAGCAGAGCTCTACCAGGCGATTATCGAACGGTTCAGGTCCAGCAACATCGAGATTCCCTTCCCTCAAGCGGAGGTCCGCCTGCTCAATGCCCCCGGATAGGCGCCCGGCTCTCGCGCTTGGGCCCGAAATCACATCCATCAGGTAAATTTCGAGGTTTAATTCAGGTACGCGCTCGATTCTCCCAGCCGGAGTATTTCCGGTAAAATATGGAGGAGTCAAATCGAACAGGGCCAAAAATCTTATCATGTACGGATCCGGTTTGCCGACCACCCATCGACGTTATCCCATCGGAGCCGAGCGGGTGCCCACCGGGGAAGTCCATTTCCGGGTCTGGTCGCCACGAAGCAAAACGATGGAAGTCGTCGTTGAAACTGGCAGCGCGGCAAATACGGCGACGCGCCTCAGCCCGGAAGAAAACGGGTATTTTTCGGGGGTGGTGCCCGGGTGCAAGGCAGGCGATCTCTACCGCTTCCGTATGGATGGTCACAGACTGCTGCTCGACCCCGCATCGCGTTTTCAACCCGAGGGTCCGCTCGGCCCCTCGATGGTTGTGGATTGGAGTGCATTTTCGTGGCAAGACAGCCAATGGCCGGGTGTCCGGATTGGAGGACAGGTCCTTTATGAGATGCATATTGGAACTTTCACGGCCGAAGGCACCTGGCGCGCCGCCAGCCTGGAACTCGCGTCATTGAAAGAACTGGGGATCACGATCATTGAGGTCATGCCGGTTCATGATTTTTGCGGGCGTTTTGGATGGGGCTACGACGGGGTTGATTTTTTCGCGCCGACGCGGCTTTACGGCTGTCCGGATGACTTCCGCGCGTTCGTGGATCAAGCCCACTTGTTGGGGCTCGGCGTCATTCTCGATGTCGTCTACAATCATGCGGGACCCGCCGGAAATTTCTTGAGGGACTTTTCCGCAGACTACTTAACCGACCGCTATTCCACGGAATGGGGTGAGCCGTTTAATTTCGACGGCGAAAATTCAGCAGCGGTGCGCGAATTTTTCGTGACGAACGCCGGTTATTGGATCGAGGAATTCCATGTTGACGGACTTCGTTTGGATGCCACCCAAAGCATCTATGATTCCTCTGAGCGGCATATTCTTGCGGAAATCACAGAGCGGGTGCGCAGGGCGGCGGGAACTCGCTCGACAATCGTTATCGCGGAAAACGAGCCGCAAGAGACGCGGCTGGTCCAGCCGGTGGCAGACGGCGGTTATGGAATCGACGCGGTTTGGAACGACGACTTCCATCATTCTGCGATGGTTGCACTGACAGGACATAATGAGGCGTACTACTCGGGCTACGGCGGTCGACCTCAAGAGTTCATTTCGGCCGCCAAACGGGGCTATCTTTATCAGGGACAATACTGTCGGTGGCAGAACCAACGCCGCGGCACGCAAGCCCGCAGGTTGAAGCCGGCCGCTTTTATCACCTACTTGCAGAATCACGATCAAATCGCCAACGGACCGAAAGGCCTGCGAATCCACTTTCAAGCTCATCCCGGAATGTATAGAGCCATGACGGCGCTGATGCTTTTGACGCCGCAGACGCCTCTCCTTTTCCAAGGGCAGGAATTTGCCGCAAGCGCGCCGTTTGTATTCTTCGCTGATCATCCCCTCGACGTCGCAGCCGAGGTCAAAAGAGGCAGGCTCCAATTTCTCAACCAGTTTCCCAGCATCTCATCGGAGGCCATGAGGGGACGCATGCCGGATCCCGTTGACCCCGCCACTTTCGAGTCTTGCCGGCTCGATTTTTCAGAACGTGACCGCCACCAGGAGACCTACATGCTCCACCGCGATCTATTGAAGCTTCGCCGCGAAGACCCCGTCTTTAGCGCGCAGCGACCGGAAGGAGTCGATGGCGCTGTTCTGCGAGAGGAGTTGTTCGTGCTCAGATTTTTCGGCGAAAACGAAGACGACCGGTTGTTGCTCGTCAACTTTGATATTGACGCTTTTTTGGATCCTGTCCCGGAACCCCTGCTGGCCGGTTCGGCAAATAGGCAATGGCGGGTTGTGTGGTCCAGCGAGGATCCCCGGTATGGCGGCTCGGGAGCCTTGCCCGCGGAATCCGTTGAGCATTGGTTTATTCCCGGCCGGGGCGCGTTTGTCTTTAAAGCTTTTCCTTGATGGAGCCAATCGTCCGAAAACTGCCGGTTTCGGGGCGATCAGCCATCGATGAGTCGGAGGCGAGCCTAAACTCTGAATGGCTCGTCACCAACGGTCTCGGCGGCTACGCCTCGGGAACGGTTCTCGGGCCGTTGACGCGTCGGTATCACGGCCTTTTGATTGCGGCCATGCCGGCCCCTTTGGGCAGACTGCTCATGTTAAGCGACCTAAATGAGGAAATTCATTTTCCTGACGGACGCGTGGCCGACCTCAGTCCTAAGCATCACGAATCAAGCGCCGGGACCGGCGCGGCCAGGGCATCTCTGGTTGAATTCAGGCTCGAGACGGGGCTCCCTATCTGGCGCTATGAATTGGATCAATTGGTGCTGGAGAAGCTCATTCATTTACCGTACCGTCAAAATACGGTTTACGTCACCTATCGAATACTGTCCGCTCCGGGTCCCATCGATCTCAAGCTCCGGCCGCTGATCCAGTTTCGTCCCCACGAAGCGCCGGTGAGCTCTCAACCCGATGCGCCTTACCTTTTGACGGTTTTTGAGGATCAATATGAGATTTCAGCCGGAGCGCTTCCGCCGCTACGTTTGCTCCTCTTTGGCAAGGGCGAGTTTGTCATCGATCGAAAGAGAATCGAAAGACTATACTATTTACTTGAAGATAAGCGGGGCTATGAGTCCGTGGGAGATCTCTGGACTCCCGGCTCTTTCGTCGTGAGCTGTTTGCACAAGGACGAGATTACGCTCGTGGCTTCCGCCGAGTCCTGGGAGGTCATTCGGGCTCTGCGCCCGCGCGAAGCCCTTGAACTGGAGCACGAGCGTCGCGCCCGTATGGTCGGTTCTGCAGATCCCAAGGCCCGCTCAGGAGTGGGTGCGGAACTCGTGTTGGCCGCCGACCAGTTCATTGCCACGCCGGCAGGCCGGCTGATGGACGAAACTCGCGCTCATGCCGCGGGGGATGAAATCCGGACCGTTATCGCCGGTTATCATTGGTTTACAGATTGGGGGCGGGACACTATGATCAGTCTGGAAGGACTGACGCTTGCGACGAACCGGTTTCTGGAGGCCGGCTGGATTCTCCGTACGTTCGCGAACACAATACGCTATGGACTCATTCCCAATCTTTTTCCAGAGCGCAGCCGCCAGGGGCTTTACCACACCGCCGATGCGACGCTCTGGTTTTTTCACGCCGTGGACCGCTATGTGCAGGCGACGGGTGACCGGTGGACGCTCAAACTGATCCTTCCCAAGCTTATCGACATTGTAGAGTGGCACTTGAAGGGAACGCTCTTCGGGATAGGGGTCGATCCCGATGACGGGCTTTTGCGGCAGGGGCAGGAGGGCTATCAGCTTACCTGGATGGACGCGAAAGTTGGCGATTGGGTGGTCACGCCGCGGCGCGGTAAGGCGGTGGAAATCAATGCGCTCTGGTATAACGCTCTCAGACTCCTTGAACAATGGCTCGGCGAAGAAAATGAGGCGGAGGCTTCCCGAAAACTAAACTCTTGGGCGGAAAAAGCCCTGGAGTCTTTCAACGCTCGCTTCTGGTACGCCGATCAGGAATACCTGTACGACGTGATCGACGGTGAAAAAGGGGATGACCCCTCCTGTCGTCCGAATCAGCTCCTCGCGATCGCGCTCACTCATCCGGTTCTTGATCCGTCGAGGTGGAAACGGGTGTTAGAAATGGTCTGCCGGCGGTTACTGACTCCCGTGGGTTTGCGCTCGCTCGCTCCGGGGCATCCCGACTACAAGCCCAGATACTTTGGAGACCTCCGTAGCCGCGATGCCGCCTACCATCAGGGCACCGTCTGGGCCTGGCTCATCGGGCCGTTGATTGACTCCTGGCTGAAGGTGTACCCCGATGACCGGGGGGGCGCGCACGCTTTGGTCCAGGCCTTCGTACCTCACTTAAACGAGGCTTGCGTCGGCTCGATAAGCGAAATCTTTGACGCTGAGTACCCGCTGGTCCCCCGAGGCTGCATCGCCCAAGCCTGGAGTGTAGCCGAAGTTTTGCGTTGCTGGGTCAAAACCGCGCCCTGAGCTTATGAAACTGTGGCTTTCGAATTGCGGCCGGAAAAAAGGAGCGGCTCCGGCCCGGCGCTCGCTGTCCCCGGCGCCTCTCCCCGTCAGTGATTCTTATGTGGTATCTCGCCCTGGCATGCGATTTTGACGAAACCTTGGCCCGCCACGGCCAGGTTCGGCCTGAAACGACCGAAGCTTTGGAAAAGCTCCGGTCGTCGGGTCGGAAGCTGATTCTGGTCACGGGAAGGGAATTCGACGATCTGCTGTCAGTATATTCCCGGGTCGAGCTGTTCGAGATGATCGTCGTGGAGAACGGCGCTATGGTCTATTGTCCCACCACTAAGGAAATAAAGATGCTCGCCGAGGCGCCACCGGAAGAGTTACTCGGGGGCCTCTCCGAGAGACGCATTCCCTATTCCAAAGGGCGAGCTATCTTGTCCACTGGCAGAGATTACGATACGGCGCTGCTTGAGACCATCAGCGACCTTGGATTGGAGCACCAGGTGATCTTCAACAAAGGATCGGTCATGGTGCTTCCAGCCGGAATCAATAAAGCTACCGGCCTGTCCGCCGCGCTCGATGAGCTCCGGCTCTCGCCTCATAACGTGGTCGGCATCGGCGATGCCGAAAACGATCACGCGTTCCTGAGCCTTTGTGAATGCTCTTTCGCCGTCGCCAATGCTCTTCCGGCGATTCGGGAACGCGCCGATTTCGTCACCGGCGGGGAGAACGGTATGGGGATTATCGAACTGGCCGAAGAACTGCTTTCGTCGGATCTCCGCGATCGCGATCAGCTTCTCACGCGGCGGCACATCTTGCTCGGCTCCTCCAACGGAAGCGCGATAAGATTCTCGCCGCAGGGGAAAAATATCTTGGTAACTGGTTCTTCCGGAGGTGGCAAATCGACCATCGCCACCGCGCTTCTGGAGCGCTTGATGGAGTCGAGCTACCAGTTCTGCGTCGTAGATCCCGAAGGCGATTACGAGTCCTTCGACGGCGCGGTCGCGCTCGGTAACAATCGAAGCGCTCCCGGCGCTGAGGAGATCTTGAAGGTGCTGGAGGATCCCGAGGCAAACGTCGTTGCCAATCTGGTAGGACTGGGCTTCGCGGACCGGTCTGCTTTTCTCGCCGGCCTTTTGCCCCGGCTGCAAGAGCTCCGGTCGCGGACGGGGCGACCGCACTGGATTGTGCTTGATGAAACGCATCACGTCCTGCCCGCTTCGTGGGACCCCGCCGTGCTGACGCTTCCCAAAACCCTCGAGCGCATGATTTTCATAACGGTTCACCCGGACCAGGTTGTCTCAACAGCTCTGCAGTCGGTCGGAATGATCATCGCCGTGGGTGAAAACCCCCGTGAGACCCTGAGCAAGGTGAGCCAGGCGATCGGAGAGCCCGCCCCCGCGACAAACCCAAAGACACTGCGCCGCGGGGAAGCTTTTCTCTGGAATCGAGAATCGGGTTCCTCTTATGTCTTCCAGATCGCCCCGAGCCGCACTCAAAGGCGGCGGCATCAAAGAAAATACGCCGAGGGGGAACTGCCGCCGGACCGCAGCTTCTATTTCAAAGGTCCCGAGGGCAAGCTCAATCTGCGGGCCCAAAACCTCATCCTGTTCATGCAAATAGCCGAAGGCCTCGATGACGACACCTGGCTTTACCACTTGAGGCGGGGCGATTATTCGCGCTGGTTTCGCGAACACATTAAGGATGAGTCTCTCGGTGGCGAAGCGGCACGCGTAGAGGCGGCGCCCGATATTTCCGCCGCCGAGAGTCGACAGCGCATCAAGGAACTTATAGAACAGCGCTATACCCTGCCGGAAAAATAATCCGCTGCCGCATGTCTTTCATGGGGGCGCAAAAGCATAAGACTGGTCGACGTTGCTTCCAAGCGAGCGAGTCTAGAATACCGACGCCCGTGGGGAAAAAAGGGATTGTCTTTATTTTCCTCTTCTCACTGGCTGCTCTCGTGGTGATCGGTCAAGAACCGTATCAGGCGCTTTCGGCTGACAGCGGCGCTTCGCCGGAGAGAGGCAAGTATATTGTTGAGCGAGTGGCGATGTGTGTGGAATGCCATACCCCGAGGGATGACAACGGGCGGATCATTCGCACAAAATACCTCCTGGGAGCGCCTGTTCCTGTCAAAGCCCCTCCTTTTCCCAATATGAAGTGGGCCATCAAAGCGCCTGCGATTGCGGGCCTCCCGGGCTATACGCGGGAAGAGGGCATTCGTCTTCTCACGCGGGGAATCACCGCCAGCGGAAGAGTCCCGGATCCGCCGATGCCGGCGTTTCGTCTCAACTCGACGGACGCTGCAGCGGTCGTCGCCTACTTAAAGTCGTTGCAATAAGAGTTGCCCTCGCGACAGAAATTCGCCGGATCAAGTCAATGCTTGTCGAAGGATTGCGTCTAAGAGGTAGATCTTTGATATCCGTTTTTTTTAGCTACGTAGACCGTGTCGACAGGATGGCTTTAACGCTACGAAGAAGAAACGGCAGAGTCGCTAGTGTCGTTCATCAGAGTATCCCGCGCCGCCGGGTACTCACGGATCACCTCCCGGGGATCCTTGTCCTCACGCAAACCCGCAAATTTGGCGTGGCGCAAACGATTGCCTTCCGTCCATTCGGTAAACTCAATTTGAGCAACCAGCCTCGGTTTAAGCCAGCGGCATTTTTTCATGACGTCGGCCGTGAGAGCTTCGCCACGGCGCGATCCCTTCTTCTCGGGTAAGTTTTCAAAGGGGCAGTGCCTGGTTTCAAACTTTTTGATTCTGCCAAAAATCTCTCGCCGGGTCCGCCGAACAAATCCGTTCCTGATTTTGCTTATAAACAGGAGGTGGTGTTTTTCGTAATAGCCAACCAGCAAGGAATCAAACCCATGACTTCCCGGGATATAGCCGCCGATTACAAATTCCTGCCCTTTATTGATCCTGTATTTGAGCCAGGCGCCGCTTCTTTCGCCCGGCTCATAGAAAGAATCCGCCCGTTTCGCGATAATGCCTTCAAGGCCCAACTCCCCGGCGGCTTTTGCCAAATCTTCGGGGTCCGCAAAGTCTTCGGACAATTTTACTGCATCGGCTAGGCCGGAGATTGCGGATTTGAGGATTTCACGCCTTCTCCGCAGCGGCAGGGTCAGAAGGCTTCTCCTCCTGTAGGTCAAAAGGTCAAAGATGTAAAAAAGAGCCTGGCCGGACTCCGGCCGGTAATCCTGCAGCGCGTTGAAAGAAGGCCGGCCCTGTTCATCGAGCGCGATGATTTCACCGTCGATGACGGTCCCTGTCTCGATTTGCTCGACTGCCCGGACAATATTCGGAAACCGGGAATTCAGAGTTCTTCCATTGCGGGAGAACAAGCTCACCTTCGCCTTGTTCTTTGACGCGACGCAGCGGTATCCATCCAATTTGATCTCATAGATCCATTTAGATGGGTCTTCAGGAAGCCTGGCGGACGGCTGGGCGAGCATGGGGTTGACAAATCCCGCGCGGGCTTGTGGAAGGGATTCCAACTCGGCCATGCGGTCCGGTTTGCCGCCGTCGCGCTCGCCCTGAGCGGCTTTGTTGCTGTGCCAGACGGGGCCGCCGGCTTGAGCGATTTGTTCCATCGACCGGGAGCTCAGAGCAGAGAGATCGAGTGTCTTGGCCGAGGGCGGCTTCGCGGGACTGCCAACCTTTATTAAAAACCAGTTCTCTTTCCCGTTTCTTTGCTCTGGTTTGACGAGCACCCACTCTCCGTTGAGCTTCTTCCCGGAAAATATCAGGTGCAGCTTTCCCTGATAGTAGTTGCCGTCGGTTATCTGGTAGTCGCCGATGTCCCATACCATTACCGTGCCGCCGCCGTATTCTCCCTGGGGGATGACACCTTCGAACCGGGCATACTCGAGCGGGTGGTCCTCCGTGGCCATCGCGAGCCGCTTCTCGTTCAGCTCAAACGGTGGACCCTTCGGAACCGCCCAGGATTTTAGCACGCCGTGCATTTCCAGGCGCAGATCATAGTGCAAATGCGACGCAGCATGTTTTTGAACGACAAATAGCCGTTTCCCATCTTTAGGAGTCGGGCGCGGCGCGGAAGGAGGTGGTTCGGGGGTCTTCGAGAAGTCGCGCTTTTCGCGATAGACGCGCAGGCTCTCGTTTGACTGTGCCGCTCTCCCGAGATCCGGATCTTCAAGGCGGAGAAAAGCCTTTGGAAGTTCTTGCTTCAGAGTTAGCACTGGAGCAAAAATATCTCCCGATTTTTTCATTCTGACCAGCGCCGCCTCAGGTTCAAAGAACAACAGAGCCGAGTCTGCTTTACGGAGGGCTCTCTTCAGCTCATCCCAGCGCGCCGGCATCGCGACAAACGGTCGCTCCCCTTTTGCGCGGAGCGAATAAGGAGCCACGGTGGATTTGTAGTCGGAGTTCTGGCTCCAATCGATGAAGACCTTCCCCTTTCGCTTTCTCTTAGGCATTTCAGACACGATCAGGTTAGGATGTTCCTGTTCGAGAGAGAGCGCGATCGCTTTAGCAAATGACTGGGTGGCGACATAGCTCGCACTGGAGTTTAACGGAATATGGATGTGAATCCCTTTCGAGCCGGAGACTTTTGCCAGACACTGTAAGTTAAGCCTGGCCAGCAGCGCCTTCAAAAGAAAGGCCACCTCACACGATTGGAGAATATCGGCCCCTTCTCCGGGATCGAGGTCGAACACGACCATCGTGGGCGAGTCGATCTTTGGCGCCCGAGCCAAAAAGGAATGGATCTCCAGATTGGCCATATTGGCGGACCAGATAAGCGTTGGAAGATCGTTAATGAGAATGTAATCGATGTGCTCCTCTCCGCTGGTTCTTAGTATCGGGAAGGTCTTCACCCACTCCGGCGTATAGGACGGCGCGTCTTTCTCGTAGAAATGTTCGCCCTCGACGCCATCGGGGTACCTCTTCATCGTGACCGGCCGGTCTTTAATGTGCGGGAGAATATATCGGGAAGCGCGCCTGTAATAATCGATGACGTCCCTTTTGGTGAAGCCCACGGCGGGATACATCAGCTTTTCAAGATTGGAAAGCTGAACCTCGTGACCGCGTATTTTGATTCGCTTCCTTGCTTTCATAGGCGGGACGCGTTAAAAACGATGGACCAAATTTCTTGAATAAGCACGACGGCCTGCCAAAGGACCGGAGGATATCACCCCATCGGCGTTTTTCCCAAGACGGATACAAGTGAATCTTTCGCATCGGATAATCTTCGTCGACGGAGCCGACCGCGTCATGCGGATGCCGAATAATCGTTTTGAGAAGCTTCTTTCGCGGTGTCCGACGGAGCGAGTTCCACAATTCGCCGGGCAGCGGATTCGTGTCGCAGAAGTGATTGTAAGCTTAGAGAACCGTCGACCGGTCGAGATTATCCGCACGTGCTATTTCTACCTGAATTTTGACAGAAGAGGGTTTGCCGACTACGAAACTTTCATGAAACATGGTGCCTTGGCGATCGAAGCTCACATGGGTTCTTTCTGGCGATTTCCCGAGGACACAAAGAAGGTAATCCGGGCCGGCCACCTTTTTGCAGCCAGGCGTCGCGACCATGAAGCTGTCTGGAAGCCTACACCACCGCTCGCAGGGGCAATCTGCAACGCCGCGCTGGATGACCCGGCGTATCCCCGCGTTCGCTCGTTTACGTGCGAGACCATCTAACCAGGCAACTATTTGAATAGTATTTCGTTCAACTTCAAAACCAGTCCCGGTTCGAGCTTAAAGAGGGCCGCAACGGTTTTCTCGAGTTCAGCGCCGCTTACGGGATCGAGACCGAGTTTGCTTTTCTCCGTCTCGGCGAGGAACTCCTTGTCCTTTAACGTATCCTGGAAAGCTTTCTGCATCAGTTGGACCCGCTCCTTCGGCGTGCCCGGAGGCAGCACAAACGGGCGAGCGAAGCGGCCGCCGCTGTGAATGCCGTGCTCGACCAGTTGGCGCGCCTCTTCGGTTTTGGCGAAACTGATCGCGAGAGGAACGTTAGGCAGATCCGGGAGCGGTTTGGGAACTCCTTGTAGAACCACAACGGCCTCTCCTGTATCCAAGGCTTTGCGCCACGTCGCGCGCATCGAGTCCCATCCCCACGCGCTCCCTGCCAGCTCTCCGTTCTCCGCAGCCAAGCGGATATCTGCGGTCCCCTTGTAGCCTGTGACGAGTTGCACCGGGAGTCCCAGAGCCGCTTTCACGATCCGAATGACGTTGTCGGGCGCGTAGGCGCCCGGCGCGACACCGCCCATTTTGACCGGAGTTTTCGCGGCCACCCATTTCTCCATGCTGGTGATACCGCTTTTCTTGGTGAAGGCGAACGCAACGTCCTCGGTCACTGCCGCGCCGATGAAGGCGAATTTCCTGGCATCGAATTCAATCCCCGGTTGCCCCATCACCTGATTGAAGAAGAGGCCGCCGTTGAAATGGCCGATCGTTAAACCATCGGGTCTGGCAGCCTTGTAAAGGTAGTTCGCTGAAACGAGGCTGCCGGCCCCAGTCATATTTTCAACAATGATCGTGGGGCTGCCCGGAAGATGCTTTCCGAGATGGCGGCCGATGACCCGGGCGTAACCGTCATAACCGCCGCCGGCCGAGTACCCGACGATGATGCGCAGCGTTTTTCCCTCGTAAGATGGCGCGGCAGCCAATGCAAAGGGAAGGTTCAAGAGCAGCGCGCTGAGAATCAACCCGTTGATAACGAGAACTTTCTTCTTCATTTCCACCCTCTCCGTATCACTTCGTTTATCGGCCCGCACCTTAGTCAAGGCGCCGGGTGGCCAAAGCCTGATCGAAGGCGCGGAAAAGAAACACGTTCACCAGGTGTCGCTTGTATTCGGCGCTTCCCTCGAGATCATCCACGGGCTCAGCAGCGTCCGAGAGAGCCTTGCCGGCTTCGGCGAGTTGATGTTTCACGCTTTCGATTGACCCAACGAGCAACTCTTCGGCCTTTTCGGAGCGGCATGGCCTGGGACTGATACTGCCCACAACCGCCCTGGCCCCCTTCACGGCCCATCCGCTGTCATCCAGATCCAAGACCAAAGCAAGCCCTAAGGTCGGACGCTCGTGGATTTGGAACTTAACATAAGCGGCTCGCCGTGACTTCTCGGGCAGGGGAATTTCTACAGCAGTGAGGAGTTCATCTTGCGTAAGAGCTGTCTCATAAGCTCCTCGGAGAAGCTCATTCACAGTCATCGTTCTTTCGTTTCCTCGGCCCTGGACTCGAACGGTCGCGTTGAGCGCTACAAGCAGCGTCGCGGGATCCGAGTGGGGCTCCGCAAAACAGAGGTTTCCTCCCAGAGTTCCGCTTGCGCGCACGCGCACATTGGCCACCTTGGATTCCATCTCCGTCAGGACGGGAAAATGCTCGCGCGCCAGCGAAGATCTCTCGATCGCTCTGTGCGTCGCGCTTCCGCCAACCGAAAGCGAGGCGTTCTTGATCTCGATTTTATCCAGGCCGGATATGGTCTTCACATCGACGAGATGCTCGTAGCGCAGCAGGTCGTGCTTCATGGCCAGGAGAAGCTCTGTTCCGCCGGCGTAAAGACGGCCGCTCTCGCCGTACTGGGCGAGCATTTCCGCCGCCTCCCTCACGCTGCGGGGCTGATGAATCGCGAAGCGTCTTAAAGGCATCATGTTAGCTAGAGAACCTCCCGGTACGCAGTAGCCAGTTTGCTTTAGCTGCCTACTGCTTGCCGCTGCCTGCCTCCTTCTTTTCTCTCAGCGCGCGCCATACCTTTTCCGGCGTCAGCGGCGCCCGGCGAATGCGCACGCCCGTGGATCTATACACTGCATTGGCTATGTTCGCTGCCATCGAGTTGAGCGAAGCTTCGCCGCCTCCTTTGGCTCCGTAAGGCCCAACGCCGTCCTGGTTTTGAACCAGATGCATGTCGATCTTCCGAGGCATGTCGGAAAAGCGTGGCAGGCGATAATCCAAGATCGATCCGTTGACCAATTGAGAGCCTTCATAAACCAATTCTTCAAACAGGCCGATCCCCATGCCCATAGTCGCCGCGCCGATATCCTGCCCTTCGGCCAATGCCGGATTGATCGCCAGACCGACGTCGCCGACGGTGGCCAACTTCTCCATTTGAATCCTGCCCGTCTCTTCATCGACGGAGACTTCGACCCCGGTGCAGGCCGTTTCCCAGAACACCGGCAACTGA
Source organism: Deltaproteobacteria bacterium (assembly GCA_016210115.1). Taxonomy (GTDB): domain Bacteria; phylum Desulfobacterota; class Binatia; order UBA9968; family UBA9968; genus JACQUW01. Next base: position 9,760 of record JACQUW010000307.1, on the reverse strand, counting down.
GAAAACTTGCCGGCCTTGCGAATGTACGCGCGGCCGATCACTTCGCCGTCTGGAAGCGCGTAGAATTTACTGATCACTTCCGACCAGTTGAGTTGCACCTCGCCGCAGCGCACGCCGCCGCGAATGAGCTGAATCTGTTCGACTTTAACCTTGAGCACATCGGCCGCCATTACGACCATCTGCTGAATCGCCTCGCGGCTCGCCTCCAAGACAGCGCTTCCCATGAGAGTCGTCGTCCGGCTCGCGCCGGTGGAACGATCATAAGGCGTGATCGCCGTATCGGAAGAGACGACATTCACGTTCTCGAGAGGGACGCCCAACTCTTCGGCCGCAATCTGTGGGATGACCGTGTGGCTTCCCTGGCCCAACTCGGTGCTGCCGGTCATGACCGTCACGGAGCCGTCGGCATGCACGCGCACCGCCGTTGACGTCAGCGGGTAGGCGCCGGCATCGCTGCCGGAGCATGCGATGCTGCGGCCGCGGCCTTTGGGCACGGGGCTCTCCCAACCAATGGCCTTGGCGGCGGTCTCCAAATCTTCTTTGAGCGCGCCATCGAATGGACGCAGCTTGGGGAAGAATTCTTCTCCCGGTTTGGCCACGTTCGCCAAACGAAATTCGTAGGGATCTTTGCCGATCTTGGCCGCCAGCTCGTCGATCTGCGATTCGCCGGGCAATGTCACCTGCGCGCAGCCGAAGCCGCGGTAGGAGCTTGCCGGGACCGTATTCGTGTAGAGAGAACAATTTTCAATCAGAACGTTCGGGATCGCATACGGACCGACGCAACGGTTGGTCGACTTCTCCACGACCAGCGGGCTGTTCTCAGCATAGGCGCCGGTGTTCATGTAAATCTTTGCCTGGCGGGCTATGATCTTGCCATTGGCGTCGACGGCGGTGCGCATCCAGGTGGAGGCGTCGTCGCTGCGCGTGGTGAGCATCGCTTCTTCCACGGTCAGTTGCAGCTTGACCGGCCGTTTGGCTTTCCAGGAGCAGGCCGCCGCCAGCGGCTCGATTTTCGTGTACGATTTGCTGCCGTAGCCGCCGCCGACAAAGGGCACGATCAGGCGCACTCTGCTCACAGGTAGGTTGAAAATCGACTTGAGATCGTGGCGCACCATAAAAGGGTGCTGCGCCGAGGAATAGACCGTCACGCCCTGGTCGGTGACGTCGGCGATGGCCACGTAGGGCTCCATCGCGTAGGCGTAGGTCATGGGAAAATAGTATTCGCCCTCGACCACGGCCGCGGCGTTTTTAAAAGCTTCCTCAACATTGCCCCACTTAACCTGATGCTTCTGGCAGATATTCGTGCCTTTTCCAGCGCTGACCTCACCCTCAAACCCGCGCAGCGCGCCGGCTTCGAACTGCCTCTCGTGCAGCAAAGGCGCGTCTTCGGCCAGGGCTTCTTCGGGCGTAAAGACGGCCTTTAATTCCTCATATTTTACGTCGATGTACTCGAGAGCCTCAAAGGCAGCCCTCTCGTCCTCGGCCACCACGGCCGCCACCGGCTCGCCCGCATAGCGCACCTTTTCTATCGCAATAAGAGGGTGATCCTTGACTGCATGCCCATAGTAGGGGTTTAACCCGTCAAGGTCGTTCCCGGTCAAAACTGCAATAACCCCCGGCCGGCTTGCGGCGCGGGAGACATCAATAGAGACGATCTTCGCATGGGCGAGGGGGCTCCGCAGAACCTTGGCATACGCCATCCCGGACAGCTTCACATCGCTCACATAGGTCGCCCGGCCCGTGACCTTCACTCTTCCGTCACGGCGCGGAACCGAGTGGTTGACGACTTGAAACTCCTGTTTGGGCTGCAGGCTCATGCCTTTGCCTCCTTCGTCCGCTGCGCGGCGCTCTCGATCGCTTTTACGATGGGAAGGTAGCCGGTGCAGCGGCAGATGTTGCCGTCCATATGATGGATGATCTCTTCTCGCGCAGGCGATGGATTTTCGTCCAGCAATGCCTTGGCCGACATAATCATTCCCGGCGTGCAGTAGCCGCACTGAAAAGCAAACTCATCAATGAATGCTTGCTGGATGGGATGCAGTACTCCGTCGGCGCTCTCCAACCCTTCGATAGTGAGGACATCTCGGTCGCGAACCTCGTAGGCGAGGTGAGTGCACGCGCTCACGGGCAGGCCGTCCACGAGGACCGTACAGGCCCCGCACACCTGCACTTCGCAGGAAACTTTGGTGCCGTTTAAGTTCAGCCGGTTGCGGAGCAATTCGGCTAAAGTTTCTTGCGGCTCGCAGTCGGCGTCGATGTCCTTGCCGTTCAGCTGGAAGTGAATCTTCAAAGCCGTCTCCCTCTTTCCTTGTTAGTGATTTCTGACCTCGATGCCACGCCTCAGGAATAATGCGGGAGAATCTCTTTCGACCACAAGTTCATCTGGTCCAAGAGACTCTCCATAGTGGGATAGATGATCTTGAGCTCGAAATGTTGGACACCGGACTCAATAAACTCATCCACCCTGCGGCGAACGTCCTCGACGGAGCCGAAGATGTGCCGGTCTAGGGCGAACTGGACATTGTCCACGTCGCGCTCATAGCTGTTACTGCTCGCGCGAATCGTCGGCAGCGCCAGGTTGAGCCCTTCGTCACGGGTGCGCGCGATGGTGGCCAGCTTCTCGATCGCGATCGTAATCTTGCTCGGATCTCTGCCTTTTTCCCTTGCCGCCTTATTGAGAATTTCGCAGCCACGTCTCATCTCGGTGGGCGAAAGCCAGCCCGGAATCCACCCTTCGCCGTACCTTCCGGCCCGTTTCGCGGCAAGGTTCATCCACCCGCCGACCCAGACGGGCGGATGCGGTTTCTGCAGCGGCTTGGGATAGATCTCGGCATCTTTGAAGCTTATGTATTTTCCTTGGTACCAAGCCATGGGCTGGGTCCAGATAGCCTTCATTGCTTCGATATACTCGTCGGTCCGATCACCCCGTTTTTCCATCGGCACGCCGAAGACACCGAACTCGTCAGATTCGCGAGTCGCTTTGGAACCAAGACCGACCCCGACAATCAGCCTGCCATTACAGAGCCAGTCGAGCGTAGCGGTTTGCTTGGCCGCGTAAATAGGATTGCGGCAGGGCATGACCAAACAAGCGACACCCAGCTGGATCCTCTTTGTCTCCGCCGCCAAGTAAGCGAGCACGGTCAATGCTTCATAGAAGCTCGCTTCCTGAGTATCGGCGACCGCCTCGGTGGCTCCGGAGGAAATATGGTGGCGGTGCATCTCGGTGCTCCAAACCACGTGGTCATGAACCCAGACCGAATCGAAACCCAATCGCTCCGCCTCGGTGGCTGTTCTGACGACGTTGTCGATCGAAGATAGAGGACCTGAATTTGGGACGCGCACGCCGAATTGAATTTTTTTCATGGTGAGCTCCTAGACCGCGTCATCCATCCAAGAAATGGATGTTCGGGTTTACGCCCTAGTTTGAAGGTTCGCTGGAAAGACCGGCTTGCGGGCCGCCTGCCGAAAAATGTGCCGCTAGCATGACTCCCTGATGTCGATCTTGTGGTACTTAAGGTACTGGTTGTAAAAGTCCACCACCGCTCCGGCCACCTCCTTAAAATAGTCGTTATAAATTCCGTAATGGGTGGTCTGCCTGAACAGGATCAGCTTCTTTGGTTCTCCCGCCTTTTCGTACAGCCTGAACGACTGTTCCTCCGGCGTCACGGCATCGTGTTCCACTGCTATAAAGAGCGTCGCGCGCGGCGAGATTTTTTGCACCACGTCCTCCGGGCTGTATTCGAGGAGCGCTTCGGCGCAGGCGAGCGGCATCTGCTGGGGGATTTTCGCCTCCACCTCTTTTTTTACAGTCGTTGTCTGCCGCTCCGGGGTCTGCACCATGATCTCTTCGCGCGCGCTCACGACCTCTCCTGACCCGGTCAGAACCCGTTTCTTTCGATTCTCCTCGATCCTTTTTAGATAATCCACCCATTCATATTCCCGCCTCATCGAGTGCAGCCAATCCCGGCCGTTGCTGATGCCAAGGTAAGAGACCGCGCATTTCACCCGCGGGTCGATGGCAGCGACATAGATAGCATTGCCGCCGCCGGTTCCTCCAGAGCCGTAGGTCGCAATCCGGTTGGGGTCGACATCCGCCCGGGTCTGCATATAGGTGATGCCGTTCCGAATATCCTCGAGTTGCCACTGAGGCATGACCCACCCGCGATCTTTCCCTTCGCTTTCTCCCCAACCCCGATCATCGAAACACAGGCAGGCGTATCCCGCCGCGCAGAGCCTTTCGAACATCATGATGTAGTGCTTGGCGTCTTTTAAACCGAGAAATCCCGGACCCTGAACAATGCCGGGCCAGGGTTTCCCCTGGTCTCCATCCGGCAGATAGAGAACGCCGCTAAGTTTGTTTCCTTCGCTATAGAAAGTCACTATTTCGGTTTTCATTCCTAAGCTCCGATAGATCTAGGCCTCTCTTATTCCGCCTTTTGGGCTCGTTCCCACTAAAAACTTAAAACTAAAAACTTGATCATGCCCGTACCGCGGGGAGGACTTCTTTGCCGAGAAAATCGATCTGTTCATACCAATCCGCGTAGCGGAATCTAAGATCGAAAACGATGTGGTCGAGCCCCGCCTCCGCATACTTACGCGTGTCGCGCGCGACGTCTTCCGACGTTCCGGCCAAAAGAAGCCCCTCGATGTCCTCCAGCTTGGAAAAGGTGCCGGAAGCCGGCTTGACCCAGGTGGGCTTTTTATTCCCCTCATTGATCAGGCCCTTGACATTCACGGTAGCCAGCGCCTTTTCCTTGTCTTTCGCGAGGCTGGTGATCGGGATAGCGCCGGTGGTCACCATCGGCTTTCCAGCTTTCTCGCACAGCTCATGGAGGTAACTGATGCATTTTCTAAAGGTTGCCAGGGGAATCCGGCCCGGCATCCAGCCGTCGCAGTAGTCGACCGCGCGCCGGCAGGAGGCCGGCGTCCCGCCTCCGTACCAGACTGGAACCGGCTCAACCGGCGTCGGCTTCAATTCAACGTCTTCAAAAGAGAAGTACTTGTCTTTATACGAAACTTTTTCTCCGGCCCAAAATCTCCGCGCCAGCTGCACGTTGATCTTGCATAGATTCGCGCGGTCTTCGAGCGTGTTCGGATAACCCGCCGCGGCAAATTCATGTTGGAATGTGCCCAGACCGATGCCCATAATGACCCTGCCGCCGGCAATCGTGCTGAGACCCGCCATCGCCTGGGCCAGATGGATCGGGTGCCGGTGAGAGATCACCGTGCCGGTGCCGAGCGTGAGCTTCTTGCAAACCGAGGAAATGGCCGCAAGCGTTAGCAGGCCCTCGATGTGGGTGTTGTCCGTACCCTCCATTCCATGGGGCTCGAAAACAAGATGGTCTCTCACCCAAACCGAATCAAAACCGTAAGCCTCCGCCTTCTTCGATCCCTCGATGCAGCTTTCGATGGACGCGTATTCTCCAAAATGTGGTAGCAGCAGTCCAAATTTCAGCTTAGTTGCCATGTGTTGTCTCCTTCTCCCTTAAAACCGGTAGAGTAATTTGGTAAAGATTTCTTAGCCCACATCAAAGCACACACAAAAGCTGAAATCCATCCCTGGCGCGGCGATTTTTTTGCATTAGCGCGTCCTAAAAATCTCCTGGAAGAGCTTCACATTATCGGCAAAGTACTTATAGTCATCCGGCCGCTCCACCACCCGCTGGTAGCCGCGAAAGAGCCGGGCCGGCTTCGGTTCTACATCGCTTCGAACCGGGATGCGTTGAAATTCCACGAGCATTTCCTGTCCCTCTTTCGAGAGCAGGAAATCGAGGAAGAGTCTCGCTGCGTTCGGGTGCGGGGCCTTGGACCCGACCATGAGTGGGTCAATTTCCACGACGGCAGGCTCCAACGCGATCCAGTCAATAGTAGCTCCCTTGAACTTCTCCCTCTCAATTGCATGAGCATAGGCAAGGACCAGGGGATACTCTCCAGCCCCCGTCAACGCGACCCGTTCGGTGTTTCCACGGGCGAGAACGGGATCTTGCGCGGCGAGCTTGCGCATGTAATCGAGAGTCTTTTCCCGCCCCCATATGGACATAAGCCCCTGAACGAGGAGGTAGGCTTCGTTATCCATGGAGATTTTTTTCCCTTTCCACCGCGGGTCCAAAAGGCCCTCATAAGTTTTGGGAACCTCCTCTTTTTTGACCTGTTTTGTGTTGTAGCCAAGGGCGGTGGGAACGACATAGTACGTGTACCAAAAACCCTGCCTGTCGTACAGATCCGGATCCATCAGCTTGGTCTCCGGAGACTTATACGCAGCGATGAGGCCTTTCTCCTTAAATGAAAGAATCATCTCGCCTCGTCCACCGACGACATCGAAAGCATACCGGCCGGCCCGGGCCTCCGTGAGCACCTTGTTCATGAGCGCTCCTCCTCCGGAGCGGTGCAGCACGGGTTTAACGAAGGGAAATCGGGTATGAAATCTATCCACGATGGGCTTGCTTTGATCCACAGCCATCGAGGTATACCAAACGATCTCGCCCTCTTTCTTGGCGCCTTCGATAATTTTCGGATCGGTAGCCACCTGAGAGAAAATCATTGGGGGCAATAAAAACGAGAGAAACATCGAGAGAGCCATAAGTCTCAACTTCATGGTGATTCCCTCCATTCTGTTTTCGCACGGTCCAAACCGTGGCCGTTTTTCAATCTAACCCATTTGCCATCAAAGTTGACTTTCAGCTTTTTCCTCGGGCGCGCCTGCCATCACAGACTTTGCTATGGGCCGAATGTGAGGTTCTTCGCTGTGGTCAGATCTCCTCTCCCTATTTCTATCTTTTTCCCTTTGCGGGGCAGGATTGACGAGAGCGGTTGCTCTAGCGGCTCAATTTCACGAGCCGGCTTTTTCGATCGTCAGTATGCCCAACGCTTTGACGAATGGCACCATGGTCACTGCCAGAAATCTGGCAGGTCGCTCCTGGTCCGTATTGAAATGCTGGTGCCAGGCAAGCAGCGGGGGAGAGAAGAGGTCGCCCTCCTTCCATTCGACTTTGATCTCCGGCTCACCCTCTTTTTGCAGAATGGAGTAACCCTGGCCCTGCACAATATAGATAACCGCTTCATTATTGTGCCGGTGCTTGCCGCTGCACCCTCCCGGAGGAATCTCATCAATGTGGGCATCCAGCGAGTGATTGTCTTCAAACTCGAAGTAGGCAATTGCTTTGCCGCGGGAAGCCCGCGGGTGGACGGGGTGGTGCTTTAAATTTCTGAAGACAAGCCCCCGGTAGGTATGGAGTTTCTTGAATTCTCCTCTTTCTTCCAGCTCGGAGCGATGATCGTCCGATGCCATCGTACACCTCCTTTTTTCACCCCTAATATCAGGGCTGGTGGCGGAGTCAAGCGCTCGCCGTCGTTTCGGCTTTAGCGGGTAAGACGGATCCGCAATGGAAACCCGCAATGGAGCTTCCACCTACCCTTGACGCCGCTCCCGAAGTTGCCCTATGTTGAGAGCGCTTTTTGAGTGAAGAGGTTCGCATGACCAGAGCATTGGAAGGCACAGTTGCCGTTGAAGTCAGCGGGCACGTCGCCGGCCCCTACGCGGGGAGCCTGCTCGGCGATCTCGGCTGCGAGGTGATCAAGATCGAGCTCCCCGGAGAAGGCGATACGCATCGCGGACGCAACCCGAGTTACCATGGCTATGGTCCAAGTTTTAGAGCGCTAAACAGGAATAAGAAGAGCGTGACGCTGAATCTCAAGAAAAAGGACGGACAGCGACTGTTGTTCAAATTGTTGGAAAAAGCCGACGTTCTGATCGAAAACTTTCGCCCCGACACCAGAAAGCGTCTCGGTCTCGAATACGAACTGGTGTCGCAACCGAACCCGCGTTTGATTCATTGTTCAATCTCCGGGTATGGTCAGAGCGGACCGTATCGAGATAAGCCGGGATTCGACACGATCGGGCAGGCCTTGAGCGGCATGCTGAGTCTCATTACAGACCTCGACAACCCAAAGGTTGCGGGGGTCTCGGTAACGGATCATGTCACGGGAATCTTTGCCGCCTACGGCGTCCTCGCGGCTCTGCTTGCTCGAGACAGGACGGGTCGAGGCCAGTTTGTGGACGTCTCTTTGCTGCAGGCGAGCCTGGCGTTTATCGAATCGCATGTCGCTGACTATCTTAATGGCGGAGAGTCCGTCTCGCGCGAAAACTTTCCCCGGGGCCGCATCTATTGCTTTTTAGCGAGCGATCAGCGGCCTGTCGTTGTCCACCTTTCAGGCCACCAGGAGTCGTGGGAAGGACTGGTCAAAGCCACGGGAAAAACCGAGCTGCTGGAGGACAGGCGCTTCGCAACGCGAGCCAGCCGGTGGCAACACCACTACGAAATCGCAGCCATCCTCGAACAGGAGTTTCGCAAGAAGCCCCGCGCCTATTGGCTGGAGGCCCTCGACGCTCAGGGTGTCGCCAACGCTCCCATCAACACGCTCGCAGAGGTTTTCGAAAATCCACAGATCAAGCACCTGGGCATTCCAAGAACAATCCATCATGCGAAAATGGGAGCGAGCAGGCTTATCGGAAGCGCCGTGAATCTCTCCGAGACAGCGCCTGATTTTATCCGGGCGGCTCCGCTGCTGGGAGAACACACGGAAGAAATATTGACACGCATCGGCTGCGATGCGGAAGCGATCCGGGAGTTGCGCGGACGGGGCGTTATTTAGTTGTCACAAAAAATCTAGCGTAGGAGAAAACGTATGGACTTCAGTTTGCAAACCGATCCCCCGCATGTGAGCGGGTTCAGGAAAGAAGTCCGAGCATGGCTTCAGGAGAACATGCGCGGCGCGGAACATCTCAGATGGTCGGCCTCATGGTCGACGCGAGAGAATGATGAAGAGTACCAATTCCGGCGCAACCTGGCCGGCAAGCTGGGAAGAAAAGGGTGGTTGTTCCCAATGTTCCCTATACAGTATGGGGGCGCCGGCCTCACGAGCGACCACCAACTGGTGCTGGAGATGGAGCTCGACCGCTACGGCCTAAGCCTGAACCACGTATTCTACACGCTGGCGCGGATCGTCGCTCCGGTGATCTTGAAGTGGGGGACCGAAGAGCAGAAGCGCGAATTTCTGCCGCCAATGGTGCGGGGCGAGATATCCGTGTGGCAGGTTTTGACGGAGCCCCAGGGGGGCAGCGATGTGGCGAACTGTCAGACCCGCGCCATCAGAGACGGAGATGATTACGTGGTCAACGGTCAGAAAGTCATGGTCGGGCACCACCTCCCGCCGGAGTTTCTCTGGACGCTTGTTTGCACCGACCCGTCGCGACCGCGTCATGAGAATCTCGGGTGGCTCCATATTCCGGCCAATCTTCCGGGGATCACGGTCCAGCACATGCACCTGATGATGGGGATAAAGAATTCGGTCTTCTTCGATAGTGTCCGGGTGCCGTCAAAATATCTGGTCGGAGGCGAGAACAACGGCTGGAAGGTGGCTCACACGCACCTGGAGCTCGAGCACGGCGGCGAAGGGAGAGTGGGGGCGGACCCGCTCGTCGAGCGGTTTGTGGATTACTGCCGGGAAATGACAGTCGACGGAAAACCGCTCATCGAAGTTACGAGCGTCAGGGACATCATTGCCGACATGATGATCGAGCTCCACACCGTCAATCTTTTCGCGCGGCGAAATTTCTGGCACCGCTTCGCCAGGGAGCCGCATCCGTACGGCGGCGCCCAATTCCGCTATCACCAGCGGATGGTCCGACTCCGAAACGGGGAGAGACTGCAGCAAATCATGGGCTGCGATGCTCTGGTTCCCAATCCGTCGGTCCATGAGG
>JACQUW010000308.1 GCA_016210115.1 Deltaproteobacteria bacterium | reverse complement strand
CTAATAACCCTAACTATAAATATACAGGTCTGTATAGCACGGTCGCTGAATTTCAAAAAACGATGAGAATCCTCCCGCTTTTCCAAGCACTTGTCAAGGATTTTAAATGTCGTTTAGCGCAAAAAAGGCCGACCGCATGGTCGGCCTAGTCCCATTATGGCTGACCTGCATAATTCCGTTATGGCCGACCAGGAGGCACGCTGATGGCGAGTCCGTCCACTGGGCTTCGGACTCCTCTCCCGCCACGGTTCAAGACGTGGGTGTAAATCTTATGTGCAGCACATAGCTATTGTCTGCGCATAATAAATCATGGTCGCAGTGACATCCTTGTGCCCGAGCAGTTCCTGGACCGTCCGAATATCATAACCTTGCTGTAGTAGCTCGGTCGCAAAGGGGAGTCCAGTCTATGCAGCGGGGGGAGGATTAACGTGGGGGGATCTGGCCTTGGTCATTCCCCCCATCCTGGCCTTCCCCCGCAAAGGGGGGAAGGGAATCTGATGTCACGCCAGACGGTTTTGAGCGGTTTCCAGATCAACCCTCCGGCTGAGGTAAAGGACAGAGTTCTTTCTTCAGCCACCGGACAATCGTCGGCAGGGTCTCGGGGGTTTGGCCCATGTGGCCGCCGGGAAAGACGCGCGCGGCTTTTGGGCTGCCGTATTCCAGAAGAAGGTACAGGTCATCAATCGGCGTCTGAAGGTCCTCTTTGCCGTTGACGATCAGCATGGGGCAAGAGGGTTTCTCGAGCCAGCCTTGGGTCTTTAGCGAAAGAGAAGGGAAAATCCTGGCCAGCTCGTCTATGCTATTGACTCCAAAAGCCATGCACCGGGCGATATCGTGATCCATGAGATAGCTCTCCGCGTTCGTGGACTCGCGGAGCCATTGCTCCTGGAAAAAGTAGTGCACGCCGCCGCCCCAAACGACTGCGGCGCGAAGGCGATTGGCTTCAACGAATGCCAATTTGGCTGCCCAGTAGCCTCCAAAGCTCCGCCCTAAAATAGCGATCCGCTTGGGATCGATATCCGGCCTTTTTTCGAGATAGTCGATCACGGCAGAAAAGGGGCTCTCGGCTCTCGTCGAGCCTTTCATCGGGCATTCACCGACCCCCGGCATGTCGATAGCACAGGCTCCCAGACCGGCTCTCAGCAGCGCCTCGTCGTAATCGTGGCATTCGGCCTTGAAGGAGTCGATGCCGCCGAAATTGATGACCGCCGGATGGTTTCCGTCTCCCGGCGGGAGGCGGAGATACGCAGGGATGATTTGGTCGCCGTAGGGAATTTTCAGGATTTCTAACGGCGGATCGAAGTAGCGGCCGGCCTTCGTAAAAAGCTCCAGGCTCTTCCGGAAGCATTCTTTCTTGCCCGGCGTGTGAGGAACAGGGTAGCGTCCGATCGCGTAGTAGGTGTAAGCCATCAGGTAGGCTTCTCTCGCCTCGCCGGCCCGTCCTGACTGTTCGAGCTTCGATCCTTGCTCATCATAGGGCATGGCAACTCGGGACCATTCGGAAGCCCAAAGCTCCGGATCTTTGCTCGTCAAACGGGACAATACCGATTCGACATCTTCTTTCTTGGCGGATTTGAAGATGTTCCGCTTCCCGGTGCGCTCGCGGACCATTGTTTTGATCTCTTCCAAATTCTTGACGCGTCCCATAATGACCTCCCGATAGATTTCCGTCAATATTAAGGATTCGCAGACATGTGCGTCTATCTCACCTTGAACGGAAGATCAACCATTCCCGGACTGGCTTCTATTGAGAGTTTGAGGAAATTAGCCTATTAAGGTGTAGGCGGGAGAATCTTTCCTGACCCCTCTTTTCCGAAGAGGAGAACCCGTAGTTGAAAGGGAGGAACTCCCAAGAGTTACAGAGCAAAATTGCACTTTCCTTTTTGATTATCCCCTTTGAAAAAAGGAGTAAATGAAGGCACAAAAGTCCCGTCCTGCAAGGGGAACGAAAAGTGAAGGGCAGGAACCGCGAACGGGAGAGGCAGCACTTGCTATACGAATCGGTCCAGGAGCGGAGCTTTAATCAACCTGAGCTTATGGGAGAGCTGATTCAGGTCAAAGATCTTCGAACGTCTTTCTTTAGCTCCGAGGGCGAGGTTCAGGCCGTGTGCGGCGTGAGCTTTCGAATCGAGGAGGGGAAGACTTTAGGGCTTGTCGGAGAGTCGGGTTGCGGCAAAAGTGTAACGGCGCTGTCCATCATGCGCCTGATCCCGTCACCCCCGGGAAGGATTGTCGGAGGGGAAATCCTCTATCGCGGACAGAACCTTTTGAAGCTCAATGGCACTGCCATGCGCAAGATCCGGGGCAATGAAATCTCGATGATCTTCCAGGAGCCGATGACTTCGCTGAACCCGGTATTTACCATCGGAAACCAGATTGGAGAGGCCATCCGTCTGCACCAGGGGCTGGGCAAGCGAGAGACCAAAGAGAAGACGATCGAGATGCTTCGGTTGGTACGGATCGCTGACCCCGAACGAAGAATCAACGATTATCCGCATCAGTTGAGCGGAGGGATGCGCCAGAGGGTCATGATTGCTATGGCCCTGTCATGCAATCCAAGCCTGTTGATCGCCGACGAACCGACCACGGCGTTGGATGTGACCATACAGGCGCAGATCCTGGACCTGATGAGAGAGCTGCAGCAGAGGCTCGGGATGTCGCTGCTTCTGATCACGCACGACCTCGGCGTTGTTGCCGAGCAGGCGGACGAAGTGGCCATCATGTACGCGGGAAAAATCGTGGAGCGCGCCTCGGCCAAGGAAATTTTCGCTCACCCCCTCCACCCGTACACCCTAGGCCTGTTGAATTCCCTTCCCGCCATAGGAGGTCAAAAAAAGAAACGGCTGGAGGCCATTCCCGGTGTCGTGCCGAGTCCGTGGGAGTTGCCCACCGGTTGCAGATTCAGGGATCGCTGCCCGAAAGCCGCGGGAGTGTGCGCGGAATCTGAGCCCGAATTGGTAGAAAAAAGAAAGGATCACTGGGTAGCCTGCTATTTCGCATAAATTGACTGGAGCCCTGCGGCGATACGCCCGTACGTGAGAAAGATGAATCTGCTCGAAGTCCGTAACTTGAAGAAGTATTTTCCCCTGGACGGGGGTCTATTCAGCCGTCACAAGGGAGAGGTCAAGGCGGTGGATGACGTCAGCCTCACAGTCGAGGAGGGAGAGACGCTCGGTTTGGTGGGCGAGTCCGGATGCGGCAAATCGACTTTGGGGCGGGTGATCCTGAGGCTTATCGAGCCGACTGCCGGAGAGATTGTCTTTGAAGGTAAGGACCTGATGGAGCTGAGCCCTCGGCAGCTCCGGGAAATGCGCCGAGAGATGCAGATCATTTTCCAGGACCCCTATGCTTCGCTTAACCCGCGCATGCGCGTCGGTGAGACCGTGGGCGAAGGCCTGGAGATTCACAAACTGGCCACGGGCAAAAAAAAGCGAGATCGGGTGATGGAGCTGCTTAACCAGGTGGGGCTTAAGGAAGAGCACTATGACCGCTATCCTCATGAGTTCAGCGGAGGGCAGAGACAGAGGATCGGGATCGCTCGGGCGCTTTCTGTGAACCCCAGGTTTATTATTGCCGATGAACCCGTCTCCTCTCTGGATGTCTCGATTCAGGCCCAGATTATCAACCTTCTGCAGGAGCTGCAGGAGAAGATGCACCTGACCTATCTTTTCATTTCCCACGACCTGAGGGTGGTGGAGCATATCAGTCACCGGGTGGCGATCATGTATCTGGGAAAAATCGTTGAGATCGCCCCGAGCGATGCGATTTATAAGGATCCCAAGCACCCTTATACGCGGGCGCTTCTTTCCGCCGTGCCGCTCCCCGATCCCGAGCGCAAGAAAGAAAGAATCATCCTGGAAGGCGATGTGCCCAGCCCCGTCAATCCGCCTTCCGGATGCAGCTTCCATCCCCGTTGCGCCTACCGGGAGGACATCTGCATCAGCGCGGAACCTCGACTGGAATTCGATGCGGACCATCACGGTGTCTCCTGCCATGTCTTCGGTCCCGGTAAGAGGGTGTGGAAAACCCCGGATCCCACGACCAAAGGCCAAAGAGCATAGCGCCATGTTCTTCGGGCTGGGTTGCTTTATCAGCAAATGATGGTAAATTAATGAGCCAGAGAAGAGGCTCCCTCTGTGAACTGCAGGATGGGAGAGCCCGAGAATCTCTACACCTCTCAGGAAAAAAAGGTCTTCCGAGGGGTTTTATTTTTTTTCAGGAGTGACAATATGGCGGTTCAGGATTCCAGAGTTCCCATGACTTACCGGGGCTACCAACGTCTGCTGGAGGAACTCAAGCGTTTGAAGAGCGTTGAGCGTCCAAAACTCGTCAACGAGATTGAAGAAGCGCGCGGCCATGGCGATTTGTCTGAAAATGCAGAATTTCATGCGGCCAAAGAAAGGCAGTCCCTTCTCGACGTCCAGATCCGCGAGATCGAGGACCGGCTCGCCCGCGCGCAGGTGATCGACGTTTCCAAGCTTTCCGGAGATAAGGTTGTCTTTGGCGCCACCGTCACGTTAGCTGACGGGGAAACAGGCGAAAAGGTGGTTTATCAAATTGTCGGAGATCATGAGGCCGAACCGAAAAACGGCAAGATTTCGATCAGCTCTCCCATCGCGCGCGCGTTGATCGGGAAATGTGAGGGAGATGAGGTGCAGGCCCGTACCCCTACAGGTATTCGGACCTTTGAAATACTCGGATTGAACTTTATCGGTTGACCGGATTTGTTCCGGGCGGGCCTTTTCCTGTTCGTTCATGGGATTCGGGCTCCAAAAAGCTTCCCCTTATCTCTGCTTTTTCCTCGTCACATTTTTCTATCCGAACCTCGTTTCATCGGAAGTAACCCTTCGCGTTGAAATAGGATTCAACGGCCTGTTTCGATTAGGTTACCCTTTTCCTGTAAAGGTATTGATACATAACAGCGGCCGACCTGTAGAGGGGACCGTAGAAATACGGGTCTCGAAAGGCGGCGTAGCCAAAGGCATCGCCGCCTATTCTTTGTCTTACCGCCGAGATCTCTTCCTTGCGGCGCAATCGCAAAGGGAAGTTTCCTTTACAGTCGATCCGGACTCGGTTAGCCGGCCTCTGATCGTGGTCTTTTCGGGCCCAGGAACCAGACTGACAAAAGAAATCGATTTGAGGCGTCACTTTTCTCCTGCCCCGCTCACGATTCTTGTTACCGACTCGGGCGTGCTGTCCTCTATTCCAGCGGCCTCCGGTTATGGATCTCCAACAATCGCGCTGCGCACGAGGCAGTTGCCGGCGGATGCCAGGGCGTATCAAGGGGTTTCCACGTTGATCTTCTATGAGCCGTCTCTGCGCGGTCTGTCGGCAGCCCAGCTTGCAAGCCTGGAAACCTGGCTGTCGTGGGGTGGACGCCTCGTGATCCTGGGCAGTCTTCATTACGCCCTTTATCAGAGTCCCGGCATGAACAGGTTCCTGCCGGTGCGCGTTTCGGGACTTAAAAGAGTAATCTCGCTTCGTAGCCTGGAAAGCCTTTATGGTGGGAAGGGAACTCTTCCGGGAAATGTCTGGGTGCAGGATGCCAGCCCGGGAGAGGGCAGAGTCCTGATAGAAGAAAACGGGTTGCCTATACTGGTCGAGAAGAGGCTCGGTAAAGGGAAGATCTTTTATCTTGCATTAGACGTCGGTCGCCCGCCAATCTCATTGTGGGAGGGGCTTCCGCGTCTTCTTCAGGATCTCTTGGCGGCTTCAGAAGAAACCAGCGCCCCTTCGGCGCTAAAATGGAATGCGGAAATTTTCGGCCAATTTGTTCTCCATCCTCTTTTTGCGTCGTCCTATGTTCCCATCAAATCTTTCGTCCTATGGGTTCTCCTATACCTTGGCGGATTGGGGATTCTCGCCTGGTTATCGGAGACAAGACGTCTCTGCCGGCGAGATCTGGCTCTGGGTTTTCTTTCGCTTGTCACCGTCTCGTCTCTCGGCGGATTCTTCCATCTGGGAGGAAGAAGCGGTCTATCGGACGGCGTCTTCGTCTCTGCGACTTTGCTGGAGGGCGGCTCCGATGGATACGTGGAGGCGCAAACGAACGTAGGCCTCTTTTCCACTCAAAGGCGCCGATACCAGATTGAGATTGATAGAGGGTGGAGCGATCTCCAGCCGGTGGTTTCTCGCTCAGGATCCCAAAGCGAAGCCGCGTTGACGGTCGAGGAGGAGGGAGCTGCAACGCGGTTCGGACTTTCGCTGGATGGGTGGGAATTCAGGCTTTTTAGAAGCCGCTCGCTCAAGCGTTTTCCTGTCGAGACGCAAGTCGAAACTCGGGAGGATAAGATTTACGTAAGAATCAAAAATTTCGCTTCACAGGATCTCATGGATTGCTGGCTGATTCTCCCCGGCCAGATTCATTTCCTGGGCGACATCGCGCGGGGGGCCGAGCAGGTCCGCGCTTTTGATTTTGGGCCGGTCCCCTCCAGCGATCCGATGGGAAAAAGCGGCAGGGCAGATCTTCGGGATCTTCCTTTTAATGACAGGATTCGCGAATCTCTGTTTCGCTATATTTTTTTCGCGCAGGACCACGGCGCCGTCGGCTGGACAGGTAGCCCTGCATTCTTTTTTGGCTGGATTCGAAATCCGTTATCCGGAATACGAGTTCGAGACTCTCGGGTTTCGGCTTATGACTATACGCTTTTCCGCGCGACGATCCCCCTGGTGGATGAGATGGAGGAATAACCATGAATTGGATCGCCCTGGACCAATGAAAGCAGTGACCGAAGGGCTGCCCCTGAGGGAACCGCCCTTGGACCGAACGTCAGACATACTTTCCCGGGAATGTCCATGAATTGGGGTCGCCCTTGACCGTGAAAGCCATGCTTCGATTCCGAGGGTGCAAGAGAGGGTATCGGCGTCCGGCGAAAAACCTGGGTTCCCGCTTTCGCGGGAACGACGAGAGAGTTGCCCTTTTGAAGAAGGCTCGAAGCACACTTTCGGGATAAACCGTCACCCCCGAATGTCTTTATCGGGGGTCCAGCTCCCATTTCGCGGCCGTGAAGCCCGTATTGGCTGCGTCTGAGGAAACCGGCTTTCGGAGGGATGATGGTTAACCGGATTTTTCAGGAAGGGGTGAAAATCTATCTTGTGGAGGGGCATGCTTTCATTGCTTATTTCCTGGTTCTCCTTCTTGTCGGTCCGCTGCAGTTTTTCACCCTGGTTCTTCCGTCCCTGGATTCTCAGATTTGGATGGCGCCTGCCAATCTCTTCAGAGTCTCTTCGGTCGGCGCTCTCATCGTCGTTGTCTATTTGGGCCTGAAGATCGCGAATCAGGAACTTGTTCCGTGGCGCTTTTTGCCGTTGAAGCTATGGATCCGCCAAGAGGGAGCCAGCGCCGGGCAGATAACCAAGGCGCACATGGCCCTTCTCGGTCTCCACTCTCTGCTTCTTGTCTTTGTCTCATGCCCTTTGCTTCTCTGGGCGGGAGCGATTTCACGCGTTCCTTTGGGCTCCATTTTATGTACATTCTTGCTGCTGATAATTTACGCGGTCGTCTATGGAGCGTGGGGCCTGTTTGCTCTTACGGTCTGGGAGAATCGAGTGGAAAACCGGAAGGTTTTTGTGCGCTGTTTTTTGGTCTCGACAACGATTTTGTCGATACTTCTCTACCAGCCGATGAATCCTATCGCTTTTCTCTGGTACTATCTTGAGGGAAGAGAATATGCTCCGCTCGCTATCTCGGGATTGAAATTGCCGGCGCCTGCGGCTCACTTTTTGTTTCACGGGTTCATCTTTGGAGCAGGAGTGCTCGCCTATCGCCGGGCTTTGCTGAGGAGGGCTAACCTTGACTGAGGAGGAGCGACTTCTGGAGAAGAGATTCGCCGAGCTTATCCTCTGGGAGAAAACCAAAAGAAGGGAAAGCCTCCTGATCTCGGTTTTTTTTAGCTCGGCGCTTATTTCGCTTTTTGCTCTTGCCGCCAGAGGATGGTTGCTCTCCTGGGTGGGCTCCCTGGCCGTTTTCCCGATCTGTTTCTTCGTCCTGGCCTTAATCTTTTTTCTGTGGCGTCGCTGGAACCGTAAAGACGCGGTGAGAACCGTCTGTGTTATGGACCGGAGCGCCGGGTTGCAGGAAAGGGCTGTCACGGCCTGGGAAGCGCTGGGTCGGAGGACTGCGGAAGGGACATATGCGCTGGTTTTTCGGGAAGCCGCGGATAGACTTCGTAGCCTCGATTTTAAAGCGCTGCTCCGGAGAAAACAAAGCTGGCAGGCCTTTGCAGCTCCCGTCGTTTTTCTTCTCTGGCTTTGTCTTGCATGGCTCGATGTCGGGGTCCGTTTGAATCCATATCTCGGAAGCACCGCGGTCAGCCCATGGATTCAGAAGTTGGTCGATTTCTCCCTTGCGTTCAAGCAGAAGGCGGGCTCTCAGGGGCTGACCGAGAGCCTCAAGGTAGCCCACGCTCTGGAGAATGCTGCTGACAAAAGCCGAAAAGGAGAGGTGAGCAAAGCGGGGCTCGGGGCAAATCTTGCTGACCTTCTCCGGAGCATCGACGAGACGACCAGGCGCGGAAAGGGTGAAACCGACCTTATTCCGGAAGGAGTCACGAAAGGCGGACTTGAAGACTTAAAGGCGGAGCTTGCGAGCGCGAAATCCTCCCTCTTGTCCAGCCGGATCAGAGAGGACGGGGGGGTTAACGAAGAGTTTCTTGAGAAACTCAGCGCCATGCCCCGACTCAAGGAGGAGCTCGGAAAGCGGCTCGCTCCGAGTCGTGAATGGAGGGAGGCCGACCTTAGCAGTTTTTTAGATAAGCTTGAGCAGCAGCTTTCCGGAGAGCTGGATCGCCGGACTCTTTTGGAAGCTCAGGAGTTTCTCAGCAACTTCATGCGAGACATCGAGGCAGGAGACTTGGCCGCGGAAGCTCAAAACCAAGGGCAACGAATCGCGGGAGACGTTGCCGAAGGAGAGAAAAAGCTCTCTCCAGGAAGCCTCCCCGGAGATCAAATGGGAAAAATGGAAGGCCCGGAAAATACTTCTCGTCTTCCAGGAAGAGCTGCCCTCCAGCTGAAGGGGATTCCAGGTGATGGGAAAAGCGACACGCTCAGTTTTAAGGCAGAATCAAAGGGGAAAGGCAGCAAGGTGACGGAGGAGGATATTCTCGCGTCCTACGTGCGCCAGGCTGAAAGGGAACTTGCCGGTGAGCAGATCCCGGAGGATCTCAAGGAGACTGTGAAGAGATATTTTCTCTCTCTCGGGACGACCGGAGAGAAAGAATAAGATCGAGCTTATCGCGGCCACTAAGAAAAGAGGAGTTAGAATTGATTCAAATCGAAGCTTCCGGCGTCCTTCTCCCGCTCGCGGGAGTAAGGGTGAGGGCCAAATCCAAGCGGACCACCCTCACCCTCTGTCCTCTCCCTCTAAAAGGAGGGCGAGGAAGTTATCTTTGTCGCTGAATCGAATGCCTGAGCACTGGCTGTTGGAAATGAAGACGGGGGACCCCTCCATGGAAGTCGTAGCCAAGGTTAAGGAACGAATGGCCATAGCTCTGCGCGCCTTCGAAGCGCTGAAAGCAGAAATGGGGCGGGTCGTTGTGGGTCATGAGGAATTGGTCGAAGAGATCTTTATCGCGCTTGTTTGCGGCGGGCACTGCCTGCTCGAAGGAGTGCCGGGGCTGGGAAAGACCCTGATCGTCCGCAGTCTGGGCAAAATTCTCAATCTTACGTTTTCACGTATTCAGTTCACCCCCGATCTCATGCCCGCCGACATTACCGGCACCAATGTTCTGACGGATGACCCCGCGGGAAAAAAGCTGTTCGAATTTCAGCGCGGCCCGATCTTCGCGCATATTGTGCTGGCGGATGAGATCAATCGCGCCACGCCCAAGACGCAATCCGCGTTGCTGGAGGCCATGCAGGAGCAGAGCGTGACGATGGGGGGCAGGATGCACGTCTTGGACAGTCCTTTTATCGTGCTCGCGACGCAAAACCCGATCGAGATGGAAGGGACCTATCCTCTGCCGGAAGCCCAGATCGACAGGTTCTTTTTCAAGCTGCTGTTTCGATATCCAGGTCCTGCAGATCTCGCCCGGATTGCCGATTTAACAACCTCCGGACCACCGCCTGCGCTCAGGGAGGTGCTGGACGCCGATGGGCTTTTGCGGATTCGGGAATGGGTCCGGGAAGTGCCTATTGCGGACGTGATTCGGGATTATGCGGTGCGTTTGATCCTGGCCACGCACCCGGGAGAAGACCAGAGCCACCAAGGCGTTCCCCTGGCGCGCCGATTCGTTCAGTACGGTGCAAGTCCCCGCGGGCTCCAAACTTTGATTTTGGCCGGCAAGGCTCGATCTCTCCTGTCCGGCAGGCCCAACGTCTCGTTTGACGATATCCGCGCCGCGGTGCTTCCGGCTTTACGCCATCGCATCCTTGTTAATCTCGAGGCCGAAGCCGAAGGAGTGACCTCGGAGAAAATATTGCTACAGGTATTGGAACAAACGCCGGAGGTCTTGTAGGCATGGAGGCAAGAAGCCTGCCGGCGTTTCTGGAGCCGAATTTTCTCCGACGATTGGAGCGGCTCCGTTTGGTGGCCAAGAAGCTCGCCTGGTCCAGTCTCAAAGGAGAGCACCCTTCTCCCAAGAAGGGATTCAGTCTTGAGTTCTCCGACTACAGAAATTATCAGCGCGGCGATGATCTCCGCTACGTCGATTGGAATGTCTACCGGCGGCTGGAAAAGCTCTTTCTTAAGCTCTCAACGGCGGAAGAGGAGATGAACGTTTACTTCCTGCTGGACACCAGCCTTTCCATGACGGAGGGCAATCCTGCAAAGATGGACTACGCGAAAACCATTGCGGCAGCGCTCGGGTATGTCGGGTTAAAAAACCTGGATCGAGTGGGAGGAGCCGCGTTCTCGACTGAGGATCTCTCATCACTGCCTCTGGGCAGAGGCAAGAGGCAAATCCTGGCTCTGTTTAATTTCCTATCCGGTCTCGCCTGCAAAGGAGCAACGGATTTGCAGGCGGCTGCCCGATCATTTGCGGTTACTTTCCCACGCCCCGGGCTGGTGGTGGTGCTGAGCGATCTTTTCGATCCAGCCGGCTGGCGGGCCGGATTGGAGGAGTTGGCCAAAAAGAGGCACCAACTTCTGGTCATCCATGTGCTGGACGAAAACGAGGGACGACCGGAAGCTTGGGGAGACGTTGCTTTGGTCGAGGCGGAAAGCGCCAGAGAGCGCAAGCTCTTTGTCGACGCGGATCTGGTACGGCGCTTCCAAAGTGAGTTCGAGAGCTATGTGGAAGAGATTCGAGCATTTTGTTTCAGCCGCCAAATTGACTATCTCAGGACCACTACGGCGACGCCATTTGAAGAGTTCGTTCTGAGTAGCTTGCGTCAGGTACGAAGCATCAGATCCAGGTTTTGACCTGTGACCGCTAGAGAGATTATTTTTTTCTTCGACTTCGGCGCTCAACCCGGGATTCTTTGAGGATAAAGGATGCACTGGGGTTTTCCTCTCTCGTTTCTTTTTCTGTTGGGCGCAGTTCCCTTCATTCTTCTATTGCACAGCCTGAAGCCCAAGGGACCCAAAGTCAGAACGACGACGCTGTTTCTCTGGGAACGGGTTTTGAAAGATCAGCCGGTCGGAAAAAGCCTGAGCTGGCTGCTAAAGAAAAACCTGCTCCTGGCGCTCCAGCTATTGATTGCGTTCGCCTTCATTACAGCTCTGGCCGATCCATCTCTCGTTTCATACGGAGTCGCGCCCGGCGATGCTGTCGTTGTAATCGACCTGAGCGCGAGTATGAAAGCCCGGGGGCGCTCAGGAACCCGCTTCGATGAGGCTCGCCAAGCATTCTTCGGCTTGATCGATCAAATGCGTTCCAGCCAGAGGATGATGGTGATCGGCGCAGCCTCAATTCCGCGCGTCTTATCGCCCTTCACCACTGATCGGAACAGGGTGAGGAACCTCGGGCGTCTCATGGAAGCCACGGATGGCCCGGGACAGGTCAAGGAGGCCATTCTCTTTGCGCATTCCTTCTTAAAAAAGGGAAGCCGCGATCACGTCGTGGTGGTAACCGACGGCGCGTTCGAGGGCGCCGAGGAGATGCCGCCGCAATCGTCTCATCTGCGTTGGATTCAGGTGCCCGGCGGAAACGAGAACGTGGGGATTACCGGGTTTGAATTCCGTCGCGCTCCGGGTGGTTCGGGCGGCTACGAAGTCATGGTCAAGGTGAAAAATTTCACGAGCCATCCGGTGCGCGCGCCGCTCACACTCACGTTGCAGGACAAAAAATGGGTCGAGGAGAATCTCGAGATCGCCCCTGAAGAAAGTCTTATCCGAGTCTATCCGCACCTGGGGAGATTGGGAGGGAGGGCGATTGCCCGGCTTGGGATCAGGGACGATTTGCCGACGGACAATGAAGCTTTTTTGGTGTTAACCGAGTCTTTGCCTCTCCGTCTTCTCTACGCGGGAAAAGGAAATCCATTTTTGGAGCATCTCTTTCGCTCGCTGCCGCAAATTCTGGTGACCCGGATTGCGGAATTGCCCGCCGAAGATCTCTCCTCGAAGCTCCAGATATACGACGTCGTCCTTATCGACGGCATCCCATCGCCGCTGTTGACGGAAGGGAATTTTATTCTAATTAACACGGTTGCCAAAAACCTTCCGGTCGCCGTTCAGGGCAAGATTCGCCTTCCTCAGCCTCTGCCGATCTCCGGCGTGCATCCCTTAACAAAGGGGGTGCGTCTCGACAACCTCACCATCAAAGAGGCGATGCGTCTTGGCTTGACGGGAGAGGGGGTCCCTCTGGCGCGCTCAAAAGAGGGTGCCCTGATCTGCGCATTCGAAACGAACCGGTTAAAAGCGTTGATTCTTGGGTTTGAGTTATCCGCTTCGGACCTTCCTTTCCGTGTCGCCTTCCCGATTCTGATGACCAATGCCCTGAATTGGTTTCGACCAGGGAGAGCTGAATTCCCGACGATTCAGCTCCAGGCCGGAATGCCTTACTCGATCGAACTGGCCGGCTCCGCAGGTCAGGTCGAGATCGCCAGCCCATCGGGTCGGAGGGAGATTTTGAGCGCCGATTCCAACCCGCTTGTTTTTTCCGACACGAAAGAAGTCGGCTTTTACAAATTTAAAAGCGGCGGTGGGGAAGGGGAGTTTGCGGTTAACCTTTTTAGCGAGAGCGAATCGCGGATTGCTCCCCGTTTGCCTGCCCGTCCCGATTCGACGCGAGCCGAGCCCTATGAAGCTAGCGCAAGCGAAGCTGGTCTTTCTCTCTGGCCTTCCTTGCTTGTCATCGCGGGCGTCCTGTTGCTGGTGGAAAGCTTACTGGCTTACCGGAGCGGTATGGCTTTACTACCCGCTGCCTTTCGGTTGGTGGTCTTTTCGACAATTCTTCTAGCTGTGGCGAATCCCCGGATTTTCAGAAGCGTGGCCGCCCTGGATGTGATCATGGCAGTCGATTTCTCCCATAGCGCCGGGCAAGAGGGCAAAGAGATCGTCCTGAAAATTTTGGAGGAGGCCCGTCGCCTGGCCGGTCCTGACACGCGAACAGGCCTGCTCTTTTTCGGCCGGCAACCCCAGTGGGAGTTTCTTCCCCGGAACGATTACCCACTGGCGGATTTTTCTCCCTCTGTCGAGCGGGATGAAACGGACATTCACGGAGCCCTTCAGGCGGCCCTGGCTCAGGTCGGCGAAAGACGGCAGGGAAGAATTCTTCTCATTTCCGATGGCAACGAAAACCGCGGCTTGGTCTCGCGGATCGTGCCTCTGCTCCGTTCTCATGATGTTCCCGTCTGGGTTTCAGCGATCAATCCATCCCACGGACGAAATGAAATCTACATCAGTGATCTGCTGCTGCCGGACCAGGTCGACGACCTTGAAGCTTTTGAGGTCAAAGGCGCGATTGAAAGTTTTCAAGAAGCCCCTGCCCGAATCAAGCTGTTGCGCGACGGCCTGGTCGAGAAGGATGAGACGTTGACCCTCAGAGCCGGCACCAATTGGGTGCGATTTGCGCAGAGCCTCGAGCGACGCGGAAATCACACGTACGAGCTCCTGGTGGAATCTCCCATGGATACGCTCGCGGAGAATAATCTTCTTCAGGGAGTCGTCCAGGTCAAAGGGCCGCCACGAATACTTTATCTTCACTCAGAAAAGAGCGCTCAGCTTCATGCCTCCCGTGCCCTCGGCGCGCAGGGGTATTCTGTAGTCGAATCAGCTCCGGAAGAGAGCTCCCTTTCTCTGGCTGAATTGTCGGCGTTCGACCTCGTTGTCCTGGATAACGTTCCCGCTTTTCGTCTATCGCAGGCGAAAATGGAAGCTCTGGAAAAATATGTGATGGATCTGGGCGGTGGCTTACTCGTCCTCGGCGGCCCGCAGAGCTACGGGGCCGGCGGATATTATCGGACGCCACTCGAAAGGGTGCTTCCCGTCGAGATGAGACCCCCTGCGCGCCTGGACCTCCCGCACATAGCGATCCTTTTCCTGTTGGATAAATCCGGGAGCATGGGAGCCGGGCCTGAAGGAACAACCAAGCTGGATCTGGCGAAGTCTGCGGCGGCTGCCGCTGCGGATCTTTTGAATCCTTCCGACCAGGCAGGAATCCTCACCTTTGACGCCGGGTGGGACTGGCTTCTCCCATTTCGCCAGGTGGGCAAGGGGGAGTGGTTTCATGAAAAGCTTTCTTCTCTCCAATCTGAGGGAGGAACCGATCTCTACAAGGCGATGACGGAAGCTCACCGGTCGCTCTCGAGCAAGGCTGCGGCCATCAAGCACCTGTTGGTTCTCTCGGATGGCCTGACGGACAAGGCAGATTTTCACTCTCTGGTTACAAAAATGGTTCGCGACGGAATAACGATATCGATCGTGGCTTTGGGACAAGACGCGGATGTCGCCCTAATGGCAGGGATCGCCCGGGAGGGAAAAGGGAGGGCCTATGTTACCGTTGATCCTGCCTCCATTCCACAGATCTTTACTTCCGAGGCGCTGCTGGTTTCGCGCGACCTGATAATCGAGAAAACAGTCCCGGCCGAGATCTCGATTGGCACTGGACCGCTCAAAGGATTTTCAGGAAAAAGGATTCCTCCCGTTCGTGGCTACGTCCTCACGCATCCAAAACCTGGCGCGGAGCTGCTGATGAAAGTGGCGGAAGATCCTCTTCTCGTTTCCTGGCGTTATGGACTCGGGAAAGTCACGGCCTTCAGTTCAGACTTAAGCGGCCGCTGGGGAAAGGAATGGATAATGTGGGAAAGTTTTCCCCAGTGGATCGGGCAAGTCGCTCGGAGCGCTCTCAGAAAAGTTCCCGAGCAGAGGTTGCGGACTCAATTCAAACAACAGGAGAATAAGATCACTGTGATCGCGGATTTGTTGTCCAAGGACGGTGGCTTTGTCAATCAACGTAAGCTCAAAGCGAATTTCACCGGCCCGGATCGAACTACGATAGTCAAGTCATTTGAACAGATCGCGCCGGGACGGTATGAGAGCCACTTTTCGTCTTCAGAGCGCGGAGTTTATTTTGTGACGGTTCACGATCAGGGCGAAACGGGCGCGCCCCCTTCCGTGACCGCGACCGTGCCCTTTGTCTCTCCCTATCCGAGAGAGTACCGGGAGCTGCAAGCAAATCGCACGCTGCTGAGTCGTCTGGCAGAGCAGACCGGAGGCGAAGCTCTCGATCCGGAGCAGTTGGATGAGGGACTCCGGCGCCTCTTTACTCCGGATCCCCGTAAGAGCCGGTCGGCCGGGGAGAGTTGGTGGGCGTTGTCCAGTCTTGGACTTTGCCTGTTTCTCGCGGATCTCGCCTCGAGACGACTGGGTTCTCTGTCAGTGCGAATTCGCTTCCGAAAACGCTTGTCGGAGGCGGCTCAAAACGGCTAGAATCCCCGATTAAAAGGAGCCATCGTTTCGAGCACGAAAAAGGAAGACATGGACAACTTAACTTGCCTGATTGCCGATTATGCTTCCGGTTTGACGTTTGACGAGTTGCCGGAGGAGGTGATTCACGCCGCGACTCAGCGAATCGTGGACAGCCTTGCCTGCGCGATCGGGGCTTATGAATGCGAGCCGGCCCGGATCGGTCTGCGGCTTGCCCGGGGCGCCGCGCCGCAACGCCATTTCGGCCGGATCCTCGGGTTCGGCGAAAGATCCACGGCCGAAGATGCGGCCTTCGTAAACACCGCAATGATCCGCACCCTCGATTTTAACGACCAGTATCCAGGCGGGCATCCCAGTGACTGTCTCGGAGCTTTCCTCGCGCTCGTAGAGGCGGCAGGCGCGGATGGCCGCCGGTTGCTTTCGAGTATGGTCGTGGCCTATGAGCTTTTCGTTCGCTTCAATGACGCGACCGGTCTAAGAGTGAAGGGCTGGGACCAGGGCTTCGTGATTGGCATCTGTACCGCTGCCGGCTTGGGCCATCTGCTTCGTTTATCGCCCAAGGTGCTACGGGAGGCAATTGCGATTACCGTTGTTTCCAACGTGCCGATGCGCAACACCCGGGCAGGCGAGCTCTCTCTCTGGAAGGGCGCGGCAACCGCGTTCTCGACTCGAAACGCAGTCTTCGCCACACTGCTTGCGGCTGAGGGGATGACGGGGCCTGATCGGCCTTTCGAGGGAAAACACGGGCTATGGGATCTGATCACCGGACCTTTCGAGCTTGCAGCTTTCGGCGGCCGCGGCGGCCTGTTTCGTACGCCCGACGTACAGCTCAAGTACTGGCCGGTGGAATACAATGCGCAGCTTGTCGTGTGGGCGGCGTTAGAGCTTCGCTCTTTGGTTGATTGGCGCGACCTGGCGGAGATCGATATCGGCACCTATGCTTTTGCGTTTAGCGAAATAGGGAGCGAGCCGGAGAAGTGGGATCCCAAGACGAGAGAGACCGCGGACCACAGCCTGCCCTACATCTTCGCCCGTACTTTGGTTGATGGCACGATTAACCTTGCGGCCTTTGAAGAGCCCGCGTATCGCGATGAATCTCTCAGGCCGCTGATGAACAAAATTCGTGTGCGCAGGGATGAAACAGTTGACGCCATCTATCCGGAAACGGTTTCCATACGCGTGGAGGCGACCACGAACAACGGATGGCGCTATCACTTGGAGCCACGGGACCCTCTGGGACATAATAAGAATCCAATGCAGGATAAAGATATCAACGACAAATTCGTTTCAATGGCTGAGCCGGTTCTAGGGCAGGAGCGAACGCCCGCCGCATTAGAGCGCTGGTGGAATCTTAGAGATCTCTTACAGCTCTCCGAGGCATTAGCTCTTCTGGATATGGACAGCGCGGCAGGCCGAGGAGCTAAGACCGAAAACCGGGCGGAAAAACTGTAGGGAACGGTCGCGCCCTGGAAGGCCTTACAAAGATGGAAAACAGGCAACCGAAAATCCACGCTTTTCACGCTCATATCTACTATGATCCCGAAACGCGGAAAGCCGCGGCGCGAGTTCGTGAAGGATTAGCCCGCTTCGCGGTGCAACTGGGGGGCTGGCATGACGAACCGGTCGGCCCTCACCCAAAATCGATGTACCAGGCCGTCTTCCCACCGGAAGAATTTGGCCGCGTTGTGCCCTGGCTCATGCTGAATCGGGAAAATCTCGATATCCTGGTCCACCCCGAGACGGGCGACAACCTGGCGGATCATTCGGCCCATGCCTTGTGGTTGGGAACAAAGATCGAGCTCCGCCTGCGTGTTTTCGGGCAGACGACAAAATCCGCCGGTTAAAGGGGAGAAGTTGCCTGTCTTCTTCGCTGTAACGCTATTCATCAGCTCCGCTCTGCTGTTTATGGTCCAGCCCATGGTCGCCAAGATGCTGTTGCCGTCGCTGGGCGGCACGCCGGGGGTGTGGAATACGTGCATGGTGTTCTTTCAGGCGGGGCTGCTGGCGGGATATGCGTACGCGCACGCGGGGCTGCTATGGCTGGGACTGCGCAAGCAGTCGGCTGTCCACTTGGGGTTTGTGTTGCTGCCGCTCCTCGTACTGCCGAACGGCATAGCGGCCGATGCGGAGCCGCCGGAAGGGGTCTATCCCGTGCTGTGGCTACTGAGGGTGCTGCTCGTTTCAGTGGGGCTGCCCTACGTGGTCGTGGCGACTTGCGGGCCGCTTTTGCAGAAGTGGTTCGCCGGCACAGGGCACACTGCCGGCAAGGATCCGTACTTCCTCTACGCCTCCAGCAACCTCGGCAGCATGCTGGCCTTGATTCTCTATCCCGTCGTCATTGAGCCGAACTTCGCGTTGGCAACGCAACGCTCGCTTTGGATCGGGGGCTTCTATGTGCTCGTTGCCCTGATCCTGGGATGCGCGGTGTGCGTGTGGCGTGCCCGGCCGGCCAGTGTCGTTGTCTTGAGATTCTCCAGCCTATCCATTCCGCCGACCGAGAAGAAGAATCCATCGCAGAAACCACACGAAGTCCGGTCCGCTCCCGCTTCGTCCGCCGCGCCTGCACTCACCTGGGTTCGCCGGCTGCGCTGGCTCGGTCTGGCGGCCACGCCGTCCAGCTTGATGCTGAGCGTCACCACCTACTTGACCGCGGACATTGCTTCCATTCCGCTCTTGTGGGTCATGCCGATCAGCCTGTACTTGCTCACCTTCACCTTGGTCTTTGCCCGCCGAACACTGTTGCCGCACGCCTTCATGGTGCGCTGGATGCCGCTGGCCGTTCTGATCCCGGTCCTGATCATCATTTCTGAAGCCACGGAAACACGCGGATCGGCCCTTCTCCTGATCGCCCTACACTTACTGGGCTTGTTCTGGATATGCATGGTTTGTCATGGGGAACTCGCGCACACCCGGCCGGCCGCTAAGCACCTGACCGAGTTCTACCTGTGGCTGGCTGTGGGTGGCGTTCTCGGCAGCCTGTTCACCGCTCTGGTCGCTCCGGTGGTATTCAACACCGTCGTGGAATATCCCCTGGCGCTCGTGCTGGCCTGTTTGCTCAAACCCGGCGAAGACGAACTTGTGCAGAAGAAGAGCAACCCTCCCGTTCACCATCGCTCGCCCCGGACTGCAGCAAGGCTGGATATGCTCTTACCGGCCATGATCGGCCTGTTCACAGCCGTGCTGGTGCTGGCAGGACAGGCGCTCGACCTGCCCGCGGGGCCGATCAGTGTGGCCGTCATGTTCGCTGTGCCCGCCGTGATGTGCTACACCTTCATGCGGCGGCCGGTTCGTTTCGGTCTGGGCATTGGAGCGATTCTGCTGGCCAGCACGCTCTACGCTGGAGTTCACGGTCGAGCTGAATACCAGGTTCGCAGCTTCTTCGGAGTGCATCGTGTGACGCGCGATGCGACCGGCAATTATCGCCGCCTGATCCACGGCAACACCGTGCACGGCCAGCAGAGCCTCAACCCGGAGCAGCGCGAGGAGCCGCTGACCTACTATCACCGGAAGGGGCCGATCGGCCAGCTCTTGCAAGCCCTGGACGGCGACCCCCGTCTCCGTCGCGTCGCTATCGTCGGCCTCGGCGCAGGCACGCTCGCCAGCTACGCGCAGCCCCGACAGTACTGGACGTATTTCGAGATCGACCCGGTCGTGGTCCAGATCGCCGAAGACTCCAGCAAGTTCACTTATTTACACGACGCACGCAGAAGGCTCCTGGGCAGCGGCGGCAAGATCGATGTCGTTGTCGGCGATGCTCGCCTGACACTGCGAAAAAGCGATGGCACGTTCGGGTTGATCATCATCGACGCGTTCACTTCCGACGCCATTCCCCTGCACCTCTTGACCCGCGAAGCGTTGCAGATCTACCGGTCGAAACTGACGGCCGGCGGTATCATCGCCCTCAACATCTCGAACCGTCATCTGGACCTGAAACATGCGATGGCCAGGCTGGCCGAGGACGCTCGCCCGCCGATGGTGTGCCTGGTGCAAGAGGATACCGAAGTCACGTCGGAGGAACGAGCGGGAGGCAAATCTCCCTCCGTTTGGGCGCTGTTGAGCACGGACCGGGCTGCCCTGGGCAAGCTCTTGGACACTTCACGCGGCCGCTGGATCGAGCTTTCGCCGCCTCCGGGAGCGTCAGTGTGGACCGACGATTTTTCGAATGTGTTCGAGGTGATTCGGTGGAGATGATGAGCGGGTGACCTTCATCTGTCCCGGTTCACATCCACGCGGCGCCGTCACGATCCGCTAGTTACCGGCGTAAAGCGCTTGAAGTCATGGGGAGTTCGCTGCAGCCTCGATGAGGCCGCAGCGACGAAAGAAAATGATTCAGACTAATCCCAGTACGACCAGCCGTGCCGGCCCCACCCGTAATCGCGGTCTCTCCAGTCATAGCCGCTGTGGTAGCGATCTCTCGAACCGTAACCACCCCATCCATAGTAGCGGTCATAGTAAGGATACCTATTATACCGCCTGTAGTCGCGAAGGTCGCGACGATACTCATTCTGATCCCGCCGGAGCTCTCTTCTGTCTCCCCGTATCTCATACCGATCCTGCCTGATCTCCGCTCGGTCCCGGGCAATCTCGTCCGGCGGCGCGCCCCTGCGAAGATCCTGCCGCAGCTCCCGCCTGTCTCTCCCCAATTCTCTATAATCTCGTCGAAGTTCCGCGCGGTCCTGGTGGATCTCTCTACGGTCCTGGTGGAGTTCCCGCCGCAGATCTCTTCGAGGGGAATTCCAACGATCAGCGAAGGCAGGTCCGCTCACAATCAAGAGGCTCCCCGCAGCCACAGCTGCCAATGTCATTAGTTTGAGTTTTCTCATAACTTACCTCCTTACGTTACGATTAGACGCGCCTGAGGCAAAAAGGTTTATCCCGGTTGGCTCTCAGCCAGGCGCATGATAAGGAAGCGGAGCAAAGGAGAAAAACCCATGGCTTTTGTCAGGATTTATACGGGCAGCGACTACAGGTCGCATTTCGAGGAGTTACGGTTCTCTTTTCGCGGCGATGAAAAAATGCTCTCCACTGTTCCTCAGGCAATTACCCGGGTGATGTTGCTGCATCCTTGTTCCATCTCAATATTGATGCTACAGATTCACCAGTCTTTCTAACGACGTGAGGAGATAAACAGCGCGATGCAACTGATTCATGCCGTTTTTGAGCCTCAGGGCGATGGACCGCACCCGACAATTCTCGCATTGCATGGATGGGGAGCCAATGCCCTGGATCTTCTCGGCCTCGCGCCTTACCTGTGCAGTGGACGCTTCCTGGTACTTTGTCCGCAGGGTCCGGTGACGACGCGGATAGGAGAAGGGATGATCGGTTACGGATGGTTTCCTCTGACTTTGGGGAGACCGCCGGAGCTTGCGGAGGTTCTTTCGGCTAAGGGTCAATTGGAGCAATTTCTCGACGCCTGCGCGGCGCGTTATCCGATCGATCCGAAAAAGCTGGTCGTCCTTGGTTTCAGCCAGGGCGGAGTTATGGCTTACAGTCTGGCGTTGAGCAAGCCGGAACGTTTTGCGGCTCTCGTGGTTCTGAGCTCCTGGCTGACCCAAGAATTGGTCGATGCGATTTCACCGTCGCCTGGGATCGAGAATCTCGCCACTCTGGTCCAGCACGGATCAGAGGATGAATTGATCGAGGTTGATCGGGCCAGGGGTTCGATAGAGGTTCTGCGCGCTTTACGGATTCCCGTAACCTACCGGGAGTACGACATGGGACATGAGATCGGGCCTCGAAGTCTTGTGGACCTGTCTGCCTGGATTCAAGAAAAGCTCTTTTCGAGACTCATTGTGGCAGGAGTCTGATTTCGATTCGAATTCAGCGGGGTTTTGAACTTTGGCAAAATAGTCTGATGCAGAAAGGAGAACGAGGATGGGCATACGACTGTATCAAACGCAAACCTCCATGTTCTGTGAAAAGGTGAGGATCGTACTGGCGATGAAGAAGATCCCATACGAGATTTTCGACGTCAGGGAGAAGCGCCAGCCCCTGGTCGATTTTTCCGGCCAGAAAAAATTTCCGGTTATGGACTATAACGGCAAGTGCGTTATCGATTCTACTTTCATCTCGGCTTTTTTAGAGGAGCAGTATCCGCAGAACAGCATTTATCCCGACAGCCCTTCGGACAAGGGACTCTGCCTGATGCTGGAGGACTGGTCCGATGAGGTGTTGAATCAGGCGATCAGGACTTTCCGCCGCGCCGAGACCCCGGAGGCCAAAAAAGATGCGGAAAAGAATCTAGGGATCCTGTTCAAAACCCTGGATCAGTTTTTCACGGGGAAGGATTTTCTTTTCGGCCGGATGACCATCGCGGAGATCGCCATCTTCACCCAGCTTCACTATCTGTATACCACCGTCAAATATGAGATTCCGGCGAGCTGCGCGAACCTTCTGGGGTGGATGGATAGGATGCGACAGAAACTGAAACTCGGATCACTGACCGACTCCGTCCCGGCCGGCACGTCTTTTTGATCTAGACGGGCTCCGGTTAGCAGTCGGTGACGATTTCGTTGTGCCCTGAGATGAGACAAACCGGCATTCGCTCCGTATTGCGATAGTAGCCGATGCGTCCTTCACGGTCGATGAGAATCAGGCCGGCTTTCGCGCCGGTTTTTTTCTCGAGAAAAGCAACCGACTTTCGAGCGGCTTCACCAGGCCCGGATCCTCCGAGGAGAAATTCAACAGCGGTTTTTGCCAGAACCGTCCGGATAATGGCCTCGCCGTTACCCGTACAGGAGACGCCGCCCGTTTCACACGCGTAGGTGCCGCATCCCGGTAAAGCAGAATCACCGATCCTTCCCGGTAGTTTGTCGAAGATACCGCCGGTCGAGGTGCCCGCGGCAATGGCGCCGCTCCGATCGAACGCGACGCAGCCGATGGTTCCGTGGGTTTTCTCCCAGTGCTTTTTTCGGGCTTCGACGAGCAAGGTCTCGGGCGAGCATTCAGGGATCCCCGCTTCGCGCGCGAAGCGCAGGGCCCCATCCGCTGCAAGGAAAACGTGCCGCCCGTCCTCCATGACCTTTCGCGCGAGGCGGATCGGGTTTTTGATCCTGCTGACCGCGGCCACGGCGCCCACTGCCAGAGTGTGCCCGTCCATGATCGCCGCGTCCATCTCAATTTCGCCCAATAGATTTAGGGTTGAGCCGGTCCCGGCATTAAAAAGCGGATCATCCTCGAGGAAGATCGCCGCCTGCTCCACCGCATCGAGTGCGGAGCCGCCGGCATCCAGTACCCTCCAACCTTCCAGAGCGGCCTTCCTGCATCCTTCTAACATCGGAGCGAGGATATCTTCCGGGATCGAGCCCGCGCCACCGTGTACGATGATCGCCGGAGAATGATTCATCGGTTATTGATTACGCTGGCCTGCTCCTGTTATCAGGAAGTCCAGACGCGTCTCGGGTCGTATTTTCTGACTGCGGCCAGTTCTTGAGGCGTAGGGGAAGGTGTCTCGCGAAGATCTGCGGAAATCTTCAATGGCCAGCCAGTCTGTTTGCGAATCTCCTCGACGGTGATGCCGGGATGGTAGGAGCTCAGAACCATCTCTCGCGAAGCGCTGTCGAATGAGAAAATTCCCATACTGGTAATAACCCGGCTGGGGCCGCCGCCTTTGAGTCCTTTCTTTTCGCGCCAGTCTTTACCGTCTCCATGCCCGGGCGAAGTGATGAAGTGAACTTTCGGCGGAAAACGGCGCTTCTCATGATTCATGATAATGATGCATCGACCGGCCAGTGTCGAGATGTCAGCCGCGCCGCCGCTTCCCGGAAGCCTGACGCGATGCCCGTTTTCGACCACCCAATGCGTATTGAGATTGCCGAAGCGATCAACCTCGGCGCCTCCAATAAATCCTAAATTCACGCGCCCGCTCTGAAGGAGTCCCATTACGTCTAATAGGCCTTCACAGGAAAGAGACCGGCTCACATTAGGTGGGTCGCTCATGGTGAAAATCGGGGCGAGGGCCGGCCAGTCACGGATCACGCCATTTTCAAAAATCCCGATGGCGCCGGGGGCATGGAGTTCCTTGGCTACGGCGAATCCCAAAAGAGGCAAGCGCATGCCGACAAAACAGAGCTCCCCGTCGCGAATCTGCCGCGCCGCCGCGATGACCATAAGCTCTTTAAGCGTGTAGTCGGTACTCATCCCGTGCATGCTTTCGAGTTTTTTGTAAGACGTCTCTGTCCATCCGTCATTCCCGCGAAAGCGGAATCCAGGTTCTTTGCCGGATCTCCACGTCCACCGATCAGACGCTGAAGTTCACCGGGGGAGAGAAATCATCGTTTCCCGGTTTAAGGCTCTCCACTCTCGTCCTACCCAACCGCTCCAGATATCCGTTGTGGCCTTCAACTCCCAGCACCCAATTCTCCAACCATTTTGCGAAATCTTCGCGGCTGCGCGACTGTTTGTGGTATTCGAAATAGAAGTCGTCATCTCTGCGCGCGTAGCCCTGCGTCGGCGAGGGATGAGAGCCGAAGGGCACATGGACAACATGAGTTACCAGGAATCCGGGAATGATGGTCCGGTTTGGATCCGAAAGAATCACGTCATGATCCACGATCTCATCGCACGTCAGGATGACTTTCCCGGCGGCGCGAGCAGCTTCCGGAACGACGCCCAGATTGCCCCACACGTGAGCGTTTCCTTGCTCGTCGGCGCGCTGGACGTGAAGAATCGCTACGTTGGGCGCGAGCGCGCGCACGGCCAATAGTTCCTGTTCTGTAAACGGGCAGGTGATCGGCCGAAATTGCTCTCCCCGGCTGAAATCGCTTCCGCGGGCCGTGTGGGTGGGCAGGAAAGGAAGACCCATGGCAGCGGCCTTGAGAGCCAGACCGATGCTGAAATTGGAATGTTCCTCGACTTCCAGAGCGTGAGGAATTGACTCCTCCATAGCACGCCGGAAATTGTGCCCCAGGCCGGCGGCGACATTACCGACCCAGGCCGCGGTGATCTTCGAAGCACAGCCCGCGCCGATAAGCTGGTCGAATTGGATATCGGAAATAGGCGCAACAAGATTGAGCCCTCTTTTCTTCTGCCGGATGATCTCGTAGCCGGCGGCGAAAGGAATCAGCGACTCAAGCCCGCAGCCCATCGCCACCGACATACCGTCCGCGACCGTGTTCTTGATTGCCTCGTCGAGGCTGCACAGCTTACTCATCCGCAGCCCCGCTACTGAAAGAGTCAATCTTCACCATCTTGAACATGAACAACAAAACTTCAGCTTTTGCTGCCAGAAAACCGGCGGGAGAGCAAGAGGCGAGGGAGGTGGAATTCTTGTTGCTTTAGACGATAGAAGCCGTAAGGATAAGCAGGATGCCAAACTGCGGGTCACGCAGGAGACCGGCTTTATGTGATCCGGTGCAGCCGCCGGTTCGGCGTTCCTGCATTTAGCCTGTACGTTTTGGTTTTCGCGCCTCCGCCCAAAGATGCCATTCACCAGGCTTTTTTGTGAGCTTATACTCCCCTATAACCCTTTGGTCGTCCGAAAACATGGTTTTCTTGCGCGTAATCATTTGTTCCAGAACTGCCGACGATTGTGGATCGTTGGCTGTTAATTGACGGATTTGGGCAACATAGTGGTCGTTGCCATTGACCGTGTCATAAATAACCGAGTTCCAAACGGTGAACGCAATCTTGAGGACTTCTTCGACCTGTCTTCTGGTAGCTTTTGGGCCAACCGCCTCCAGAAGCGGTGCCGCGAAGGCAAAAAATGTCTCTGAGATCTTTCGATTCGGATACGAAGCGCCGTCTCTGTTATTCGCCATTGTCTTTCCTTGTTGGCTTGGGATTACGTTTCGCGCCTGCTACTTAAGCCACGTCGAGCAACACACGCGGATTCTTGTTCGCAATCACAAGTGAAGTTCTCGCGGCACCGGAGGGGCTTGACGCTCCTTGCTCCCAATCCTGCGATTCGCCGCACTTCAGTTTCCGAGCTCCAATTCTTCGTATTCAATACCATCCGGGGCCGTTATAAAGTCGCCTGACGTTATGCGTAACCAGCCCGAGGCGAGCGGGCGAAATCTGCTTGCGAAGCGTCCGTGTTCACGCGCGGGTTAAAGCGTGACTTCCATTGACCCCGCCACCCGCCCAGGGTTTAATCTTTGCCAGCTTAGCGCCTAAAGTTCGTTCCGCGACTTCTGTGTCATGTGCTGCCTGGGCACGCAGCCAGTAACCATTAGAGAGGCCGAAGAACCGGCACAGGCGCAAGTCGGTGTCAGCAGTGATGGCACGTTTGCCCGCCACGATCTCGCCGATACGCTGCGCCGGCACGCCGATCTCCTTCGCCAGCCGATACTGGCTGATCCCCATCGGCTTCAGAAATTCTTCCAGCAACAGTTCACCTGGTGCTACAGGTTTGAGT